>DASSME010000022.1:0-21614 GCA_035689035.1 Longimicrobium sp. | reverse complement strand
GAGCTGGCGGGGATCGTGTCGGACCGCGACATCCGCACCGCCATGCCGTCGCCGCTCACCGTGGCCGACGCCGACCGCGCCGCGTTCCTGGAGCGCACGCCGGTGGAGCAGGTGATGACGCGCGAGGTGATCACCACCGGGCCGCTCGACTCGGTGGAGGACGCGGCCAAGCAGCTCTGCCGCCACCGCATCGGCGCGCTCCCCGTGGTCGACGCGCACGGCAGGCTGCTGGGGATGATCACCGAGACCGACGTGCTCACCGCGTTCGCCGAGGTCCTGTCCGCCGGCGGCCCCTCGTCGCGCCTGGAGGTGCTGATCCCCGACCGGCCGGGCGAGCTGGCGCGGGCGCTGGGGATCGTGGGCGGAGACCTGAAGCTGAACGTCACCAGCCTGATGGTGCTGCCGCGCGGCCAGGACGGGGGCAAGATCACCATCATCCACGTGGGCACCATCGACCCGCGCGAGGCGATCGAGGCGCTGGAGCGCGCCGGCTTCACCGTCGGGTGGCCGAGCCTGGAGACCGACCTGCGCAAGGGGATGGGCGCGTGAGCGGGCACCGCACGGCGCTGATCTGGGACCCGGCGGTCACCGGCTACTTCTTTCGCCCCGACCACCCCTTCAACCCCAAGCGGCTGGAGCTGGCCGTCTCCCTGATCGAGGCGATGGAGCTGGCCGGCGGGCCCGACACCCCGATCGTCGCCCCGCGCTCGGCCACCGACGGCGAGCTGCTGCGCGTCCATTCCGCCGCGTACGTCGACGCGGTGAAGCGCTTCAGCCGCGAAGGCGCCGACACCTCCGACGCGTGGAAGTACGGGCTGGGGACCGACGACACCCCCGTCTTTCCGGGGATGCACGAGGTCACCTCGCTGGTGGTGGGCGGGAGCATCCAGGCGGCGGAGCTGGTGATGAGCGGCGAGGTGACGCGCTCCTTCAACATCTGCGGCGGGCTGCACCACGCGCACCGCGACCGCGGCTCGGGGTTCTGCGTGTACAGCGACCTGGCCGCGGCGATCGCCTGGATCCGCGAGGCGCACGGCGCGCGGGTGCTGTACATCGACTACGACGCGCACCACGGCGACGGCGTGCAGGGGATCTTCTACCGCGATCCCGAGGTACTCACGCTCTCCATCCACGAGAGCGGCCGCTACCTGTTCCCCGGCACCGGGTTCGTGGACGAGCTGGGCGACGGCGACGGCTACGGCTACTCGCTGAACCTGCCGCTCGAGGCGTTCACCGAGGACGCGAGCTGGATCTCGCTGCACGAGCGGCTGATCCCCGAGGTGGCGGAGGCGTTCCAGCCCGACGTGATCGTCCTGCAGAACGGCTGCGACGGGCACGTGCTGGACCCGCTCACCCACCTGCGCGCCACCACGAAGCTGTACGAGGAGACGGTGCGCATCGTCTGCGAGACGGCGGACCGCGTCTGCAACGGCCGCGTGGTGGCGACGGGCGGCGGCGGCTACGCCGTCTGGACCGTCGTCCCGCGCGCGTGGACGCTGGTGTGGTCGGGGCTGAGCGGGCAGCAGGCGCCGGACCTGGTCCCCCGCGCGTGGCTGGACCGCTGGCAGGGCGAGGCCCCCGACCTCCTTCCCGAGCGCCTGCGCGACCCGGCGGGCACCTATCCCGGCGTGCCGCGGCGCGACGAGATCGAGGCCACCAACCGCCGCACCTTCGAATCGCTGCGCCGCCAGGCCTATCCGCTGCTGCGCGGGTGGGGGCTGGGCTTCTAGATGCCCGCCCTCGCCGACGCGCCCCAGGTTCCCGCCGTGGCCCCCCTTTTACCCGCCCACCTGCACGACAAGGAAGGACGGATGTTCACCGTCCGTGAGCTGGCGCCCGCCGACCGCGCGGCGCTGGAAGGCTTCTACGATGGCTTCGACCCCAAGCGGGCCGCGCAGGGGCTTCCGCCCGCGGGTCTCCCGCGCATCCAGCGCTGGCTGGACACGATCCTCCCCAACGGCACGCACCTGGTGATCGAGCGCGAGGGCCACATCGTGGGCCACTCGATGCTCCTGCCCACGGAGCGCCCGGGGGTGAGCGAGTACGCCATCTTCCTGGCCCGCGAGGTGCGCGGCCAGGGCGTGGGCACGCAGGTGAACCGTCTGTCGGTGGAGTTCGCCCGCACGATGGAGCTGCGCGGCCTGTGGCTGTCCGTGGAGCCGCAGAACCGCCCCGCGCTGCGCAGCTACGAGAAGGCCGGCTTCCGCTTCGTGCCGGGTACGATCTACTCGCCCGAGATCGAGATGGAGATGGCGCTGTAGGGTCATCTCCCCACGCCGACGTGGGTCGAATCCAGAAAGCGCCCGCCCTTCCGTTGCGAGGGGCGGGCGCTGCGCGTATGCTGGCCCGTGTTTTGATTTGCGCGGCATGAGCGTTTTTCCTGATCGTCCGCAGGTCCGGACCCCAGCGCGGAGACCCACCTTGTCGAGGAAGCCTGTTTTCGGCGCGGCGCTGCTGTGCGCCGGCCTGTTCGCCGCATGCGCGCCCGTGGCCGAGCCGCTGGTGGCGCCGGTGCCGCGCGGCGCGGCGGCCGACACCGCGCCGCGCCCGCTGGTGGCGCCGGTGCCCGTGATCCCCGAGTTCCAGGCGGCGGTCCGCAACGGCACCCGCAGCGAGACCGGCGCCCCCGGCCGGCGCTACTGGCAGAACCGGGTGCGCTACTCCATCGAGGCGAACGTCTCGCCCGACTCGCTCGGGGTGTCGGGGCGCGAGCGGGTGACGTACGTGAACAACTCGCCCGACACGCTCCGCTTCATCGTCGTCAACCTGTACCAGAACCTGTTCCGGCAGGTGACGGGCGGGCTGAAGCTGACCCGGGTGGCCGCGCAGGGGCAGACGCTCGCCCAGCTGCAGGCGGCGCAGATCGAGCAGAACCTGGCGGCGGTGAACGTCACCGCGGGGTGGTACGAGAACGGGACGCTGGGGCGCGTGTACCTGCCGCGCGCGATCGCCTCGGGTGACAGCGCCACCTTCGAGTTCGAGTGGAACTTCCGCGTGCCGCCGGCCACCGCGCCCCGCACCGGCTTCGAGGACGCGCTGGGCGGCCGCGTGCTGCAGGTGGCGCAGTGGTACCCGCAGATCGCCGTCTACGACGACGTGATGGGGCTGGACGTGACGCCGTACGTGGGCCAGGGCGAGTTCTACCTGGACTACGGCGACTTCGACTACGCGATCACCGCGCCCGCCGGGTGGCTGGTGGCGGGCACCGGCACGCTGCAGAACCCCGAGCAGGTGCTGACCCCCGAGGTGCGCCAGCGGCTCGCGCAGGCGATGCAGACCGACTCGCCCGTCCGCGTGGTGGGGCAGCAGAACATCGGGCGCGGCACGGTGGCGGGGACGAACGGGAAGGTCACCTGGCGCTACACCGCCCGCGACGTGCGCGACGTGGCCTGGGCCACCAGCAACCGCTACTACTGGGACGCCACCCGCGGCGCCATCCCGCAGGCCGGCGGCGGGGTGAAGTACATCCCCGTGTACTCGTTCTACCGCCCCGGCGCGCTCTTCTGGGACAACGCCATCCGCCACGGCGACGCCACCATCGAGTACCTGAGCCGCGAGGAGGTGCCGTACATCTACCCGCAGATCACGGTGACCGAGGGGCCGATCTACGGGATGGAGTACCCGATGATCGTGTTCGTGGGCCGGCCCACGCAGGGCGAGAAGAGCCTGCACGAGGTGGTGGCGCACGAGGTGGGGCACGAGTGGTTCCCCATGATGGTGGGGGGCGACGAGGCGTTCGCGGCGTGGATGGACGAGGGGATCAACACCTACCAGGAGGCGCTGGCCTTCAACGCCTACTGGCCCGGCACCAACCACTGGGAGGAGTCGCGCAACTTCTACCTGGCCAACGCCGGCAAGCGCGGCGACGTGCCGCTGATGCGCAACGCCGACCAGCTGGGCGACATGGAGCTGGGGATCGCCGGCTACTACAAGCCGGGGACGGTGATGCGCTCGCTGCGCACGGTGCTGGGCGACAGCGTGTTCCACCTGGCCATGCGCACCTACATCAACGAGTGGATGCTGAAGCACCCGTATCCGTGGGACTTCTTCAACACCTTCGAGCGGGTGTCGGGGCGCAACCTGGACTGGTTCTTCAACCCGTGGTTCTTCACCAACGCCACGCTCGACCTGGCGATCGGGCAGGTGACCACCGCGCCGGGGAACGTGACGGTGACGGTGCGCGACCTGGGGCAGATCCCCGCGCCCGCGATCCTGGTGGTGACCACCGACGCCGGCCCGGTGCGCCAGACGATCCCCGTGGAGCGCTTCCTGGGCCCCCCCAGCACCCGTGCCGTGACGGTGACCATCCCCGTCAGCAGCCGGGTGACGCGCGTGGACCTGGACCCCGAGCAGCTCTTCCCCGACGTGAACCGCGGCAACAACGGCTGGCGCGCGCCGTGAGGGTTCGGTACAGCGATGAAAACGAAATGGCGGCCACAGTCGGTGGCCGCCATTTTCACACAGAGCTTCCGCGCCCGATCAGGCCGCGGATTGATCCTTGCGCTCCGGCTTGGGCGCGGGGATCAGCCGATCCCCATGTCGCCGCTGCCGTTCCTTGTAGTACGCTACCAGCTTGTAAGGATCATGGCCGAACTGCGCGGAGATCCGATGGCGGACGGCGCGCACCTCGGCGATCACCTCTTCGCCGTCGTCGTAGAACGGATCAGTCGATTTCGTCATCGCTTTCCCCCAGTAGCTGCAGAGGGGTGACCAGCGTGGGCACGAATAGCCCAAGGAGGTCATTCACACGCCGGATATGTCCAAACTTATTAGCATTGGCCAGATGGCGACAGTTCCACGTCAGAAGGAAGTCGCACCGATGGTGTGAAGCGAACGCCAGGTGAACCGCGTCTCCACGTGGGTCTGCCGGCATCAAGCGGTGCCAGAAGTACGCCTGCACGGTATCCGCGATTTCGTCGGTGATCTCAAGAACAGGCAGATTCTCGACGAGCGCCTCCGCGGCTTGGCGGCTGGGATAGTTGCCACCGGCCAGCTCGTCGAGAACGGCTTCGCTGGTGACCAGTTCATACTGCGAGGCCTCGCCATCCCACCACCGGCGCGTCAGGTCACGGCGGACACTGGCGAATCGTCCCGTCCGAGTGGTGTGGTAGAAGCTCGGGATCGTGGTCTCGATGTACACTCTTGGTTTTGACATGAACAGAAGGTACAGCCATTCTAGCGCTGTGCCAACTGGTATTCTGTTAACCTTTCGAGCAGTACCGGGAGAACGAATGAACGTGCGGAAGATCGTGGCGGTGGCGGTGCTGGCGGCGGGGTGCGCACCGGGAACGCGGGTGGCGCCGGCCGAGGCGCCCGCGAACGTAGCGGCGGATTCGCTGCGGCGGTGGAACGTGCGGCCGGTGCCGACCAACGAGGCGTTCCGGCGCGGGCTGGCGGCGGGGACGCGGACGAACACCGGCGCGCCGGGGCCGCGCTACTGGCAGCAGTCCGTCGCCTACCGCATCCGGGCCGAGCTGGACCCGGCGACCACGCTGCTGCGCGGCAGCGAGCGCATCGTCTACCGCAACCGCTCGCCGGACACGCTCACCAGCATCGTGCTCAACCTGTACCAGAACATCTACACCGAGAACGCGCGGCGGAACCGGGTGGCGCCCAACACCGGGGGGGTGACGCTGGAGCGCGTGGCGGTGCAGGGGACGGCGCTCGACTCGGTCCCCGCCGCGCGGATCGGGGTGATGCAGACGGTGGCGCGGCCGGCCGCCGCGTACGCGGTGGAGGGGACGCTCGCGCGGCTGATGCTGCCAAGGGCGCTGATGCCGGGCGACAGCACGGTGCTGGAGATCGACTGGCACCACAAGGTGCCGCCCGCGCCCACCTTCCGCACCGCGTGGGAGGACGCGCTGGGCGGCCGCGCCTTCGTGGTGGGCCAGTGGTATCCGCAGATCGCCGTCTACGACGACCTGCGCGGGTGGGATGCCACGCCGTACCTGGGCGACGGCGAGTTCTACCTGGAGTACGGCGACTTCGACGTGGAGCTGACGCTCCCCGCGGGGTGGATCGTGGGCGCGACCGGCACGCTCGCGAACGCAGCGGAGGTGCTCTCGCCGCAGACGCGCGACCGCCTGGCCCGCGCGGCCCAGGCGGACAGCACGCCGGTGCACGTCGTCACTGTGGCGGACCTCGCATCGGGTGCGGCGCTGGCGCGGCCGTCCAACGGGCGGCTCACCTGGCGCTTCCACGCGGGGAACGTGCGCGACTTCGCCTTCGCCACGAGTGACAAGTACCTGTGGGACGCGGCCCGTGCGACGGTGCCGGACGCGGCGGGTGGGCGCCGGCCGGTGCCGGTCCACGCGCTGTACCGGGCGGGCGCGCCCGGGTGGGAGCGGGCGTGGCGGTACGGGCAGCACGCCATCACCTATCTCAGCGGCCTGATCCAGCCGTATGCGTACGAGCAGGCCACCATCGCCGAGGGGCCGATCGGGGGGATGGAGTACCCGATGCTCGTCTTCATCGCCCGCCCCAACCAGGCCGAGGCGCTGGAGTCGGTGATCGCCCACGAGCTGGGGCACGAGTGGTTCCCGATGGTCGTCGGCAGCGACGAAGCGCGGTACGCGTGGATGGACGAGGGGATCAACAGCTACCACGAGGACCGGGCGGCGGGCGACTTCTTCCCCGGCACCGACCCGGCGCGGACGACGCGCGAGACGTACCTCACCGTCGCCGGGCGCGACGCCGAGGTGCCGCTGATGCGCCACACCGACCTGGTGACGCCCTACGGCGCGCGGACGGTCGCGGCGTACACCAAGCCGGCGGTGGTGCTGAACGCGCTGCGCGGCGTGCTGGGGAACGCGACGTTCGACCGGGCGATGCGCGAGTACGCGGCCGCGTGGAGCTACCGGCACCCGCAGCCGTGGGACTTCTTCAACACCGTCGAGCGGGTGGCCGGGCGCGACCTGGACTGGTTCTGGTACCCGTGGTTCTTCGAGACCGGCGTGCTGGACCAGGCGGTCGAATCCGTGCGCCCGGTCAGCGGCGGCGTGGAAGTCGTCGTCCGCGACCTGGGGGAGAACCCGATGCCGGCGTTCGTGGCCGTCACCAGCAGCACCGGCGTGATCACCGAGGGCGAGGTGCCGGTGGAAGAGTGGCTGCGCGGCGGCGGGACGCGCACCACCACGCTCTCCGTCCCCACCTCCGGTACGGTGACGCGCGTGGAGATCGACCCTCGCGGCCAGTTCCCCGACGCGAACCGCGCCAACAACGTCTGGACGCCGCCCGCAACTCCGTGATCCGGCCTGGGGCACCGCAACCGCGGGGTCACACGGAGCAGCGGAGGGCAACGGAGGAGCGGAGAACTGCAACCGGTCGAAGCCGTTTCTCCGTTTCTCCGTTCTTCTCCGCTGCTCCGTGTGACCGCTGGTGCTGTTCATCTGTTTCCGAGATGGCACGGATTGGACGAAGTGGGACTTCGGGGTGCAACATCCGGCGGGCCGGGCGGTACACACCGGCCGTGTGAACCGGACGCCGTCGCCCCTCGCGGAAGCGCATCCCCCAACCGCATCTTTGTCGCCGGCACAAGCGCCGAAACCGGCAACTCTCGCCCAGGCAGGCAGGTCCCACGCAGATGAACAACCCGATCCTTCGCGCCGCGGCGGTGGCGGCGCTCGCGCTGGCGGCGGCGTGCGGCAACGACGCCCCCGCGCGCACCGGCGGCGCACAGGCCGGCGGTGACAGCGCCGCCGGCGCGCGGCGTGACTCGGCGCAGGCCACGGCGTCGCCCCAGACGCCCGGGAGCAACGCGCAGGGCGACGTGCGCGACAACGCCCCGGCGCAGATCCGCGGGCTGTACATCAACGCCTACGCCGCCGGGTCGCGCACCCGCCTGCCGCAACTGCTCAAGATCGCCGACGAGACCGAGATCAACGCCTTCGTGGTGGACGTGAAGGACGAGAAGGGGATCCGGTACCACACCGACCTGCCGCTGCAGCACTCGCTGGAGCAGCCGGGCGAAGTCACCATCCGCGACCTGAAGGCGCTGGTGGACACGATGCACGCGCACCACCTGTACGCCATCGCCCGCATCGTCGTCTTCAAGGACCCGATCCTGAGCAAGGCGAAGCCGGAGTGGAGCGTGAAGGCGCCCGGCGGCGGCCTCTGGCACGACAAGAAGGGGAACACCTGGGTAAGCCCGTGGGACTCCAACGTCTGGAACTACAACATCCAGATCGCCGAGCAGGCCGCGCGCGCCGGCTTCGACGCCATCCAGTACGACTACGTGCGTTTCGCCGAGCCGTACGCCAGCCTCCCGCCGCAGGTGCACCCGCTGGCCAAGGGTGACCGCAGCGACGCCATCGCCGCGTTCCTGAACGAGGCCAAGCGCCGCCTGCACCCGCTGGGCGTGATGATCCAGGCCGACGTGTTCGGCCTGGTGCCCAACGATCCGAAGGACGTGAACATCGGGCAGCAGTGGGAGACGGTGGCCAGCACCGCCGACCACGTGAACCCGATGATGTACCCGTCGCACTACCTGCCGGTGCACCTTCCGGGTGTGCCCAGGCCGGACCTGATGCCGTACCAGACCATCTTCAAGAGCGCCGGGATGGCGCGGCTGCGCAACGACCGCCTGCGCGAGGCGGGGGTCACGCCGGCGCGGGTGCTGGTGTGGCTGCAGGCGTTCAACGCCACCTGGCTGGGCCGCAACCACCAGGACTACGGCCCGCAGCAGCTGCGCGAGCAGAAGCAGGGTGTGTACGACGTGGGCTTCGACGACTGGATCCTGTGGAACCCCGGCTCGCACTACGAGCAGGTGGCGGCCGGCCTCGAGCGCGAGACGGCGTCGCGGAAGAAGCCCACCTACAACCCGCCGCCCGAGGTGCTGAACATGGTCGACCTGTTCGACCGGCAGGGCGTGCAGGAGGCGCGCGAGAAGGCCGCCCGGCAGGCCCGTGGCGTGGTGAGCGACCCCGCCGCGGCGCAGGCCGCCCGCCAGGGCCGCCCCGAGCCCGGGCAGCCCGCCTCGCCCACGCGGCCCGGCCAGAACGTCCCCGCGGAAGCGGCGCCGAAGCAGTAACGGGTGCGGGGTGCCGAGCTTCCACGAAGGCCCGCGGTTCGTCCGCGGGCCTTCGCGCGTGAATGCAGTTCTCCCTTTCTCCCGCGGTTCGGCGGGGCGGGGGATGAAGATCAGGGTACCCAATCCGGACATGCAGTCGCTGGATCACAGGGCTGATGAAGGCGCGGCCCAGGGCCGTCACCCGAACGTCTCCGCCTCCTCGATCCCCCAGATGCGGGGCGTGCCGAGCTCGATGCTGTTCCCCGCCGGGTCGCGGAAATAGAGCGAGCGCCCGCCGCCCGGCCACTCCACCTCCGTCTCGACCTCCACGCCGTTCGCGCGCAGGTGGTCGCGCCATCGATCCAGCTCGTCGTCCGTCGCCGCGAAGCAGGCGTGGCCGGGGCCCTGCGCGCCGTGGCCGGGAACCGGGCCACCTTCCGGCGACGTCTTCGCGGGATCGAACACCAGGAACACCCGCCCGCCGCAGCGAAAGAACACGTGCCGCCCAGGCACCGCGGTGATCTTCACCAGCCCCAGCACGTCGGTGTAGAAACGCTCCGCCGCCTCCAGATCATCTGCGTAGAGGCAGGTCTCCAGGATCTCTCTCGCGCGCATCGGCCGGGGCAGGTGGAAGAAAACGAACGGCGGCGCATCCACGGGGGATGCGCCGCCTGTTCCGTGCCGTGGAGGCGCCTCAGCGGCCGGTGTTCACGTCGGGCGGCGTGGTGTTCTCGACCCGGCGGTTCTCGTCGGCCAGCGCGTCGCGGTTTTCCTCGGCGGCGCGGACGTGCTCGCGGGCCTGGCTCGCGTCCTCGGACCCGCGGCCGGAGCCCGACGCGTCGTAGGCTGTGCCGCCGGTGGACGTGGTGCCGCCCGCGGTGCCGGATTGGTTCATCGCGCCCCGGCCGCCGACCGGCGTGTCCACGCTGTCGGGCGCGGTGGCCTCGGTGCGGCGGCTCTGTGCCTCGAGCGCGTCACGGTTCTCCTCGGCCGCGCGCACGTGCTCGCGCGCCTCCGAGGCGTCCTCGCTCCCGGAGCCGCGCCCCGCGTCGCCCATCCCGCCGGTCCCGGATTGCTCTGCCATCATCACCCTCCTGGTCGTCGTTCCCACAATCGAAGGAGGCGGAGCGGAGGGGCAACTTCCATTCCGCCCCCGAGCGCTGCTTCGTCTCCGTATCAGATGGGGACCTCTGGTTTTTCCTGCGATCTCGGGCCGTTCATCCCGCTGGCGTGATCCGGCCGCACTCGTTTCCACGAGCGGGACACGCGCCGAGACCGCCCCCGACGCCCTGGCAGACGCGATTTGGCACAACTGGCACGAGCGGCATCCCTTCCACGCCTGCGCTGGGACAGGATTCGGGGCCCGAACACCCCGAATGCGCCGCGAATCCCCCGAAGCACCGCTGCGCCATGAAGTTGCACAAAGTGCTTGCACGGGGTGGCGGCGCCGCGCAATATGGCCGCCGCCGGATGCGGGATTCGCGGCTCCCCGCCCGTCCGTCCATGGGGCTGGAACTGTCCATGTGCGGATATTTTGCGCCCTCGCGTCCCGGCGCGCTCCCAACCCATTCACCCGGTGTGGAGGACCAACCGTGACCATGAGCGAGCTGAGCAACGTGCTGCAGGAGGTGCTGAAGGCGCTGGGGATCGAGGCCGAGGGGCGCATCGGCCTGCGCGGCGCCGCCGAAGGGGGCGACCATCACCGCCGCCCCGCGGCCGCCGAGTCGGGGGACGGATGAGCCCGGCCGTCAAGGGATTGCCGGGACGCGCGCGCGGGGGGATCTTGTCTCGCTCGCGAACCATCACCACCCCCAGTGCCTGACGCCCCATGCCGTCCGCGACCGACCCCGTGGTAGACCTGCGCTCCGACACGGTGACCCGGCCCTCGCCCCCGATGCGCCGTGCCATCGCCGAGGCCGAGGTGGGCGACGCCGTGCTGGGCGACGACCCCACCGCGGCCGCGCTGGAACGCCACGCGGCCGAGCTGCTGGGAAAGGAGCGCGCCCTCTTCTTTCCCAGCGGCCTGATGGCGAACACGGCCGCCATCCTCACCCTGGCCGAGCCGGGGACCGAGGCGGTGATCGATTCGACCGGGCACATGCTGAACTACGAGGAGTGCGCGGCGCCGCAGCTGGGCGGCATCCAGTTCCGCGCCGTGCAGACCCGCGACGGGCTGCTGACGGTGGACGACGTGTCCGCCGCCATCCGCCCGCCCTCGCCGTACCTGCCGCGGACCTCCGCGGTGTGCCTGGAGAACACGCACAACTACGCGGGCGGGCGGGTGCTTCGCCTGGTGCAGCTGCAGGCGGTGGCCGAAGCGGCGCGCGAACGGGGCGCGCGGGTGCACCTGGACGGCGCGCGCCTCCCCAACGCGTCCGTCGCCAGCGGGCTGCCGATGAGCGCCTACGCCGCCCACGCCGACACGGTGATGGTCGCGCTCAGCAAGGGGCTGGGCGCGCCGGTGGGCTCGATCCTGGCCGGCAGCGCCGAGCCGATGGAGAAGGCGTGGCGGCTGCGCCGGCGTCTGGGCGGCGGGATGCGCCAGGTGGGGATCCTCGCCGCCGCCGGGCTGTACGCGCTGCAGCACAATCTGGAACGGCTGGCCGAGGACCACGCCCGCGCCGACCGGCTGGCCCGCCGCTGCGCCGCGCTCCCCGGAGTGGCGGCGCTCAAGCCGCAGACCAACATCGTGATGCTGGACCTGACCGACGAGCGGCTGGACCCCGCAGGCATCCTGGCCGGGCTCGCCGGGCGCGGCGTGTGGATGACGCAGTTCGGCCCGCGCCGCCTGCGCGCGGTGACCCACATGGACGTGGACGACGCGGGGATCGAGCGCGCCTGCGACGCCTTCGAGGCCGTCGTGGGGCCGCTGACGGCGTGACGGAGAAAAGTTTCCGGGGCCGCGAACGAAACCCTTGTGCGCGGCGCCCCGCCGCTGTAAACTTTCGGGTGTTCTTCGGGAACCGTGCCCGGTGCGCGGTGTACTGAACGGCCACAGCTTCCGCCTCCCTCCAACGAGAGCCCAGGCACAGATGATCAGCACCAGGGGCGACACTGCCGACGACAAGAAGCGCGCGCTCAACGTGGCGATCGGCAGCATCGAGAAGGCGTACGGGAAGGGCTCCATCATGCGCATGGGCGTCAACGGGCCCATGGTGAAGGTGACCGCCATCCCCACCGGCGCCATCAACCTCGACGCGGCCATCGGCATCGGGGGCATCCCCCGCGGCCGCATCACCGAGGTCTACGGTCCGGAAAGCTCCGGCAAGACCACGCTCTGCCTGCACGTGATCGCCAACGCGCAGAAGGCGGGGGGGATCGCCGCGTTCATCGACGCCGAGCACGCGCTCGACATCGAGTACGCGCGCAAGCTGGGCGTGGACGTGGACAACCTGCTGGTGAGCCAGCCCGACACCGGCGAGCAGGCGCTGGAGATCGCCGAGGTGCTGGTGCGCTCCAACGCGCTCGACGTGATCGTGATCGACTCGGTGGCGGCGCTGGTGCCGCGCGCCGAGATCGAGGGCGAGATGGGCGACAGCCACGTGGGGCTGCAGGCGCGGCTGATGAGCCAGGCGCTGCGCAAGCTCACCGGCGCCATCAACCGCTCGCAGACCACGGTGATCTTCACCAACCAGATCCGCGAGAAGATCGGGGTGATGTTCGGCAACCCCGAGACCACCACCGGCGGGCGGGCGCTCAAGTTCTACGCGAGCCTGCGCATCGACATCCGGCGCATCGGCAGCATCAAGGACCGCGAGGTGCTGGTGGGGAACAAGACGCGCGCCAAGATCGTGAAGAACAAGGTGGCGCCGCCGTTCAAGCAGGCCGACTTCGACATCATGTTCAACGTCGGCATCGACCACTACGGGATCATCGTCGACCTGGGCGTGGAGAACGACGTGATCACCAAGAGCGGCGCCTGGTTCAGCTACGGTGACGTCCGGCTGGGGCAGGGGCGCGAGAACGCCAAGGGCTTCCTGCAGGAGAACCCCGAGCTGGCCGCGCAGATCGAGGCCAAGGTCAAGGACGTGCTCGGCATCCGCGGCGTCGCCGCCTCGGGCGACGATGGCCCCGCCGGCGCGATCGACTGACCGTCGCCCCTCCGGCGCGCCGACGAGCCGGAACGACAAGAAGCAGGATCGACGGGCGAAGACCCCTCTCCGGCCGCGCAGGATGCGGCGGGGGAGGGGTCTTCCGTTGAGGCGGCAATGACGTCCTCGTGGTGCCTTCGCGGACTTCCGGCCGGCGCCGACGAGGCATCCGCGCACAAGACGCGCGGTCCGCACGAGGCGATGAGAGTCCGCGCGGATGCACGCGTGGGAGTCCGCGAAGGCGGACTTCGGGCCGTTGTTGCCGCGGATTCATCCGCCCGGCCGCGAGCATGGATGTATTCGCAACCCGCCGCCGTCTCGGTCCGTAGATCCCACGGCGTGCCCGCGCAGTTGACGCTGGGGGGGCCGGGCGGCAGCTTGTCGCCGCTTGTGGAACGGTGCGCCGCCGGGGGCGGGGCACCGGGGTTGCAACGAAGAGCGTGCGCCGCGCAATGCGGCATACGAACCAGATAGACGGGCTGACCGGACAACGTGACCGAATCGCATCCGCACGGGGGCGAGCCGAAGGGGCGCTACCTCTTCACGCTCGCTCTGGGCGCGCTGGGGGTGGTGTATGGTGACATCGGCACCAGCCCGCTCTACGCGCTGCGCGAGTGCTTCCACCATTCCACCGGCATCAAGCCGACGCACGACAACGTGCTCGGCATCCTGTCGCTGATCGTGTGGTCGCTGATCCTGGTGGTGTCGGTGAAGTACCTGATGTTCGTGATGAGGGCCGACAACCGCGGCGAGGGGGGGATCCTGGCGCTCCTCGCCCTGGTCGCTCCGCCGCGCAGCGCCGTGCCGCGGGGCTCGCGGCGGGTGCTGCTGCTGATGGGCGTCTTCGGCGCCGCGCTGCTGTACGGCGACGGGATGATCACGCCGGCCATCACCGTGCTGAGCGCGGTGGAGGGGCTGAACGTGGCCACCCCGTTCTTCGAGCGCTACATCATCCCCATCTCCATCGTGATCCTGGTGGGGCTGTTCCTGGTGCAGAGCCGGGGGACGGCCGCCATCGGCCGCATCTTCGGGCCGGTGATGCTGGTGTGGTTCTTCACCATCGCCGTGTTCGGCCTGCTCGAGGCGGTGCGCATGCCGGGGGTGTTCCTGGCGGTGAGCCCGCACCACGCCGTGCGCTTCATGTTCCAGCACGGCTACCTCGGGTTCCTGGTGCTGGGCTCGGTCTTCCTGGTGGTCACCGGCGGCGAGGCGCTGTACGCCGACATGGGGCACTTCGGGAAGAACCCGATCCGGCTGGCGTGGTTCAGCCTGGCGCTCCCCGCGCTGCTGCTGAACTACTTCGGCCAGGGCGCGCTGATCCTGCGCGAGCCGGCGGCGGTGGAGAACCCCTTCTACCGGCTTTCTCCCTCGTGGGCCCTCTACCCGATGGTGGCGCTGGCCACGGCCGCCGCGGTGATCGCCAGCCAGGCGCTGATCTCGGGCGCCTTCTCGCTCACGCGGCAGGCGGTGCAGCTGGGGTACAGCCCGCGCGTGGACGTGGAGCACACCTCCGAGCGCGAGATCGGGCAGATCTACATCCCCGGCGTGAACCGGCTGCTGATGGTGGCCTGCATCGCGCTGGTGCTGGGCTTCCGCAGCAGCAGCAACCTGGCCGCGGCGTACGGGATCGCAGTGACGGGGACGATGGGGATCACCACCGTGCTCTTCTACGTGGTAGCGCGCGAGCGCTTCGGGTGGACGCGGGTGCAGGCGGGGGTGCCGGCGTTCTTCTTCCTGGTGATCGACCTGGCCTTCTTCCTGGCCAACGCCACCAAGATCGAGCACGGCGGCTGGTTCCCGCTGCTGGTGGGCGCGGCCGTGTTCATCGCGATGACCACCTGGAAAACCGGTCGGCGGATCCTGGGCCAGCGGCTGGCCGAGACCACGCTGCCGATCAGCATGTTCCTGGAAGACGTGAAGCGGAACCAGGTGCACCGGGTGCCGGGTACGGCGGTGTTCATGTCCAGCAGCCGCGAGGGCACGCCCCCCGCGCTGCTGCATTCGCTCAAGCATTACAAGGTGCTGCACAAGACCACCGTGTTCCTGAGCGTGGAAACGCGCGAGGTGCCGCACGTGCTCCCCGAGGAGCGGGTGGAGGTGGAGGAGCTGGGCGAGGGGTTCTTCCGCATCGTGGTGGGCTACGGCTTCATGGAAGACCCCGACATCCCCAGGGCGCTGGGCGAGCTGAAGGTGCGCGGGCTGGACCTGCGCCCCGGCCACACCACCTACTTCCTGGGCCGCGAAACGCTGATCCCCTCCAAGCGCCCGGGGATGGCCGTGTGGCGCGAGCAATTGTTCGCGGTGATGAGCCGCAACGCCCGCACCGCCACCTCGTTCTTCGCCCTGCCCCCTAACCGGGTGGTGGAGCTGGGCGCGCAGATCGAGCTGTGACGGCGCCCCCCCGGCCAACGCCGCCTCCCCGCGGCGCGCCTACGCGCTCGCGCGCCGCGCCTGCCCTGGCGCCAACCCGTCGAGAGAGCACGGCATGAGCGGAATCCGGACCCACCTCCGGAGCGGGGCCTGATGCAGCGGGAACAGCCCCGGGGCCGCTACCTGTTCGTGCTGGCGTTCGCCGCGCTGGGCGTGGTGTACGGCGACATCGGCACCAGCCCGCTGTACGCCATGCGCGAGGCGTTCCGCCCGGAGGGCGGGATCGCGCCCAGTCCCGAGAACGTGCTGGGGATCCTGTCGCTGATCTTCTGGGCGCTGATCCTGGTGATCTCGGTGAAGTACCTGGGGTTCGTGATGCAGGCCGACAACCGCGGCGAGGGCGGGATGATCGCGCTCACCGCGCTGGTGGTGCCGCGCAACCCCACCTCGGGGAGGGCGGGGATCCTGGTGCTGCTGGGGCTCTTCGGCGCGTCGCTGCTGTACGGCGACAGCATGATCACGCCGGCGATCTCGGTGCTGAGCGCCGTGGAGGGCCTCGAGGTCGCCACCCCCTTCTTCACCCCTTACGTCGTCCCGATCACCATCGTGATCCTGGTGGGCCTCTTCGTGGTCCAGCGGCACGGGACGGGGGGGATCGGCCGGGTGTTCGGGCCGGTGACGCTGCTCTGGTTCCTGGTGCTGGCGGTGCTGGGCGTGGCCGAGATCGTCCGCAACCCGCGGGTGCTGGGGGCGGTGAGCCCGTACCACGCCGTGCAGTTCTTCGTGCACAACGGCGGGGCCGGGTTCTTCGTCCTGGGCTCGGTGTTCCTGGCGGTGACCGGCGGCGAGGCGCTGTACGCCGACATGGGGCACTTCGGCAAGCGGCCGATCCGCATGACCTGGTTCGGGCTGGTGCTCCCCGCGCTGGTGCTGAACTACTTCGGGCAGGGCGCGCGCATCCTGAACGAGCCGTCGGCGGTGGAGCACCCGTTCTTCCTCCTGGCCCCCGGCTGGGCCACGTATCCGCTGGTGACGCTGGCGACCGCCGCCACGGTGATCGCGAGCCAGGCGGTGATCTCGGGCGCGTTCTCGCTCACCCGGCAGGCCATGCAGCTGGGCTACCTGCCGCGCGTGCACATCGAGCACACCTCGTCACGCGAGATCGGGCAGATCTACATCCCCGGCGTCAACTGGCTGCTGATGTTCGCGTGCATCGGGCTGGTGGCCGGGTTCCGGGAGTCGAGCAGCCTCGCCAACGCGTACGGCGTGGCGGTGACCACGGACATGGTCTTCACCACGCTCCTCTTCGCCGCGGTGGCGCGGGCGCGCTGGCGGTGGGCGTGGTGGCGGGTGGGCGCGCTGGCGGCGGCGTTCCTGGTGGTGGACCTGGCGTTCTGGGGCGCAAACCTGGAGAAGATCCCGCACGGCGGCTGGTTCCCGCTGGTGGTGGCCGCCATCATCTTCGCGGTGATGACCACCTGGAAGACGGGGCGCCGCATCCTGGCCTCGCGGATGCACGCCACCACGCTCCCGTTCGACCTGTTCCTGAAGGACGTGGAGGCGCAGCAGGTCACGCGGGTGCCGGGGACCGCGGTGTTCATGTACGGCAACCCGGACGGCACGCCGCCCGCGCTGCTGCACAACCTGGTGCACAACAAGGTGCTGCACGAGCGCGTGGTGCTGCTCACGGTCGACACGCAGGAGATCCCGCTCGTCCCCGATGGCGAGCGGGTGGAGGTGACCGAGCTGGGCGCCGGCTTGTACCGCGTGGTGGTGCGCTACGGCTTCGTGGAAGAGCCCGACATCCCCGCCGCGCTGGCGAAGGTGAAGGTGCCGGGGCTGGACCTGCGGCCGATGAACACCAGCTACTTCCTGGGCCGCGAAACGCTGATCCCGTCCAGCAAGCCGGGGATGGCGATGTGGCGCGAGCACCTGTTCTCGCTGATGTCGCGCAACGCCCGCACCGCCACCTCGTTCTACGGCCTCCCCCCCAACCGCGTGGTCGAGCTCGGCGCCCAGATCGAGCTGTAGCGCCGCCCCCTCGTCGTTGAGTCTCACACAGGGTCCGCAGAGAAACCGCGCGATCCTCCGCGGACCTGCAGACTCCGCGTGGGGCTTTGCCGTAGAAGCGTCGGATAGGGGGACGGAAAGGGCCGGACGGCACCTCTCCTGCACGCCGGATCGGCGCCCGGCGAAACCCGGGGCGGGTCAGGACGGTATCACCCAGGGTGGCCCGCCGGTGGGCGGCGGGCAGTGGAGCGGAGCTGAAACGCGCGTGTTCGAGGTCGTCGGCAGGAAGAAGCGGGAACGCCCCTCGGCGGCGGGCGCCCTGGTCGCGGTGCTGGTGCACGCGGCCGTGGTGCTGCTGCTGGTGCTCGGGTTCCGCCAGACGGTGCTGCTGGCCGGCGAGGGCGACCGCCAGGACGCGGTGAGCGGGCGCGCGGGCGGTGGCGGGGGTGGCGGGGGCGGTGGAGAGCAGGTAAGCTACTACGAAGTTCCTCCGCCACCGCCGCCTCCACCCGCGCCCGCGCCGCCGGACCCCACCGAGTTGGTGCCGCCGCCGGTGGTGCCGCCTCCGCCCCCGGCCGTCACGCCGCCGGCCGCGACGAAGCCGGCGCCGGTCGCCCCGCCGCCGCCCGCTCCCGCCGCCGGTCCGTCCGCGGCGGGCCAGGGCTCGGGAGCGGGGCAGGGCGCCGGTCCCGGCGCGGGTCCCGGCCAGGGCGGGGGGAGCGGTGGCGGAAGCGGCGGCGGCACGGGCACCGGAACGGGAACGGGCACGGGCCCGGGGAACGGCGGCGGCGGCGGGGGGACCAGCCGGATCACGCCGCCGGTCACCGACCTGCTGCTCATCCCGCCCAACCGGCCGCGGGGGATGGCCAGCCGCGACGTGGTGCTGCGCCTGACGGTGAACGAGCGCGGCGACGTGACCGACGTGGAGGTGCTGACCCCCACCGGCAACCGCGGCTACGACGAGCAGCTCAAGCGCACCGCGCGCGACTGGAAGTTCAACCCCGCGCGCGAGGTGGCCACCAACCGCCCCGTGGCGGCCAAGACCGACGTGACGCTGACGATCTGACGGTTGACCGCGGTGCTGAGTGCGAGGTGCTGAGTGCCGTGGGTGCCGGTGTGGCCTTCGAGCATCCGGCACCGAGCACTCAGCACTCAGCACTCAGCACACTCCCGGGACCCATCCCATCCCCCATCACCCGCCCAGGACACCGAATGCCGCCAACCGCACCCGCCGAGTCCCCGGCGCGCCCCGCACACACCAGCTCCGAGGGCGAGTTCAAGCGCGGCCTGTCACTGCTGGACGCCACCCTGCTGGTGGTGGGGTCGATGATCGGCTCCGGCATCTTCATCGTGTCGGCCGACATCGGGCGCACCATGAACTCGCCGGGCGGGCTGCTGCTGGTGTGGGTCGCCACCATGGTGATCACCGTCTTCGGCGCGCTGAGCTACGGCGAGCTGGCGGCCGCCATGCCGCGCGCCGGCGGGCAGTACGTGTTCCTGCGCGAGGGGCTGGGGCACCTTCCCGGCTTCCTGTACGGCTGGACGCTGTTCATGGTGATCCAGACGGGGACGATCGCGGCGGTGGCGGTGGCGTTCGCCAAGTTCCTGGGCGTGTTCATCCCCGCCGTGTCGCCCGACCTGTTCGTTTCGTTCGGCAAGGTGCCGGCGCCGGGCGGGGTGATCGAGCTGGGGCTGAGCCCGCAGCGGGTGGTGGGGATCGCGATCATCGCGCTGCTCACCTGGGTGAACATGCGGGGCTTGCGCGAGGCCAAGTGGATCCAGCGCATCTTCACCTTCGCCAAGACGGCGGCGCTGCTGGGGCTGGTGCTGCTGGGGCTCACGCTGGGGCGCAACGCGGCGGCCGTGAGCGGCAACTTCCACCACATGTTCGCCGACATGCCCGGCGGCACGGCGCTGATCCTGGCCTTCGGCGCGGCGATGGTGGGCAGTCTCTTCAGCGCCGACGCCTGGAACAACGTGACCTTCGCCGCCGCCGAGGTGAAGGAGCCGCAGCGCAACCTGCCGCTGGCGCTGGCGCTGGGCACGGGGAGCGTGACGCTGCTGTACGTGCTGGCGAACGTGGCCTACCTCTCCACCCTCAAGCTGTCCGAGATCCAGACCGCCCCGCAGGACCGCGTGGGCACGCTGGCGCTGCAGCACATGTTCGGCGACGTGGGCGCGTACCTGATGGCGGGCGCGATCCTGATCAGCACCTTCGGCTGCATCAACGGGCTGATCCTGGCCGGCGCGCGGGTCTACTACGCGATGGCCCGCGACGGCGTGTTCTTCGAGAAGGCGGGCCAGATCTCGCCGAAGACGCACGTGCCGGTGTGGGCGCTGGGCGTGCAGGGCGTGTGGACGGCGTTCCTCACGCTGACGGGAAGCTACGGCCAGCTGCTGGACTACGTGATCTTCGCCGCGCTCGTCTTCTACGTGCTCACCATGATCGCGCTCTTCGCGCTGCGCGCGAAGCGGCCCGACATGGAGCGGCCGTACCGGGCGTTCGGCTATCCGGTCATCCCCGGGCTGTACATGCTGGCCGCGCTGGCGATCGCGCTGATCCTGCTGGTGGCCAAGCCGCAGTACAGCTTCGCCGGCCTGTTCATCGTGCTGCTGGGCATCCCCGTCTACTACGTCTGGCGCGCCCAGCGGAAGCACGGGCGGGTGGCGGATTCGTAGGAACACCCTGAGCCTGACCTTGTCCGCCGGATCGGGGGAGATGGTGACGGATCGAACCAGACAGCGGACGGGTTGAATGGAACGGGTGGCGTTGCGGATCACCGGGATGTCGGAACGCCACCCCGGCCTCAGCGAGGCCGTGGCCGCGAGTTGTTGCGAGGCTGCGCAGGTATGTCTGGCCCGCCATCACCAGCCGCCGTCTGCCTTCCGGCTGGAAAGCGGTGAGAACGTGCTGGACGGGATCGTGGAGTGGGAGATCCCGTCCGAGCGGTCACGCGTGGCATGGCGTAACCAGATAGCTGCCACGGAGCACGGCGCCTCGGGCCTTGGTGCTGGCTGCAGTGGAGGCAACACTGGGGCTGGTGGCGTTCAGCCGCGCAGAAACCCGGTCGGGCGCGGACTACCTCCTGCTCCCCAGCGATTCGGATTCGACCGACCTGGAATCGTCTATCCGACTCGAAGTTTCGGGTGTGGACGGCGGACCGGTTCGCCTGGTATACGAACGGGTGCGCAGGAAGATAGAACAGGTCTTGCGAGGCACCGGTACGCTTCCCGCGCTGGTTGGCGTGGCGGGCTTCAGTTGCAGAAGGATTGTGCTGGAGACTGTGGAGGGCGTCGAATGAGCAGTGAATGGCTCGATCTTCACCGACAGAGCGAGCGGCTGGCGGGCGAGGCGCAACTCAGCGTCGCCCAGGATCGAGGCGGCGCCGCGGAACTGTATCGCCGCGCCGCCGAGTTCGAGGAAGCCGCTCTCGCAAAGATTCCTGCCGACAAGGTTCGCACCCGGGGGATCATCGGCGTAAGCGCCACGGCTCTCTGGTTCAAGTCGGGGAACCTGGAACAGGCCGAACGACTGGGGCGCAGGCTGCTGGAGGAGACGACGCTGCCGGCTTTCGCGCGTTCGGAAGTGCAGGAAATCCTGAACGATCTCCGGCAGTCCGGGGCGCACGCCGAAGCCGCACACGGACGTGGCGCCAGGATCTACGATGTCCAGGTTACCTTGAATCAGCACTACCGGGTCGCGGCAACCACGCGCGGGGCCGCCGAGGAACTGGCGATGCAGCAGTGGGCGCGCGGAGAGCACGCGGACGCATCCGAGCTGGTGGCGGTGACGACGGTGGAAGCGGACCGGGCCGCAGCGGGAAGCGGAGCAGCCGTCCTGAACCACCTCGCCACGCGAAAGGGCGCCGTCCAGGAGATGGCGCCCTTTCGCGTGCGCTGCGATACTCGGCGCGCGAGTCCGGTGCGGCCTCGGGCGTCACCGATCGATCCTGGCCGATCGCACATCCCCATTCGTCCACCCTCTGATACCAAATCCGGCAAAAGACTTGTTTCACGCAGAGGTAGCAGAGGAGCAGAGGAAGCAGAGGACAATTCCCCTGCTTCCTCTGCTTCTCTGCTCCCTCTGCGTGAGATTTTTGCAGTCGGTTCCGTCAACGATTCAGGCGGATCTGGTA
>DASSME010000021.1:0-7204 GCA_035689035.1 Longimicrobium sp. | reverse complement strand
ATCCGCCCCAGCCGCTCCTTCTCGTCGGCCAGGATGTCGGCCGCCGCGCGCATCTTCGCCGCGCGCTCGGCGAAGGGGGTCCGCCGGTGCGCGCGAAACGCCTCGTCGGACTTCGCCAGCTTCGCGTCGATCTCGTTGGCGGTGAGCTTCTCCCACTCGGTGCGGAGCTCCTCGCCGGTGGTGGGGTTGATGGTGGTGATGGGCATCGGTCGTTTCGGTGCTGAGTGCTGGGTGCTGGGTGCGATGCGGTTCGCGCGCGATGACGGTCAGTCGTCAGTCCGACAGCCCCGCCTGCTCGGCGGCGATGACGGCGGCGGCGCTCCAGTCGTCCTGGCCGCGGCCCAGGGCGACGCCGGTGAGCAGGCGGTCGCGGACCAGGCTGGCGGCGGGCATGGGGACCTCGGCGGCCTCGGCGGCGGCGAGCAGCAGGCGCAGGTCCTTCAGCCCCAGCGCCATGGTGAACGCGGCGGGGTGGAAGTCGCCCGCGGCGATCCGCTTCGCATAGCCGCCGAAGATCGGGGAGCCGAAGAAGGTGCCGTTCAGCACGTCCAGGAACATCTCCGCCTCCACCCCGCTCTTCCGCGCCAGCGCGAAGGTTTCGCCCAGCGTCTCGATCATGCTGGCGATCATGAAGTTGCCGCACAGCTTCACCACGTTGGCGTGCGACGGGTCTTCGCCCACCACGAAGGTGCGCTCGGCGACGGCGTCGAAGAGCGGGCGGCAGAGCTCGAGCGCGTCCGCCGCACCAGCGGCGACCACCTTGAGGGTGCGCGCCGCGGCGGCCTCGGGGCGGCCGAACACGGGGGCGGCCACGTAGCGCTGCCGCTGCAGCTCGTGCGCGTCGGCCAGCGTCTGCGAGAGCGACACGCTGATGGTGCTGCACGAGAGGTGGACGGCCTCCTGCGGCAGCGACTCGTAGATCCCGGCGTCGCCGAACACCACCTCGTCCACCGCCTCGTCGTCGGCCAGCATGGTGATGGCGGCCTCGGCGTCCTGCGCCGCCTCGGCCGGCGTGTCGGCGATGCGGGCGCCGTGCTCCACCAGCGGCTCGGCCTTGCCGCGCGTGCGGTTCCACGCGACGACGTCGTGCCCGGCCGCCAACAGGTTGCGGGCCATCGGCAGGCCCATGTGGCCGGTGCCCAGGAAGGCGATCTTCATCCAGTCCTCTCCATCTCGAATTTCTACACGGTCCGGCCCGGCCCGGGCGGATGAATCCGCGGCAACAACGGCCCGAAGTCCGCCTTCGCGGACTCGCGCGCGAGCATCGGAGCGCCGGGGCTGGCATCCGGCCACGCGACGCCGCGGCATGGCAGCCCGCCGGCAGGCCACACCCCCGCCCCTCCCCCAGGCGGTTTTGGGGGAGGGGCAGCGCGGGCGAAGCCTCGCGCGGGGAGAGGGCCCCCGCGGGGCCGGCCCCGCACACCGCGTTCCGTCCTCGGCGCACCCGGCCGCCCCTGCCCGCGACGCGGACGCAAACGGGCCGGCATCGCTGCCGGCCCGCTCCCGATCCCCTCTCCCCGTTTCCCAACCCCGGAGATGCGTCAGCCCGGCTGGACGGCGGCGGCGACGGCCTGCAGCTGGCGGATGCCCATGGCGAAGGCGGCCATCGGGCAGTTGCCCACCGCCAGCTCGGCGGCCAGCTCGCGGAAGGCGCGGAACTCGGCGGGGTGCGCCTTCTCCAGCGCGGCCAGCGCCCGCCCCGGGTCCTCGCCGCCGCGCAGGGCGGCGGCCACCACCGCGCGCTGGGCGGCGGTCAGGTCGTCCACCAGGGTGCCGGCGTAGCGCCGGTCCCACGGGTTCTCGCCCGCGGCGGCGCGCAGCCCCTCGCGCAGCCGCGCCGTGCCCAGCTTTTCGCTCACCGCGTAGAACGCCTTGGCCGTGCGGATCTCCTCCGTCCCCGCGGCGCGGGCGGCGGAGAGGATCTCCAGCAGCTGCGGGAGGAAGCGCAGCGTGATCAGCCGCTCGCCCAGCGTCTTTTCCACCCCCAGGTCCTGCAGCTCGCCCAGCCGCTGCAGGAACACCGTGCGGTCCTCGCCGGCCACGAACTTGGAGAACCCGCCGCGCAGCGTGGCCAGCCCCTCGTGCGCCTGCTCGATGGTGGCGCCGGTGTCGGGGTCGGGGCCCACGTTGGCCAGCAGCCACTGGGTGCTCTGCTCCAGCACCCGCGCCAGCCCCAGCAGCCAGCGGTACACCGTCTCGGCCGGGAAGCGGCCCTCCGCCGCGGCCATGTCGGCGCGGATCTCGGCGGCGCCGGCCACGCGCGCCGCCACCAGCCACGCGCGCACCACCTCGGCGATCGGCCGGCCCGTGTCGCGGCTCACGCGGTGCAGGAACGAGCTCCCCATCAGGTTGGCCAGGTCGTTCACCAGCTCGGTGGTCACGATCTCGCGACGCAGCCGGTGCTCGCGCAGCCGCCCCTCGCCCGCCTTCTCCACCGCCGCGGGCGGGAAGTAGCCCACCAGGTACTCCACCGTCGCCTCGTCGTCGGGGACGGTGGAGGCCAGCAGCGCGGCCTTGGCCTGCAGCTTGGCGTGCGAAAGGAGCACGGCCAGCGTGGGCCGGGTGAGCCCCAGCCGCTCGCGCGCACGCTCGCGCAGCCCGTCGGCGTCGGGGATCCCCTCGGCCACGGGGTCCAGCCGGCCGTCGCGCGCCAGGGTGTTGATCAGGCTGACGAAGTCGTCCAGCGACTCCTGCGAGCGGCGCTCGTCCAGCGACACCGCCAGCGACTGGCCGAAGTTGTTGCGCAGCACCAGCGTGTTCACCTCTTCGGTCATCGAGGCGAGGAGCTGGTTGCGCCCGTCGTAGTCCAGCTCGCCGGAACGGACCACGGCGCCCAGCAGGATCTTGAGGTTCACCTCGTGGTCCGACATGTCCACGCCGGCCGAGTTGTCGAGCGCGTCGGTGTTCAGGCGGCCGCCGCGCACGGCGAAGTCCACGCGCCCCTTCTGCGTGAAGCCCAGGTTTCCGCCCTCGCCCACCACCTTGCAGCGCAGCTCGTCGCTGTCGATGCGCACCGGGTCGTTGGTGGTGTCGCCCACGTCGCCGTGCGTCTCGTCCGGCGCCTTGACGTAGGTGCCGATCCCGCCGTTCCAGAGCAGCTCCACCGGCGCCTTGAGGACGGCGCGCACCAGCCCCTCGCCGTCCAGCCGCTCCACCTCGTCGCCCAGCCCCAGCGCCGCGCGCGCCTCGGGGGTGATCTCGATCTCCTTGCTGGCGCGGGGGACGATCATGGCGCCGGGGGAAAGGACCGAGCGGTCGTAGTCGGCCCAACTCGAACGGGGGAGGTCGAACATCCGCCGGCGCTCGGCGAACGAGCGCGCCGGGTCGGGATCGGGGTCGATGAAGATGTGGCGGTGGTCGAAGGCGGCCACCAGGCGGATCACCGGCGACAGCAGCATCCCGTTGCCGAAGACGTCGCCGCTCATGTCGCCGATCCCGGCCACGGTGAACGGCTGGGTCTGGATGTCCTTCTCCATCTCGCGGAAGTGGCGCTTGACGCACTCCCACCCGCCGCGGGCGGTGATCCCCTCCTTCTTGTGGTCGTACCCCTGGCTTCCGCCGCTGGCGAAGGCGTCGTCCAGCCAGAAGCCGTACTCGGCGGCCACCGCGTTGGCCGTGTCGGAAAGGTCGGCCGTCCCCTTGTCGGCCGCGACCACCAGGTACGGGTCGTCGCCGTCGTGGCGGACCACGTCGGGCGGCGGCACCACCTTGCCGTCCACCAGGTTGTCGGTCACGTCCAGCAGGCCGCGCATCAGCGTCATGTACTGCTGGCGCCGCTCCTCGAGCTGCGCGTCGCGGTCGGGGAACTGCCGCTTGGTGATGAAGCCGCCCTTGCTCCCGCTGGGGACGATGGTGGCGTTCTTCACCACCTGCGTCTGCACCAGCCCCATCACCTCGGTACGGAAGTCATCGGGGCGGTCGCTCCAGCGGATGCCGCCGCGGCTGACCGGGGCGGCGCGCAGGTGCACCCCCTCCATCCGGCTGGAATGGACGTAGATCTCGTACAGGAGGCGCGTCTTCTTCAGCTCCTCCATGTCGGCCGAGCGCACCTTGATGGAGATGTACGGCACCCCGCCCGAGCGGAACGCGGGCTCGGCGCCGCCGTGGCGGTAGTAGTTGGTGCGGACGGTGGCCTCCACCAGGTTCACCAGCCGGCGCAGCGCCCGGTCGTCGGCCAGGGAGGTGACGGCCTCGAGCTCGGCGTGCAGCGCGGCGCGGATCTCCTCCATCCGCGCCTTGCTGGTCTTTTCGGCGGGGTTGAAGCGCGCCGCGAACAGCTCCACCAGCAGCCGTGCCACCCGGGGATAGCTCAGGAACGCGCGGACGGGGGAAAGGCGGCTGGGCACCGCGCCGATCTGCGAGGCGTAGTTGGCGTAGGTGCGAACCACGTCCACCTCGCGCCAGCGCAGCCCCGAGACCAGGGTGAGCGCGGCGTACTGGTCCTTCTGCGCGTCGCCCGCGCGCGAGGCCAGCAGGCTCTCGGCCAGCGCGTCGTACAGCTCCTGGGGGATCGGCGCGCCGTCGCGGGTCTGCACGTGGAAGGCGTACACCATCAGGTGCGGCAGCGAGTCGCCCGGCTGGAACTCGAAGGTGTCGACCTCGAGGACGCGCACGCCGTGGTCTTCCAGGATCGGCATGAAGTCCGAGAGCACCAGCCGCTCGCCGGCCAGGTACAGCCGCAGCACCGTGGCCCCCGCCGCGATCGTCTCGCCCTCCGCCCCGGGGCGCAGCAGGAGCGAGACGGTGTCGCCGCGGCGCAGCATGGCCTCCATCCGCAGCACGTCGTGGCGGGCGGCGGCGGCGTTGTTGGCGGCGCGGTAGTCTTCGCCGAACACCTGCCCGTAGGCGTGGGCCAGGCGGGCCGCCTCGGCCGGGTCGGCGCCGCCGGCGGCCAGCTCCTCGCGCAGCAGGTCGTCCCAGTCGCGCAGCAGGAGGGCGATCTCGCGCTCCAGCGCCCGCTCGGTCCCCGGCACGTCGGTCGACCAGCCGTTGGGCGGGCCGTCCGGGTGGCTCAGGTAGAAGTGGAGCCGCGCCTGGTCGGTGCCGCCCATCACCTGGTGCTTGTCGCGCACGGTACCGGCCAGCCGCTGCTCCAGCACCCAGGCCACGTCGCGGCGGATCTCGGGGCTGAAGCGGCCGCGCGGGAGGATCACCATCACCGCCGTGTCGCCACGCAGCGGATCGGGGCGCAGCGCCACGCGCACGTCGTCGCTGAACAGGTGGCCCAGGACGGCGTTCACCTCGTCGCGCAGCTGCTCGGAGCTCGCCTGGAAGAGCTCCTCCTTGGGGAGCTCCTGCAGGATGGAGATGATCTCCTTGTAGTCGTGCGAGCCCTCGCGGGTGCCGCTCTCGGCCAGGATGCGCGCGTACTTGCCGCGGATGATGGGGATCTGCTTGGGGCTCTGGGCGTAGGCCTGGCTGGTGAACAGCCCCAGGAAGCGCCACTCGCCGGCCACGTTCCCCTGCTCGTCCAGCCGCTTGACCCCCACGTAGTCCATCCGCGCGCGGCGGTGCACCGTGCTCTCGCGGTTGGCCTTGCTCACGATCAGCAGCGGCCCGTGCAGCACCCGCTCGCGGAAGTCGGGGCGCATGGTGGCGACCGGCCGGGGCGCGGAGTAGCTGGAGCGTTCCTCGTCGGCCAGGATGCCTAGCCCGGTGCCGGGGACCACGCGCACGGCGGCCTGGTCGCCCTCGCCCGCGATCTCGTAGGCGCGGAAGCCCAGGAAGACGAAGTTCCCCTCGCGCAGCCACCCCAGGAACTCGAGGAACTCGCCGTACTCGGCGGCGCGGTCGGGAAAGCGGCGCAGGTAGCTGGAGACCTCCTGCTGCACGCGGTCCACCTGGCGCACCATGGCGGTGAAGTCGCGGGTGGCCTCCACCACGTCGGCCAGGCGGCGCTCGATCTCGCCGCGGATCTGCTCGGCGCGGTCGCGGCGGGCCACGTGCGGGATCTCCACGTGCCCCAGCGCCTCGAGGGCGTTGCCCCCCGACGCGGCGGAGACGGCGGTGATGGCGCCGTCCGGGCCGCGGTCCACGCGCAGCACGGGGTAGACGTACTGCAGGATCGGGATGTTCTCGCCGTTCAGGTACTCGCGGATGGTGTCGACGATGAACGGACGGTCGCCCACCTCGGTGCGGATCACCGAGACCGGCGCCTTCCACCCCTCGTCGCGCGGGTCGGCCACCTCGGCGTTGACCTGGTCGGGGCGGGCGCGGCGCAGGAACTCCCAGGCGCCCACGGTCATGGCGGCCAGCTCGGCGGGCGAGCGCTCTTCGAGCAGCGCCCGCGGCATGCGGCCGAAGAAGATGCGGGCGAAGTCGCAGACCAGCGCCTCGTCGTCGCGGCCCAGGGTGCGGATCTGTTCGCAGAGATCGTCGGCGGTGACCGCGTGCTGCGGGGCGGCCGGCGATTCGGAGATGAGCGTGCTCATGCAGCCGTGTTCGGGTTCAGGCTAAACGAAAACGGGGGGCCAATGTAGCGAACCCCCTCCCGTTTGGCACGCCTCTGAACCATCTCCGCGCGCGATCCCCGGTGGCCTCCCCACGGCCGCCGTGGGGAAATCCGCGGGCCGCCCGCGGGCCCGGAGCCACCTGCCGGGGCGGGGTCGCACTGCATGGGTCACACGGAGCAGCGGAGGGCAGCGGAGCAGCGGAAACCACCGAATGGCGAAGCGCGCCGTCGCCCCCTGCCCATGTCCCGCGGGCATTCGTGGGATGGGAAGAAATCCGTTGCCGTTCTCCGCTGCTCCGTTCTCCTCCGCTGCTCCGTGTGACGCGCCGTTGCTGTTCCGCGGAACCGGATTGCCGCGCCGGAGCCGGGCCGCTAAGGTTGAGCGAACCCGATCAATCGCAGGAACCCTGAAATGGCGGCCCACGTGACCGACCCACGCCCGCAGTCCGCGGCCGGCGCCGCGCGCCGCGCCACCGACGACCCCAACCGCTTCGTGATCCCCGCCGAGGCGCTCCCCGCGGGCTTCTCGGAGGTCCTCGACGACCCCGCGCACCAGCCGGTGCAGGCGCGCCCCGCCGCTACCGTCGTCCTGCTGCGCGACGCGGAGGGCGGGGCCGAGGTGCTGCTGCTGCGGCGGCACCGGCGCAGCGGGTTCGCGGCGGGCGCCTGGGTCTTTCCCGGCGGGGTGGTGGACGAGCGCGACCGCGACGGCGCGCTGCTCGAGCGGCTGGACGGCCCCACCCCCGGCGAGTG
>DASSME010000020.1:0-13544 GCA_035689035.1 Longimicrobium sp. | reverse complement strand
CTGGGGCGCGGCCGCCGCAGCGCATCTCATCAAAATCCGCGATGAAGTCAAGGCCTGGCCTTATCTCGTTGGCGCCCATGCAGATCCGTCGCGGCGAGCGCGCGCCGGGCGCCTCGGCACCCGCCGTGCCCTGATCATGGGTGCGCCGGAACCAACCGAGTGGCGCTTCTACATAAATCTTCCGTCCGAGAGTTGCACCCCATGAAGTTCTCTGCCTCGTTCCTCGTCCTCCCCCTGCTTGCGGCCGCCGCGTGCGACCGCGCGGCCGACCCGCTCTCGTCGTCCGCCACCACCCGCCACGTCGCCGAGCTGGCGGCCGCGCCCGCCGTGCGCGAAGGGTACGTCACCGGCGCCGGCGGCGTGCAGCTGTTCTACCACGTGGAGGGGAGCGGCCCCGACACCACCGTGATGGTGAGCGGCGGCCCCGGCCTCAGCTACCGCTACATGCAGCCGGACCTGGGCGCGCTCACCCGTGGCCGCACGATGATCTACTTCGACCAGCGCGGCTCGGGGAACTCCACCATCATCCATGACCCGGCGCAGCTGACCCCGGCGCTGCAGGTGGCCGACATCGAGGCGGTGCGCCAGCACTTCGGGATCGACAGGATGCAGCTGGCCGGGCACTCGGCGGGCGCCAACTTCGCCGCGCTGTACGCCGCGGCGTATCCGCAGCACGTGGAGCGCCTGCTGCTGCTGGACCCCGGCGCCGCCTCGGGCTTCTACGCGGCCGAGTTCGCCCAGCGCCGCTTCGAGCGCACCGACCCCGCGCAGTTCAACCAGCAGCTCGCCTGGATCGGCGCTTTCCTGGGCGGCCAGGTGCCCGACGCCGAGGCCGTGCAGACGTGCGAGGCGCTCTTCACCAGCGTCTTCACCCCGTACTTCGCGGACCCGGCCAACCTGGCCGCGCGCCAGGGCCGTTTCTGCGACGAGCCGGTGGCGCAGGCGCAGAACGCGGTCTTCACGCTGCTCACCGGGCTGGCCGCCTTCGACGGCGCGTGGGACGCCGCCCCGGTGGGCGCGCAGATCACCGCGCCCACGCTGGTGGTGTACGGCGACGCCGACGTGCTGTCGCTGGGCAACGCGCAGCACTGGGCCAGCAGCATCGCCGGCTCGCGCTTCGAGGTGATCCAGGGCGCCGGCCACTTCCCCTGGCTCGAGAAGCCGGCCCAGTTCAACGCCATCGTCAACACCTTCCTCCGCCGCTCGGACGTGCTGAACTGAGCGCCACGCACGGCGGATGCAACGGCGGACCGGCCTCCTCGCGAAGGCCGGCCCGCCGTCGTCGTGTCCGTGGCGCCGAAAGGCCGCTGGCGCCGCGGCGCGGTCTCAACCTCGATCGCGGCGGCTTGGTCTCCGCGATGACCCCGAGGCGTGTGGCGCGACGATTATCCTGAGTAAACGAGTGTTCCCGCGCTACATTGGGCGCGAGAATGTCTCCACCCGCCCTTCTCTCATCGAGATATCGAATGGCCAACGACGATTCGCCTGCAACCGGCGTGCGCCAGACCGCCGCGGCGGGGTCGCGGCACCCCGCGCCCGCCACCCTGCCGCACTGCCGCTGCGGCACGCCGCTGCACCCTGACCACGTGGAGATGCATCGCGGCAAGCTGCTGGAACGCTACAGCTGCCCCCGCCGCCGCTGGTGGAACCACCTGTGGCACCCCCACGCCTGGATGGAGCCGCGCGAAGGCGTCGCCGCGCCGTAGGGAGTCGCGGGCGTTCGCGGCGGACGCGAGCGGGGCCGGCCACCGCCACGGTGGCCGGCCCCGCGCTTTTTCGTGCGGCCGATCTCTGGGCGCGCGCCCTCGCCGGGCATGGACGCCCGCCGGTAGTCCGCGCAGGCGGACTTCGTGCCGTCGTCGCAGCGAATTCATTCGCCCTGCGAAGCCCCCTCTCGCCCACCGGATCTGGCCTCACCCTTGCACGCGAGGCAGAGGCGCGCTATTCTTTTCGAATCTTAGCCAGCAGAGTGGACCAGCTTTAGAAACTAAGGTGAGCAACGCGGCGCGGCTTGACGAGATCGACATGCGGCTGCTGGAGATGCTGCAGGAGCACGGGCGCACCAGCCAGCACGACCTGGCGCAGGCCGTGGGGCTCAGCTCGCCGGCGGTGGGCGAGCGGCTGCGCAAGCTGGAAGAGCGCGGGATCATCCGCGGCTTCGCCGCCGTGCTCGACCCCAAGCTGCTGGGGCGCGACGTGACCGCCATCATCTTCACCGGGATCACGGGGAGCCAGTACTACCCCGAGTTCCGGCGGCGGGCGAGCGAGCACCCCGAGATCCTGGAGTGCCACAGCATCACCGGCCAGGGAAGCCACGTGCTGAAGATCCGCACCGACGACACCGGCACCCTCGAGGCGCTGCTCGCCGAGATCCAGAGCTGGCCGGGGGTGCAGTGGACCACCACCAGCATCGTGCTGAGCACCATCAAGGAGACCGCCGCGCTCAGCATGAAGCCGCGGCGCAACGGAAGCGGGGCGCCGGACGGCCCCGCGCAGAGCTGAGACGGACACCCGCGACCACCCCGAACCTTCAACCGAACCAGAGATGCCCAAGACCAGCGCACGATTCGACGCCCTGGCGGCCGCCAAGGGGTGGGAGCCCCTCGCCACCAGCAACGGCGAGAAGCCCAAGACCTTCAACGACGTGGAGCAGATCTTCGGCGAGAACACCTTCGGGATGGCCGAGATGCGCGCGCGCCTCCCCAAGCAGGTGTACAAGGCCATCGCCCGCACCATCAAGCACGCCGAGCCGCTGGACCCGTCGGTCGCCGACGCGGTGGCGCTGGCGATGAAGGAGTGGGCGGTGGAAAAGGGCGCCAGCCACTACACGCACTGGTTCCAGCCGCTCACCGGCAGCACCGCCGAGAAGCACGACTCGTTCATCACCCCCAACGCCGGCGGCGGGGCGGTGGCCGAGTTCGCGGGGAAGGAGCTGATCCAGGGCGAGCCCGACGCCAGCTCGTTCCCCTCGGGCGGCCTGCGGGCCACCTTCGAGGCGCGCGGCTACACCGCGTGGGACCCGACCAGCCCCGCCTTCATCGTGGAGACGCCGGCCGGGTGCTACCTGTCGATCCCCACCGCCTTCGCCAGCTGGACGGGCGAGGCGCTCGACACCAAGATCCCGCTGCTGCGCTCGATGAACGCGCTGGACCAGCAGGCCCGCCGCGCGCTCAAGCTCTTCGGCGTGGAGGTGGACCGGGTGACCGCCACCTGCGGCCCCGAGCAGGAGTTCTTCCTGGTCGACCAGGAGTTCTTCTACCGCCGCCCCGACCTGGTCACCACCGGGCGGACGCTGGTGGGCGCCAAGCCGCCGCGCGGGCAGGAGATGGAGGACCACTACTTCGGCGCCATCCCCGACCGGGTGCTGGCGTTCATGACCGAGGTGGAGCGCGACCTGTACCGCCTGGGCGTGCCGGTGAAGACGCGGCACAACGAGGTGGCGCCCGGCCAGTTCGAGATGGCGCCGATCTACGAGAACGCCAACCTGGCGGCCGACCACCAGCAGCTGATGATGCTGGTGCTGCGGCGCGTGGCGCGGAAGTACGGGATGGCGTGCCTGCTGCACGAGAAGCCGTTCGCCGGCGTGAACGGCAGCGGCAAGCACCTCAACTGGTCGCTCGGAACGGAGAACGCGAACCTGCTGGAGCCGGGCGACACGCCGCACGACAACATGCAGTTCCTGTTCTTCTGCACCGCCGTGCTGCGCGCGGTGGAGCGGCACCAGGACCTGATCCGCGCCAGCGTGGCCTACGCGGGGAACGACCACCGCCTGGGCGCCAACGAGGCCCCGCCGGCGATCATCTCCGTCTTCCTGGGCGACCAGCTGACCGACGTGTTCGAGCAGATCGAGCAGCACGGCAGCGCGTCGAGCAGCAAGGAGGGCGGCCTGCTGGGGCTGGGGACGCCGGTGCTGCCGCACCTGCCGCAGCACGCGGGCGACCGCAACCGCACCAGCCCCTTCGCCTTCACCGGCAACAAGTTCGAGTTCCGGGCGCTGGGCTCGTCGCAGTCCGTCTCCTTCCCGGCGACGGTGCTCAACACCATCATGGCCGAGAGCCTGGACGAGCTGTGCACCGCGCTCGACGCCGAGCTGAAGAACGGGACTGAGTTCGAGGACGCGCTCAGCAAGCTGCTCGCCGAGGAGATCCGGCGGGTGAAGCGGATCATCTTCAACGGCGACGGCTACAGCGACGACTGGCACCAGGAGGCCGAAGGCCGCGGGCTGCTGAACCTGCGCACCACGCTCGACGCGCTGGAGACGCTGCCCGGCGAGAAGAACGCCGGGATGTTCGAGAAGTACGGCGTGCTGACCCACCGCGAGCTGGAGAGCCGCATCGAGGTGGTGTACGACCAGTACTTCAAGACGGTGAACATCGAGGGCGAGACGATGGCCGACATCGCCAGCACCATGATCCTCCCCGCCGCGGTGAGCTATCTGAACGACCTGCTGGCCAGCGCCGAGCGCGCGGCCGACGTGGGCCTCCCCAGCAACGGCGTGCTGGAGACGATCCGCCGGGTGAACAGCCTGGTGGACGAGCTGCGCGGCGCGCTGGACGGCCTGATCGCGCAGAACGAGGAGCTGGGCGGCGACGACGTGGTGAGCAAGAGCTACCACATGCGCGACCACGTGATCCCCGAGATGACGGCGGTGCGCGCGGTGGTGGACAAGCTGGAGAAGATCGTCCCCGACAGCGCCTGGCCGCTGCCCACGTACCGCGACATGCTGTTCATCAAGTGACGCGGTAGATCGACGCAGGCGGACGGATGCGTGAAGGGCCGCTCCCGGCGACGGGGGCGGCCCTTTCCCACGTGCGAAATCGGGGATCCGTACCCGTCGAACCAGGTGGTCCCGCCGGGTCGGTGCATCCGCCACCGAGCCTCATCGTGCAAGCCAGTCAAGGACAGGAGGAGAAATCATGCAATTCGTTCCCTTCATCACGGCCAAGGCGCAGCAGTGCGGGTGGCAGGTCAGCAAGGTGCTGAGCGAGTCGCTGGTGGCGCTGAACTTCGACAGCGACCACGGCACCGAGACCGTCTACATCCGCCCTTGCGGTCAAAATGCCGATGGCAACACCATACTCGAGTTCACCTCGCACGGGCTCGCCGTCCCCACGGACTCGGAGACGGCACACGGGTTCGCCATGATGCTGCTGGAGCGCAACGGCGAGATGCTGATGGGCTACTGGGGCATCGAGGTGCTCGAGGACGAGCGCTATTTCACCGTGTTCGTCTCGCAGATCGCGAACACCATGGACCTGGACGAGTTCCGTGCCGCGGTGCGCGCGATCCTGGCCGAGCGCCAGCGCTTCTTCAAGCTGGTGCAGAAGGCGGCGATCGAGTTCTGAGCGCCGCCCGATGACGCGCGAAGGCCCGCCCCGGTGCTCCGGGGCGGGCCTCCGTGTATTCGGCTCAGGATCGGCCGACGCGCGTCACGCCACGCAGTACGGGCCCGAGCAGCCGGCGGGGTAGCAGCTGGCCGGGCAGGTGTTCGCGCAGGTCTTGTAGCAGGTGGCGGCGCACGTCTGCGCGCAGGTGTCGGCCTGGGCGCAGCTGGGATCGTAGCAGGTGCCGTTGGGGGTGCACTGCCACGCGCTGGGGCACGCGTCGATCGCCGAGCAGTTCGGGTACGTGCCGATCACGGCGCCGTCGCCGATCAGCACGCCCGCGCCGATCACCGTGCCGGTGCCGGCGGCCCGCTCGGTCTCGAACGACTCCACCTTCAATTCGTCGAGCTCCATCCGCAGCTTCTTCATCGTTCTGCCTCCGAAGTGGTCAGGGGGAGCGCTTCACGCGCAGGTGGTGCACGGGGTGGTGATGCAGCTGCAGTTGGTCGCGCAGTTCGACCACCCGCACGTCTCCCAGCAGGTGTACGGGCAGGTCTTGGCCTGCGTCTCGGGGACGACGATGATGTCGCCCGGGGTGTCTTCGCGCGGCACGTCCATCCTGCCGCGCACCGTGCCGGACCCGTCGTCCGCAGCAGCGGTGGCGAACGATTCGACCACCAGCGCGTCGATCTCCAGCCGAAGCTTGTTCATCGCGGCACCTCCGGCGCGGGTGGTCACGCGCAGGTGTCGCACGGCTGCGTGCGGCAGCTGCACGCCGTGACGCACGAGGCATAGCAGGTGTCGCAGCTGGCCGGGCAGGTGAATCGACAGGTGGCCGGGCAGGTTTCGGCGATCGTCGCGGTGATCGCCACCTCGCCGATGTCGCCCTCGTAACCGAAATCGCTACGGGCGCGCACGGTGCCCTTCGCGCTCCCCGCTTCGGCCGTGACGAACGAATCCACCGCGAGCGCGTCGACGTCGAGCCTGATCTTGGCCATGGGTCCTCCTGGGGAATGGGGAAGAGAAATGGGCGACGCTCGCGCGCGGTGGGGCGGGCGAGCGTCCAAGATTACGTCAGCAAACGAGAGCGCGGAAGGCTGTCGATCGCCCGCCCCGGCGGGCAGCGGGGGCGCGAAGGGCCGCGCCCGCGGGCGGCGCGGCCCTTCCCCCGCGGCGCGTTCACCACATCATGATGAAGGGCATCGAGCTGGCGTCCACGAAGCGGACCTGCGCGCGGACGATGTACTTGCGGCCGGTCAGCAGCTTCACCTGCAGTTTCGCGTTGCGGTCTTCGCCGCTGTCGTCGTCGGCGGTGATGAACCGCGGAACGCCGTTCTCCTCCTCGAAGAGCGCCACGACGGCGTCACAGGTGCCGAAGGTGGCGATGTTGTACTTCCGCGTGGCCTCGGGGATCACCACGAAGTCCTGCTGGTCGCCGCTGTGCTGCGGCAGGAACTGCGACAGCCCGGGGCCCAGCCTGGGGAACTTCGCCGGCGTCTGCGGCGGGTAGAAGGTGCGCACCCACGTCTTGTCGCGCTCCGACAGGCCGCCGGCGGGGCGCACGCCGGTGGTGTCGAACGGGTGCGGCGCGCGGATCAGCCCCGGCCCGAACGGGTAGTGCATGATCGAGTTGGGGTCCCAGCTGGAGCCCTGCACCTCGTTCGGCGAGATCTTCCGGATGATGTTCCAGTGGGTCTTTTCGCGGTCCCAGTTGTTGGGCTCGGCCGCGAGCGCCCTGAACACCGCCTCTTCGTTCCACTCGATGCCGGCGAAGGGGTTCTGGTGCTCGTGCTCCAGCCCCAGCGTGTGCCCGATCTCGTGCAGCGCCGTGTTGAGCCCGTCGCTCCCCGCCAGCCGCCACCCGAAGTTCATCGTGCGCTCGCCCGAGCCCCGGGTCAGCACGTCGGTCCCCACCGCCGAATACGAGCCGTCGCCCAGCATGAAGCTGATCCGCACCTCGGCCTCGGTGCGCGAGTGCACCTCCGTGAACTCCAGGCCGATCCCCAGCTCCTTCCAGGTCCTGAACGCGTCGCGCACCACCTGCCGCTGGCTTTCGTCGCCCACCCAGCTCCGGAACTCCTTCTGGCCGTTGGAGAGGACCACGGTGGTCCCGTCGGTGGGGAGGTCGAAGAAGTAATAGTGGATCACCGTCCCGTTCAGCCACTTGCGGTCGAGCGCGAAGATCGCCTCGAGCCGCGCGCCCGTGACGTTGCGCGACATCACCCGTGGCGGCGACGGGGGTTGTGAGCAGTAGCGCGGAAACGAGGGCTCGTTGCGTGCTTCGGGACGCGGGGCCGCGTCGGGCGTACGCGGAGGTTGCATGGCTGGGGAGGAGGTGTGGGAGGGATAAGGATGGGCGCGCCAGGGAGGCGCGCGACCGGAATGCAGATATATAGTCGGAGTGCCGTCGCGGATTTCCAACGGTCGCGTGAAGGCTCACTCCCGTGCTGGCGGAGCGGGCCCTCGCGTATCCGCGATCCGGCAGAGGCTACGGCATCCGTGCGCGAACGGGTATTTTCTGGCGCTATACGGACATTCTTGCCAGCCGCTGCCGGGACCCTTACCGTACGGGGACATTATTCATCCTCGCGCAGGTTCTTCGGCAGCCCACTTCCCGCGGTCACCCAAATTCCCGCCCCCAGCACAGATACCCACCCCGCGCCGGGTCCAGAGCCGGCGGGCACCTCGCAGGGCGTCCGCGACCGCGAGGCCATCCCCGAGAAGGAGATCCTGGCGTACCGGCTGGTGATCGGCGTGGCCGCCATCGCCGCGCTGGGGTTCGGGTTCGTGTACCGCGCGGTGCTGCCGGGGGTGGTCGACCCGTGGAGCGCCCGCTTCGTGGTGGCGGGCGCGTCGCTGGCGGTGCTGGGGCTCACCTTCGTGCCCGGGCGGCCGCGGCTGGTGTCGGCGCTGCACGGGCTCTACCTGCTGTTCACCGTATGGGTCGCGGGGCTGCTGCTGCTGAACGACTTCGCGCCCGAGTACGAGCTGGGGCTGGTGGTGACCGCGGCGGTGATCTGCGCGCTGCTGCGCACCACCCGCGAGCAGGTGGCGTACGGTGTGGCCGCGCTGGCGCTGGTGGCGGCGGTGGCGGCCGCGGTGCCGGCGCCGCGCAGCAGCCCCATCCTGTTCGCCAGCTACCTGCTGGTGATCCTGGTGCTCTTCCACGTGGTCGTCCGCAACCGCCTGCGCGCCCAGCGCGACCTGGCGGCCAGCGCGCGGCGCTACGCCCTGGCGGCGCAGGGCGCCCACGACGGGCTGTGGGACTGGGACCTGTCCGCGCGCACCGTCTATTACTCGCCGCGCTGGAAGGAGATCGTGGGCGCCGCGGACGGCGAGGTGGGCTCCAGCCCCGAGGAGTGGCTGGGCCGCATCCACCCCGACGACCGGCAGCGCGTGGAGGCCGAGCTCGCCCGCCCCGGCGAGCCCGGCGGCAGCCTGATGGAGGTGGAGCACCGCGTGGCGCACCGCGACGGCGGATGGCGCTGGGTGGTGGCGCGCGGCGTCCGCGTCGCGGGCGCGGACGGCGCGGTGGTGCGCATGGCCGGGTCGATGAGCGACGTGACGGCGCGCAAGCGCTTCGAGGAGCAGCTCCTGCACGACGCGCTGCACGACTCGCTCACCGGTCTGGCCAACCGCGGGCTGTTCATCGACCGGCTGGAGCGCGCCATCGCCTACGGGCGCCGCCACCCGGAACACCGCTTCGCCGTCATCTTCCTGGACCTGGACCGCTTCAAGGTGGTGAACGACCGCGTGGGCCACCTGGCGGCGGACGGGGTGCTGGTGGCGCTGGCGCGGCGGCTGGAAGGGTGCCTGCGCGTGGGCGACAGCGTGGCGCGGCTCAGCGGCGACGAGTTCGCGCTGCTGGTGCAGGACGTGGACGACCCGGCGGTGGTGGCGCAGCGCATCCTGAACGAGCTGCGCAGGCCGTTCGACGCCGCCGGCCAGCAGATCGTGGTGTCGGCGAGCATGGGCGTGGCCGTCAGCAGCACCGGCTTCTCGCGCCCCGAAGACGCGCTGCGCGACGCCGATGCCGCCATGTACCGCGCCAAGGCCCGCGGCCGCGCGCGCTTCGAGATCGCCGACGCCGAGCTGCACGCGCGCTCGCTGCAGCAGCTGGAGCTGGAGAGCCAGCTGCGCGAGGCGGTGGAGGGTGGCGAGCTGCGGCTGCACTTCCAGCCGGTGGTGGTGATGGAGACGCGCGAGCTGGTGGGGTTCGAGGCGCTGGTGCGCTGGCAGCACCCCGAGCACGGCCTGCGCCCGCCCGACGACTTCATCCCCCTGGCCGAGCAGACGGGGATCATCATGGCGGTGGGCCGCTGGGCGTTGCGCGAGGGGTGCCGGCAGATGCAGGAGTGGCGCGCCGCCTACCCCGGCGCGGCGGGGCTGTGGCTGAGCGTGAACCTGTCCAGCCGGCAGTTCCTGCATCCGCACCTGGTGCAGGAGATCCTGGGCGCGCTGAGCGACACCGGCTTTCCGCCGGACCGGCTGCGGCTGGAGATCACCGAGAGCGTGATCATGGACGACGCGGCGGCGGTGGGCTCGGTGCTGAGCCGCGTGCGGCAGGCGGGGATCCGCGTGGCGATCGACGACTTCGGCACCGGCTACTCGTCGCTCTCGTACCTGCACCGCCTGCCGCTGGACACGCTGAAGATCGACCGCTCGTTCGTGCGCGACATGCACGCCGACCCCACCCTCGAGGCCGTGATCCAGACCGTGATCTCGCTCTCGGGGAGCCTGCGGCTCGACACCGTGGCCGAGGGGGTGGAGACGCACGAGGAAGCCGCCGCGCTCCAGCGCATGGGCTGCCGCATCGGCCAGGGCTTCCTCTTCTCCGAACCCCTGCCCCCCGCCGCCGCCGCCCGCATGCTCGCCGAGCTGGAGCACGGCGCCCTGGCGTAACGATACTTCGCAACGCACCGATTCCCTCCCCCGTACGCAGCTCTCCCCCTCCCCCGCGGAGCGCGGGGCGGGGAGGGGGGGAGGGGGCTGCCGCGGGACCGCGCCGGCGCCTGGATCGTGCCCGGAGCCCCGATACAATCAGGTCACCGGGAGGCGTATCCTCCCGGTGACCTGAATCGCATCGTTCCACCGTCCTCGCGTGGCCGCAACCGAAAGAGCGAGGACTTCCTAGGGCCGGCCGTCAATCCTCGCTGTTCAGCCCGTCCCGGGCGAGCTCGCCGCGCAGGTGGTTGAGGTGCGTGGTGAAGACGGCGTCCTCCTCGATCTCGGCCTTGCCGTCGGCGGCGAGCATGGCGAGGGCGAGGCCGCTGAGCGCGGTGACCACCTGCTCCGCGTTGCGGGTGCCGCGGTCGCGGTCCATCGCGATCACGGCGCGCAGGAAGGGCGGCGTGGTGAGCAGGAAGTCTTCCACGCGCTCGGGGTCGTCGGCGATGGCGACGGCGTTCCGCACCGACTCGTCCAGGTCGTCGTCCGTCAGGTCGCGGCCCGTGGCGGCGCAGCACACCTTGCGGAAGATGTGCATCTCGTGCGGGCTCACGTCGTTGTCGCCGCCCAGGAGGAGGCCCAGGTAATCGGTGAGATGCCGCGTGGCGTCTTCGGCGGCGGTGCCCTCGCCGCTCCAGTAGCCCTGCTCCTGCGCGTTGCTGGCGGCCTGCACCACCATGCGCGAAAGCTCGTCGGGCTGCAGATGTATGCTGTGGCTCATCGGAGAATGATCGATCGGGTGAGGTGAAGCGCCTCGCTGCGGCGCCGCAGCAACGTGCCACGCGCCCTCACCCGCCGCAACCCTCCGCCGCCCCGCGCGGGCGTCCGCCGCGGGACCCGGGGGCGGCCGCCGGTGAGATGTCAATATTGTGTAAGGCTTTGCATGGACGCGCTTTCGGTGGGCGCGGCCCCCTCGGCGGCGCGCTAGCTTGCTTCCACGCCGAACGCCGTCCTCATCCCGCCCGCCGATTGGACCATGAAACGCATCCTGCTCATCTCCGCCGCGCTCGTCGCGTGCGCCAGCGACTGCATGCACGCGCAGCGGGCGGCGCCCGCGCCGGTCGCCATCACCCACGCGTCGGTGATCGACGTGGTGAGCGGGCGCACGCTGCGCGACCAGACGGTGGTGGTGCGGGGGAACCGCATCGCCCGGGTGGGGCCCGCGTCGGGCGTCGCCGTGCCGGCGGGCGCGCGGGTGGTGGACGGGCGCGGGAAGTTCGTCATCCCCGGGATGTGGGACATGCACGTCCACGCGGCGTTCCCGGCGTTCGAGGGGCTGTTCATGCCGCTGCTGGCCGCCAACGGGGTGACCGGCGCGCGCGAGATGTTCAGCCGCATCGACTGGGTCGACTCCACCCGCGCCCGCATCCGCCGGGGCGAGCTGGTGGGGCCGCGCATCGTGGGCTCGGGGCACATCGTGGACGGCTCGCCGCCGATGCTCCCCGGCGCGGTGGTGGCGCGCGACGCCGCCGAGGGCCGCCGCGTGGTGGACTCGCTCGCCGCCGCGGGCGCCGATTTCATCAAGGTGTACAGCCGCCTCACCCCCGACGCCTTCGCGGGGATCGCGGACGAGGCCAGGCGCCGCGGGATCCCGTTCGCCGGCCACGTGCCGTCGCTGGTGGCGGTGGACCAGGCGTCGGCCGCGGGGATCGCCAGCATCGAGCACCTGACCGGCGTGGTGAACGCCTGCTCGCCGCTCCCCCCCGAAGAGCGCGGCCTGGTCGCCGCCGCCATCGCGTCGAAAGGGTGGGAAGCGTCGTACGTGGTGTCGCAGTCGCTCGACTCTTCGGTGTACGCACGCTACGATCCCGCGGTGTGCCGGGCGCTGGCGCGCCGGCTGGCGCGGCGCGGCACCGTGGTGGTGCCCACGCTGGTGACCCTGCACGCCGCCGCATTCCTGGACGACACCACCTTCGCGCACGATCCGCGGCTGCGCTACCTGCCCAGGGGGCTGACCGCGGGGTGGAGCCCGCTCACCAACCCGCGCCTGCGCGCCGTGACGGCGGCCGACTGGGCGAACAGCCACCGGCAATACGGCCGCCTGCTCGAGGCCGCGCGGGTGCTGCACGACAACGGCGTGCGCTTCATGGCGGGGACGGACCTGATCACCCCCTACACCTTCCCGGGCTTCTCGCTGCACCAGGAGCTGGAGCTGCTCACCGGCGTCGGCCTTACGCCGCTGCAGGCGCTGCAGTCCGCCACCATCGAGCCCGCGCGCTTCCTGAAGATGACGGATTCGCTGGGGACGGTGGCCGAGGGGAAGCTGGCCGACCTGGTGGTGCTGGACGCCGACCCCTTGGCCGACATCCGCAACGTGGGCCGCGTCCACGCCGTGGTGCTGAACGGCCGCCTGATCGACGCAGCCGAGCGCGAGCGCATCCTGCGCGCCGCCGAGGAGCGGGCTGGTCGGCAGGCGCCGGCGCCCTGACGGGAGCGCGGTCGTCTCGGCCGGGATCGCCGCGCCACCGGTGGCCTGCGCGTACGAGGCTTGCCGGTGGCGGATCGGTATGTTACCATCGGTAACATCCGGGCGCGCACGTCCTTCGCCGGCGGCCGATCTCCCCGGTTCGCCACCCTCGCGAACGTGCCCTTGCACCGGCCATTCGCGCTCTTCCGCCCATCCGCCGCATCCACGCCGTGCTGCTGGACGGCCGCCTGATCGACGAGCCGTTGAGCCTCGCGCGGTTCGTCGAGGCTTCCCGTGGTTGTAGCCGTGGCGCCGTGGCTTCAGCCGCCGGCGAGCGAACCAGACGACCGGTGTTTTCCGTCGATCGAAAAGAAGGATCCATGCAGACCACCACACAGCCGCTCGCCGTCCTCAAGTTCTCGAAGACCAAGGACGGGACGCCGGTGCTGAGCATCACGCGGCGCGACGGGAGCGTGGCGTGGCAGAAGCAGCACGCCTTCTTTCCCGTGCACGACCTGACGCACTACGCCATCGAGACCACGCTGGGGCTGCGGCAGGCGTTCTGGGGGATGATGGCCGACGGGTGGGAGTTCAGCGACTTCGGCACCCCGTGGCCGCGGGGCCCGATGCCGAACCAGGAGGAAGCGCTGCTGGCCGAGGTCAGCGCCGGCGCCTTCGACACCGTCACCCGCGACGCCGCGGACGCCGGGTCCGGCGCCGCCGCGCTGAACGCGCACCTGGCCGAGTACTGCGCCCGGCACGGCGCCCCTCCCCCGCGCGTGATCACCGCGGACGAGTACGCCCGCATCCGCGCGCTGCGCGACGAGCTCGCCGCGCGCTGGTACGCGCTGGGGCCGCGCGAGGCG
>DASSME010000019.1:0-24830 GCA_035689035.1 Longimicrobium sp. | reverse complement strand
CTCGGTTTCTTCTGCAACCGTCTGACGGCGCAGCATCGGCATTCAATCATCATTGACTTTACACGCCGTAATTTGCTAAGCATCTTCAAGCGACGTCGTGTGCTTCGCTTCCCACCATCTCCCATCGGAGGACATGCCATGCGCGTACGTACCCTCTCCCTCGCCCTGCTGTCGGCCGCGGCGCTCGCGGCGTGCGGCTCGCCCGACCTGACGCTGCCGGACGCGGCGCGGGTGCCCGCCCAGCCGGCCGGCAACCACATCTCCAACAACTGCGTGCTGTTCAACGTGCCGCCGGTGGGCACCCAGTTCGGCGCGCCCGTGGGCCAGCCGCCGGGCACCTGGGTGTTCAGCGAGCAGGGGATCCGGGTGCAGGTGAACAAGTTCATCACCAGCCCGCCCGGCTCGGCGTACAACCTGATGCGCATCGAGCCCGCGCCCCCGCCGTTCACGCTGGCGGTGGGGAACACGGGGCACGTCGTCAACCTGAACGCGCTCTTCGCCTTCGCGGGCATCGGCTGGGTCACCAGCAACGTCAAGCTGCACTACATGAAGTACACCGGTGGCTACGAGAACCTGAGCGTGAACGGCAGCCCCGTGTTCGTGGGGCAGATCACCGCGCCGCCGGCCGTGATCGCGGGCGCCACCATCACCTCCACGCCGGTGGGTTTCGTGGGCGGGGTGCAGGGCACGCTCACCATCAGCGGCGTGCCCATCAACACCATCCAGCTGGGCGGCACCGACCTGTGGATCGACACCGTCTGCGCGTACTGAGACCCTGACGCCGGTCCGCCGCAGCCGGTCGGCGGCGGTCATCCGGACCCATCTTGCACGGTCGCGCGGTCGCTCACCCGAAGGGCCGCGGAGGTGGCGGAGGATCCGTTCGATCTTCCGGGGCCTCCGCGGCCTACGCGTGGGACCAAGGCCGGCTGAAGCCCTGTCGCGGAGCGATCCCCATCGCGCTGTAGCTGTTTGCCGGACAGCCGCACTCCGGCACGGCGGGCACCTTTCCATCGCCGGGTGAGTCATGCTGACGCGCCGCGGGCCGAGGTACGCCCCGCGGCGCGGCGCCCAACGTCCGTGTGGTGGCCGCCGTGCCGGAGTGCGCCGTCCCAACCGATCCCCACGCCGAAGCGGAGTTCCCCGAACCGGGCTCGGCGGGCGAGCTGGCCGCGTTCGCCGCGCTGCAGGGGCGGCTTCCCGGGCTCTTCGGCCGCGTGTTCCCCGACCCGCTGGCCCCGCAGACCATCGTCGTGCTCCCCGGCCTGACGCTGGACCGCGCCGAGATCGCCAAGCTGAAGGGCGCGCCGCACTACGAGGAGCGCCTGCTCTGCCTGCTGATGCTGCTGCGCCGGCCGCGCACGCACGTGGTGTACGTCACCAGCCGGCCGCTGGACCCCACCATCGTCGACTACTACCTGCACCTGCTGCCGGGCGTCCCCCTTTCGCACGCCCGCCGCCGGCTGACGCTGCTGGCCTGCCAGGACGCGGGCGACCGCACGCTCGCCGAAAAGGTGCTGGCCCGCCCGCGGCTGATCGAGCGCATCCGGGGCGCGATCCCCGACGCCCAGGCGGCGCACCTCACCTGCTTCAACGCCACGCCGCTGGAGCGCACGCTGGCCGTGCGCCTGGGGATCCCGCTGTACGCCTGCGACCCGTCGCTGGCGTGGATCGGCACCAAGAGCGGGAGCCGCACCCTCTTCCGCCGCGCGGGAGTGGCGCTGCCGGACGGGGTGGAAGGGCTGCGTGACGCGCACGACCTGGTGCGCGCGCTGGCCGAGCTCAAGCGCCGGCAGCCGGAGCTGGCGCGCGCGGTGGTGAAGCTGAACGACGGCTTCTCGGGCGAGGGGAACGCGCTCGTCTCGTTCGACGGATCGCCCGCCGGCCCCGGGCTGGAGCGCTGGCTGCGCGCCGAGCTCCCGGCGCGGATGCGCTTCGAGGCGGCGGGGGAGAGCTGGGAGCGCTTCCGCGAAAAGCTGGGGCGGATGGGCGGGATCGCCGAGTGCTGGCTCGAGGGGCCCGAGGTGCGCTCGCCCAGCGTGCAGTGCCGCATCGACCCGCTGGGCGGCATCTCCATCATCAGCACGCACGACCAGGTGCTGGGCGGGCCCAGCGGGCAGATCTTCGTGGGGTGCACCTTCCCGGCCGACCCGGCGTACTGCGGCGCGATCCAGGCGATGGCCCTGCGCGCGGCCGAGGCGCTGCGCGGCGAGGGGGTGATCGGCCGCTTCAGCATCGACTTCGTCTGCCGGCGCAGGGCGGACGGGTGGGAGGTGGCGGCGCTGGAGGTGAACCTGCGCAAGGGTGGCACCACGCACCCCTTCCTGACCCTGCAGTACCTGACCGACGGCGAGTACGACCCCCAGCGCGGCTGCTACGAGTCGCTCACCGGCCGGCCGTGCTTCTACCACGCCAGCGACAACCTGAAAGACCCGGCGTACCGCGGCCTGAGCCCCGACGACCTGCTGGAGATCGCCGTGGAGAACGGCCTGTACTGGGACGCCGCCGCCCAGCAGGGCGTGGTGTTCCACCTGATCGGCGCGCTCAGCGAGTTCGGCAAGCTGGGCACCGTGTGCATCGGCGACACTCCGCGCGCGGCGGCGCGGCTGTACCACGAGACGGTGGCCGTGCTGGACCGCGCGACCCACGCGCACGCCGCCCCGGCCGCCGACGCCGTGGCGCCGGCCATCCACGCCAACGGGAAGGTCGCCTTCGCCCCCGGGATCCTGGGGATCTTCGGCGCGCACGGCCCCGCCGCCCAGGCGGCCCAGGGGTGAAGCTTCCGCACCCGGCACCCAGCACCCAGCACCCCTCAGAGGACGCCATGCTGACCTTCGAGCACCTGACCATCGACTTCACCGGCCACGGCGCCAGCCGCACCTTCGGCGAGGTGCCCGAGACGTGCCCGCACTGCCATCACCACGTGTACCCGCGGCGGCTGGACGCCTGCGCCACCGTGCCCGACGGCACGCGCGTGGACTTCGCCTTCCAGTGCTCGCGCCCCGAGTGCCGCCGCATCTTCGTGGGCCGCTACGTGCTGGGGCCGGACGGCGAGCTGGACCTGGAGTCGGTGAGCCCGTCCACCGCGCGCCGCGACGCGATCCCGCCCGAGGTGGAGGCGTTTTCGGCGGGGTTCGTGGAGACCTTCGGCCAGGCGAACGACGCCGAGGCGCGCGGCCACACCCGCCTGGCCGCGCTCGGCTATCGCGCCGCGCTGGACCTGCTGGTGCGCGAGTACGAGGCGCACGAGCACCCCGACCACGCCGCCGAGATCCGCGCCCTCCCGCTGGCCGAGTGCATCGCCGCGTATGTCGACAACCCGCGCGTGAAAGCCGCAGCCGCGCGCACCCCCGCGCTGTCGTCGGGCGACGACGGGGAAGCGGTGGCCGAGCTGAAGGTGCTGCTGCGCCTTACCGTCAACTGGCTCGACAACGTGCTCCTGGAGCGGACCTACCTGGCGCACGCCTGATCGCGAGGCCGGGCTCCCGCGGCGTGCACGGGGTCCGCGGAGCACTGCGGCACTTCCTCCGTCAACGCCGTGGACTCCGTGATATGAGAGGTCGACGGTTCATCTCGGAGTTCCATTCCCCCCGGCCCCCGGGTTGCTGTCGGCCTTCGCCGCTGCACGGAATCTTCCCGCACCGCGTGGGTACGGTGCCGGACAGCGGCAGCGGCGCGGCGGCGCAATCATTGGGGAGGGTGGCGGAGTACGGGTTCGGAGATTATCAATAATCATTATTGTTAGCGATAATCTCCGGGAGATGGGACGAATGGACGAGAGCGGCGAGGTGGAGACCACGGGCGGGCCCCGCTGGTGGGCGGACACGGTGATCCGCGGCTTCGTGCTGGCGGGGATCACCCTGGCCGGCGTGCTGGCGGGGTTCACCCTGCAGGCGGTCGGCCACTCGTGGCTGCACTGGGCCGCGTTCGGGGTGGCCTTCGTCTCGGGCGGCGTGCCCAGCGCCATCGCCGCGTGGAACGAGCTGATCGGCGAGCGCAAGCTGAACGTGGACCTGCTGATGGTCGTCGCCGCGCTCGGCGCCGCGTCGGTGGGGCAGGCGGGCGACGGGGCGATCCTGCTCTTCCTCTTCTCGCTCTCCAACGCGCTGCAGGCGTGGGCGTTCGGCCGCACCCGCAACGCCATCCGGGCCCTGATGAAGCTGCACCCCGAGGGCGCCACCGTGCTGGACGCGGACGGCCGCGAGCGCTGGGTGCGGCTGGCCGAGCTGCGCCCGGGTGACACGGTGCTGGTCCGCCCCGGCGAGCGCTTTCCCGCGGACGGCCGGCTGGCGGACGGCTACACCAGCGCCGACGAGAGCGCGCTGACCGGCGAATCCGTCCCGGTCGACAAGTCCCCCGGCGACGGGGTGTTCGGCGGCACGCTGAACGGCGAGGGCGTGGTGCGCGCCCGCATCGACCGCCCCGCGTCCGAAAGCGCGCTCGCGCGGCTGGTGCGGCTGGTGGAAGACGCACAGGCGGCCAAGGGGCCCACCGAAGTGTTTGCCGCGCGCTTCGAGGGGCCGTACACCATCGGCGTCCTCCTCTCCGTGCCGGTCGTCTTCTTCGCGCTGCACCTGCTGGGCGGCATCGCCTCCGGGCCAGCGTGGTACCGGGCGATGACCTTCCTGGTGGTCGCCTCGCCGTGCGCGGTGGTGATCAGCACGCCGGCGGCGGTGCTGGCGGCGATGGCGGCGGGGGCGCGCAACGGCACGCTGTTCAAGAGCGGCGCGGCGCTCGAGGCGCTGGCCGCCGCCCGCATCGTGGCGTTCGACAAGACGGGGACGCTGACGGAAGGGAGGATGCACCTGGTCGAAGTCGCCGCCCTGGAGGGGACCGAGGACCAGGCGCGCGCCCTGGCCGCCGGGCTGGAGCGCCACAGCGAGCACCCCGTGGCCCGCGCCATCGTGAGCGCGTGGACCGGCGACGTGACGCCCGTGGCCGACGTGCAGGCGGTGCGCGGCCACGGCATCCGCGGGGTGACGGAGGGCGAGACGGTGTGGGCCGGAAGCCGCCGCATGGCCGCCGCGCAGGGCGCCGCGGTCCACGCCGAGGCCGAGCGGCGGCTGGCCGCGCTGGAGAACGCGGGCGTGACGCCGATCGTGCTGGGCCGCGGCGCCCGCGTGACCGCCGTGCTGGGCGTGGCCGACACCCCGCGCCCCGAGGCGCCCGCCGCCGTGCACGCGCTGCGCGAGCGCGGCGTGCGCGTGGTGATGCTGACCGGCGACCGCGAGCCCGTGGCCCGCCACATCGCCGCCGATCTGGGGATCGACGAGGTCCGCGCCGAGCTCCTTCCCGAGCACAAGCTCGACGCGATCGCCGAGCTGCGCCGCGACGGCCGCGTGGCGATGGTGGGCGACGGCGTGAACGACGCCCCCGCGCTCGCCGCCGCCGACGTGGGCGTGGCCATGGGCAGCGGCAGCGACGTGTCGCTCGAGAGCGCCGACCTGGTGCTGATGAAGAGCGACCTGTCGCGCATCGCCGGTGCCGTGGGGCTCGCGCGCAAGACGGCGGCGACCATCCGCTTCAACCTGGCGTTCGCGATGGGCGTGATCGTGATCGTGGGCACGCTCTCGCTCTTCGGCCGCATCCCGCTGCCGCTGGGCGTGGTGGCGCACGAGGGCGGCACCATCTTCGTGGTCACCGTCGGCCTGCGCCTCCTCGCCTACCGCTTCGGGCGGAAGCCGGAGAGGGCGGATGTGCGGCGGGTGGCGGAAACGGCGCGGCGGACTGTGCCTGCGGAGGTGCCGGGGGATTGAGCCGGACGCCGGCATCGGACCGGACGCGAGGGCCGCGTTCCGTGGCGGGTCCGTGGGACCGTTTGCGAGTGAACTCGCGGCTACAACGGCACACAGTCCGCCTGCGCGCCGCCTGCGCGGACTTCGACGGCAGAGAGGCGGCGGGGGAGCGATCCCCCACCGCCTCTCTGCGTTCCGACGCCTCGCCCGTCGTGGAGGCGTGTAGCGGTGCGGTCGCGCGATAGTCCCCATGACGGAAAATGGCTTGTGCTCAAACACTTGTGAGATTAACCGTGCCGGTGGCGATGCCGAGCCGCCCACCCGCTGGATCTCTCCCATCCTCTCGCCCGATGAGCACCTACCTCAGCTTCCACGCGAACGACCTTGCCTTCGCGCGCCGGATTTACGATGAGCTCGCGGCGAAGGGGGTCGGCCGCGAGCTGTTCTGGCTGGGCCCGGGTCTCGCCGACAACTCCATGCGGGTGGACGAGTCGATCACGCTGGCCGACGTGCACCTGGCGGTGATCACCGCGGCGTACCTCAATTCCTTCGCCGCGCGCAGCGAGCTCCAGCGCTTGCTGGCCAGGCACTCCGAAGGGAAGAGCCGGCTCATCGCGCTGCGCCCCGACACCACGCCGCTCCCCGAAGAGCTGACCGCCATCCAGGCCATCGACTTCAGCACCTTCGAGCGCGGGATTGAGGAGCTGCTGAAGGCGCTTGCCTCGATTACCCCGCCGGACACGTCAGCCGCGGCCGTGAAGCAGCAGGCGGCACCGAATGCTCCGCCGCCGCCCGCGCAAGAGCCTGCGGGGGCGCGGCAGAGTGACGCGGCAGCAGGCGCTGCAGAGACGTTGCCCGATCCCGCCGGCCCCAGAGTCGAAACGAAAGTTGCGCCCAAGCCCACCAAACGTCCCGTACGGAAAGCCAATCCGGCCGCCGCGAAGGCGCAGCAGACGCAGCAGGTGCAGACAAGCGTCGGCCTCGCCGGAACAGTGACGGAGGAGCCAGAAAGCACGGATGCTCCACGGTGGGCGCAGCGTTACGCCCTTTCGGCCGAGGTGAACGCCGTGGTGGAGCAGGCCTTCGCGCTCGCAGCATTGGACGGCGCGGAACAGGTCACGCGCGAGCACCTGGCCTGGGCGTTCGTGGAACGCGGGCGAGGCTTCAAGGAGAGCCGCACACCACGCTTCGTTTGGGAAACGCTGGCGAACATGGGTGAGGGAGTGAAGAAGGCCGCCGCTGCGGTGGTGCGCGAGCGCTTCCCGGCGCTCTGGCAGCCGCCCGGCTCGGTCGTGGTTACTCCGGCCACAGATCTAGACCATCCGTCGTATCTGGTGCTCGACGCAGCGGCGCTGATCCGGGACGTTGTGGCACACGATGATCCGACGGTCGCGGCGCGTCACCTGCTGGCGGGGCTTATGGTGCTCAGCACCGGGCCCGGAGACAAAGGCGCGTTCGCCGGCGTTGTCGAGCGCTTCGCGTTGGACCCGGTGAAGTTCCGCGAAAAATTCCTTGGATTCGTCCGCTCGCTCAGGCAGGAGGACGACCAAGAGGCGTGGAAGGCGCTGCTGGCCCGCTGGCGCAGCATGGCAGGTCTACGCTCGTTCGCCGACGAGCGGGCGAAGGCGCGCCAGACACCCGCGGCCGTTCCGCCGGCCGAACCGCGCAAGCGCGCACCCCGGCAGCGCAAGGCGCCCGACGCGCCGCCGCCGCTAACCGTGGCGCCCGCCAGCACCTCGGACCAGCCCTCGGCCGAAGACCACCTGGGGTTCAAGCCGTACGTGGCCGCGGTCGCCGAATTCCTGCGCAACCCGGGCACCCTGCCGCCGCTCACCCTTTCCATCGAGGGCGAGTGGGGGAGCGGCAAGTCGAGCTTCATGCGGCAGCTGCGGGCCGAGCTCGACGCGGACCCGAAGGCGATCACCGTCTGGTTCAACCCGTGGCGGCACGACCGCGAAGAGGCGGTGTGGGCCGCCTTCGCGCTCGAGTTCCTGCGCGGGGTGAGCGCCCGGCTGCCGCGGCTGGAGCGGTGGCGCGGGCACTACCGGCTGCTGCGCACGCGCTTCTCGTGGCGCGACGGATGGCTCGACGTGGTGCGGGCGGGCGCGGTCGCCCTCACCGCGATCATCGCGGTGACCATCCTGTTCTACGTAAGCGTGTCCGAAACCGGGGTGCTGAGCAGGTTTGCGAAGGCGCTGGCCGGCGAGCACGCGGACAACGCCTTCTTCGACACGCTCCTGGGCGTCGGCGGGGTGGGCGCGTCGCTCGCCATCGCCGTGTCGCTGGGCAAGCAGGCGAAGGCGTTCATCGGCAACCCGCTGCGCTACGACCTGAAGCGCTACATCCGCTCGCCCGACTACCAGTCGCGGATCTCGTTCATCGAGCACTTCCACGAGGATTTCGGGCGGATCGTGAAGTCGTACGTGGGCACGCGGCGGGTGTACGTGTTCATCGACGACCTGGACCGCTGCGAGGTGCCCAAGGCGGCGGACCTGATGCAGGCGCTCAACCTGATGATGGGGGTGGAAGAGCAGCCGATCTTCTTCGTGCTGGGGATGGACCGCGAAAAGATCGCCGCCAGCCTTGCGGTCAAGTTCAAGGAGCTGCTCCCCTTCATCACCGCCGACCCGTCGCGCGCGGGGGCGGCGCTCGACGGCGACGCCGCGCTGCGGGGGCTGGAGTACGGCTCCGAGTTCGTGGAGAAGTTCGTCCAGGTGTCGTTCCTGGTGCCGCAGCCGCGCCTGGACGACGTGGCGCGCCTGCTGGGCAAGCTGTCGGAGCGCGCCAGCCCCGGCGCCACGCCGCCGAAGCCCGCGCTGGAGCCGGTCGCGGCAGCCGCGGCAAGCCGGCCGGCCCAAGCGGCGCAGACGCCGGACGTGACCATTCCGCTGCAGGAGGGCGGTACCGCGCGCATCCTGCAGAAAGCGGTGTCGGACCCCGGCAACGCGGCGCTCGCCGCGCCGTCGATCGTTCCGCCGCCCCCGCCGGAGCCCACCCCGGCCGAGCTGGCGGCGCAGCGCAGGCTCACCGCCGAGGTGGCGGTCGATTCGGCGCGGCTGCGCACCATCGCGGTGATGGTGGCACCGGCGCTGGACCAGAACCCGCGCCGCGTGAAGCAGTTCGTGAACGTGTTCCGCCTGCGCGCCTACATCGCCATCCGCACGGGGCTGATCAAGCCCGACGCCGAGCGCGCGCCCGGCGACCTGACCTTCGAGAAGCTGGGGAAGTTCGTGGCCATCGGGCTGCGCTGGCCGCTGCTGCTGGCCAACCTCGAGGACGACCCGGAGCTGCTCACCCGCCTGCAGAAGCGCGCGTTGCAGCAGCCGGTGGCCGGGCGAAAGCCGGTCACGGGCTCCGAGGCGCACTGGGCGTCACGCGCACGGCTGCGCGAGCTGCTGCGCGCGGGGCTGGTGGACGCCGAGGGGAAGCCGGTGCGCGGCGCCGCGGCCGTGTGGAGCCTGGCGGAGCTGGACGCCGATCTGCTGCTGCAGGTGGCGGCCCCGCCCCCGCACCGCCCCGCGCCCGAGGCCGAGCCCGTCCCGGCCTGACGCCGCGTCTCCAACCAGTCCGCTCCCGAACGGCGAAGGCGGCCGGGATTTCGCTCCCGGCCGCCTTCGCGTGCTCGCGGTCAGTTGTTCGGATGCAGTTCAAGAGCGGCTCACGCCGGCTCCACCACCAGCTTGCCGCGGAGCATGTTCATCCCGCAGGTCCAGGTGAACTCGCCGGACTTCTGCGGCGTGAACTCCACCGGCGTGGTCTTGAAGGCCGGCAGGTCGCGGGCGATGCCGAAGTCGCCGAAGATGACCTGCTCGCTGCAGCTGCCGGTCTCGTCGCGGTAGAAGTCCAGGCGCACCGGGCGGCCCTGCTTCACGCGCACCACGTCGGGGGTGTAGCCGCCCTTCACGGTGATCTTCACCTCCTGCACGCCGCCGTCGGTCACCTGCGCGGCCACCGCCTGCCGCTCGCCGAAGAAGTACCACAGCACCGCGCCGATGGCGGCCACGCCGCCGATCAGCACCAGGATCTCGCTCGTATCCATCATCCCACCTCGTCGCCCGGGTTGTTGGGGGCGTTTCGACTTTCAGGGTCAGACCTTCGCCCGCCGCAGCCGCAGCGAGTTGGTCACCACGCTCACGCTGCTCAGCGACATCGCCGCGCTGGCGATCACCGGGCTCAGCAGCACGCCGAAGAGCGGGTACAGCACGCCGGCCGCGATCGGGATGCCGATCACGTTGTAGACAAAGGCCCAGAACAGGTTCTGCCTCACCGTGCGGATCGTCGCGCGGCTGAGCCTGATCGCGCTCACCACGCCGCGCAGGTCGCCGCGGATCAGCGTCACGTCGCTGGCCTCGATCGCCACGTCCGTCCCCGTGCCGATGGCGATCCCCACGTCGGCCTGGGCCAGCGCGGGGGCGTCGTTGATGCCGTCGCCCACCATCGCCACGCGCCGCTTCTCCTCGTCCTGCAGGCGCTTCACCTCGCGCGCCTTGCCGTCCGGCAGCACCTCGGCCAGGACGCGGTCGATGCCGGCCTGCTTCGCCACCGCCTCGGCCGTGCGGCGGTTGTCGCCGGTGATCATCACCACCTGCAGCCCCATCCGCCGCAGCGTGGCCACGGCCTCGCGCGACTCGGGCTTCAGCGTGTCGGCCACGGCCAGGGTCCCGGCGTACCGTCCATCCACCGCGGCGAAGGTGGGCGTCTTCCCCGCGTCCGCCAGCCTGGCGCCCTGCATCTCCGCGTCGCCCAGCTCGACGCCGCGCTCGCGCAGCAGCCGTGCGTTGCCGATCAGCACCGCGCGGCCCTCCACCGTCGCCTCGATGCCGTGGCCGGCCAGCGCGCGGAAACCCGTCGCATCGACCAGCGCCAGCTCCTTCGCCTGCGCGCCGCGCACCACCGCCTCGCCCACCGGGTGCTCGCTCCCGCGCTCGGCGCTGGCGACCAGCCGCAGCAGCTCGTCGCGGTCGAAGGCGCCGGCGGGGACCACGTCGGTCAGCTCGGGGCGGCCCTGCGTGAGCGTGCCGGTCTTGTCCAGCACGACGGTGTCGACCCTGTGCGCGGTCTCGAGGCTCTCGCCGCCCTTGATCAGCACGCCGCTCTCGGCGCCCTTGCCGGTGCCCACCATGATGGCGGTCGGCGTCGCGAGACCAAGCGCGCAGGGGCAGGCGATGATCAGCACGCTGACGAAGTTCACCAGCGCCAGCGTGAAGCGCGTTTCGGGCGGCGCCAGGATGAACCAGGCCACGAAGGTGGCGATGGCGATGCTGATCACCACCGGGGTGAAGATGCCGCTGATCACGTCGGCCAAGCGCGCGATCGGCGCCTTGGAGCCCTGCGCGTCCTGCACCAGCTTCACGATCTGCTGCAGCGCCGTGTCCTTCCCCACCTTCGTCGCGCGGAAGCGGAAGGAGCCCGTGCGGTTGATGGTGGCACCGAACACCTCGCCGCCCGCCGTCTTCTCGGCGGGGATGCTCTCGCCGGTCAGCATCGACTCGTCCACCGCGGACGCGCCCTCGGTCACCACGCCGTCCACCGGCACCTTCTCGCCGGGGCGGACGACGACGATGTCGCCGGGGACCACGGCCTCGACCGGGATGTCGCTCTCGGCGCCGTCGCGGACCACGCGCGCGGTCTTCGCCTGCAGCCCCATCAGCCGCCGGATCGCGTCCGACGTCCTCCCCTTGGCCCGCGCCTCCATCATCCGCCCCAGCAGGATCAGCGCGATGATGACGGACGCGGCCTCGTAGTAGACCGGCGGCCCCATCTCCATCCCACCCATCGCCGCGTGCCCGGTGACGAAGAAGCGGGGGAGGAAGGTGGCCGCCAGCGAGTACAGGTACGCCGTGCCGGTGCCGACGGCGATCAGCGTGTTCATGTCGGCCGCGCGGTGGCGGAAGGCCGCCCAGGCGCCGCGGTAGAACTGCGCGCCGCTGTACAGCACCACCGGCGTGGTGAGCAGCAGCTGCACCCACACCGCGCCGGGGAACTCGAGCCACGAGACGCGCCCGTGGCTCATCGCCATCACCAGCACCGGGAGCGACAGGACGGCGGCGATCCAGAACTTGCGCCGCAGCCCCGCGTACTCGGCCGCGTGCGCCGCCTCGATGCTGTCCCCCGCCTCGGTGGCGGTACCCCCCGCGGGTACGTCCACCACCGCGTAGCCGAAGCTCTCGATGGCCTGGCGCAGGGCGGCCGGGTCGGTGGCGCCGGCCAGGTAATCGACACGCACCTCGCGCGTGGCCAGGTTGAAGTCCACGCCCGTCACGCCGCGCTGGCGCGCCAGGTGGTGCTCCAGCGGCTGGCTGCTTCCGCCGGGCCGAGAGGAATCGTCCACCACGAACTCGGCGCGCGCGCTGCCGGCGGTGCCGTAGCCGGTGTCCTTCACCACGCCGATCAGCTCGCGCACGCCGGTGGTCTGTGGATCGTACTCCACCGTGGCCTTCGACGTCGCCAGGTTCACACCCGCGCGGCGCACCCCCGGCGCCTTCGCCAGCGACAGCTCGACGCGGCGAGCGCACGATGCGCACGTCATCCCCGTCACCGGCAGGTCCACCCGCTCGGTCGGCGCGTCCGTCGCGGCGGGTGGAGACTTCGCGCGGCCCATCGCGAGCTGGACGACGGGGTGCGTCTGCGGCGGCGCCGCGGCCCCCTCCGGCCAGCCTGCGCCGGCCATCTCGTCCGCACCCGGAGAGGTTGCGGCGGGACGCTTCATTCCGAGTTGGACGACTGGCTGCGCGGGCGCCTTCGTGCTGCCGCCGTGGGCGTGCTGATGCGCGCGGGCGTGGCCCGCGTGCGCGCCGGCGGCGGACGCGAGGTACGTCCCCGGGGCCGCGTCGAAGCGCTGCTTGCAGCCGGGGTGGCAGAACCAGTACGTCTGGCCGTTGTATTCGCTGCTCCCGGCGGCGGTCGCCGGGTCCACCGTCATCCCGCAGACGGGGTCGACGGCGGATCGATCTCTGGGTTCCATGAGCCCCTCCCTCAGCGGGCGTGCTTGTACATCAGGTCCAGCACTTCCTGGTACGCCTCTTCGCGGCTGTGCTCGTCGCCTTCGGCCAGCGCCTCGGTGATGCAGTGCCGGAGGTGGTTGCGCATCAGCAGCTTGCCCACGCCGCGCAGCGCCTCGTGCACGCTGGCCACCTGCACCAGCACGTCGCCGCAGTAGCGTTCGTTCTCCACCATCTTCTGCAGCCCGCGGATCTGCCCCTCGATGCGCTTGAGCCGCGCGAGCGCCTGCTCCTTGAGCTCGGGCTCCACGTGCGTGGCGTGCCGCAGCTCCTCGTTCAGCTCTGCCTCGGTAGCCATCTCGATCCGAATCCCGTTTAGGATACCCCCCTACCCTATCTGAGATCCAATGTAATCACCCGGTCAAGGGGGTGCAAGGAGAGAGCCTGTCGCGCGACCAAACCACCGCGCCGGGGCGGCTGAAGCCACGGTCTACGACCACGGGAAGGCCTCGCAAACTGCGCGAGGCTTCAACATCGCACCGCCGAGCTTTCCTCCGCGCCCCGCCGCCGAGGACGGCACCGGGCCGGTAGTCCGCGAAAGCGGACTTCGTGCGGTTGTTGCCGCGGCCGCGGTTTCAACCGCCCGGGCCGGCTTCGGATCGCACCGACGCAAGCGACGCTCTCCCGAACCCGGGAGAGCGTCGCGGTGGAGACCACGGATCGTGCGCGCCGTCAGTTCAGCGTCGGGTCCGTGGCCGAGCTGCTGACGACGAAGTGCGTCTCGTGCGGCTCCAGGCCCGCAACGTTCACGATGAAGCGGTAGACGCCGGGGGTGGGGAAGGTCATCCCCACCAGCGTGAACACCTGGTTGGCGGTGCTGAACTCGCCGGGGGGCACGGTGGGCGGGTTGATGTCGCCGGTGGCCTCGAACAGCACCTCGTTGGCCTCGTTCACCATCACCACCCGCACCGGAAAGGTGCGCCCTCCGTCACCGAACTCGGCCTGCACGCGGAAGGCGAACACCATGCGCGGGTGCACCACCGGGAACTCGGCCGCGGCGACGCGGTCGAAGATCCCCAGCACGTTCAGCTTGCCTTCCTGCGAGATGTTGGCCTCGTCGGCCAGGAACGCCATCGGGATTCTCATCGTGTGCCTTCCCCCGGCCGTGCCGGGCAGTCGTCGCTTCCCCTGCGCACCCACATCCGCCCCACCGCCACGGTGTCGGGCACCGAGTCGGCGATGACCCGCGCCGGGGTCCATCCCTTCGTGGCGGCGGTGTCGAGCCCGAAGCTGATCCCCGGCTGGTTGGGGAACCAGACGGCCACCTGCCCCTCGCCCGCGCCCACGCACATCCGTCCGAAGCTGGCGCGCAGGTCGCCCACGCGCGAGCCCACCCCCGCGCCGGCCGCCGTCTTCAGCCCGGGCTCGTCGATCACGAGCCGCTCCACCGCGGGCCCCGCCGTCACCGCCAGCACGCGTCGCCCGCCCGGCATCGCGACCACGCCGGTCTCGTTGCTCCCCTCCGGCCCCTTCCACGCGGTGTCGCGCGCCTCGGGGCAGGCGGTGCGCAGCGCGGTAACCGGCATTCCCACCCGCACCGGGCCGATGCCGTAGCGCGTGACCACCACGTCCTTCACGTTGCCGCACCCGCCGATGGTCACCGCGCTCCCTGGCCGCATGCGCAGGGTGTCCGTCACCGCCGGCGCCAGCGGCTTCCCGTCCGGACCCACCAGCGTGGCGCGCACCACGAAGCGGGTGGCCGTGTCCGGCCGCGCGGGCGGCGCGGCGGCGCGCGGCTTCGGCGCCGGTGGGGTCGGGGCGGCCGGCTGGGCGGGAACGGGTGGCGCCGCTGGAGGTGCCGGCGCGGGCGGCGTGTGGATCGCCTGCCGGACTTCGACGGTCTGCCGCGGGGCGATGGCGCCGACGTCGAAGCGCAGCCGCGTGCCCGAGGGATCGGCCACCGCCTGGGGCATCGGCGCGGCGGACGAGTCCACCGGCGCGGTGACGGGCGCCTGCACGAACAGCTCGAGCACGGCGTTCGCGACGGCGGCGGCGCTGTTGTTCTGCAGGGTGACGGTCAGCGTGTCGTCGGCGTTCCAGGGCGGCTGCTCGGGGAGCCGCATGGTCAGGTCCACCCGTGCGGGCGCCTGCGCCGCGGGCGGGGCGTGGCCGGGGTCCGGCGGCGGCTTGCGGTCGCGGCAGGCGCCCAGCGCCGGCGCGACGGACGCCGCCCCCATCAACCAGATCACTGCCGTTCGCTTCCTGTTCCGCATCCGTTTCCGACGGGTGGAGCGCGGCGCCGCGCGGGTCCCGGGCGAGCCCCGGTTTTGCGTGCGCCGTGACGGGCTCTATTTTGTCGCCCCTCCGGCGCCCGCGACAGGGCGCCGCCCGCACCCGCACGCGCCCGGGCATGGCTGACGACGAGCAGGACCAGCAACGCGGCAGGGAGAACCCCACGCTCAACCGCGCCGCGCGGATGGGCATGGCCACCGAGGACGAGCGGCTGCTGCAGAGCCCCGCGGCGCAGCCCACGCCGCCGGTGGAGTTCACCAGCACCGACCCGTGGCGCGTGTTCCGCATCATGGGCGAGTTCGTGGAAGGGTTCGACGCGCTGGCCAGGGTGGGCCCCGCCGTCACCATCTTCGGCTCGGCCCGCGTGCCGCCGGACCATCCGCAGTACCAGGTGGCGCGCGAGACGGCGCGGCTGCTGGGCGAGGCGGGGTTCACCATCCTCACCGGCGGCGGGCCGGGGATCATGGAGGCGGCCAACCGGGGCGCGCGCGACGCGGGGGCGCTCTCCATCGGCTGCAACATCGAGCTCCCGTTCGAGCAGCACATCAACGACTACGTCGACGTGGCCATCAACTTCCGCTACTTCTTCGTGCGGAAGACGATGTTCGTGAAGTACGCCGAGGCGTTCGTGATCTTCCCCGGCGGCTTCGGCACGCTCGACGAGCTCACCGAGGCGCTCACGCTGATCCAGACCGGCAAGATCCGCGACTTCCCCGTGGTGCTGTACGACAGCGGCTACTGGAAGGGCTTCCTGGACTGGGTCAAGGGGCCGATGCTGGACGAGGGGAAGATCAGCCGCAAGGACCTGGAGCTGATGGAGATCGCCGACACGCCCGAAGACGTGGTCCGCATCGTCCTGGCCTACAGCGCCAGCGCCCTGGAGAACGCGCAGCGGCCGACGATCCCCAAGCACCCGCAGCGCCACGGCCTGATCCGCAGGAACGGGCCGCCGTCGAAGACGCCGGTCGAGGAAGCGCCGGCCGCGACCGACCCGGGATCACCCGCGGCGCCGCACAAGGGGGATGCACAGTGAAGGAGTGCTGAGTGCTGAGTGCTTGCTTGGTGCGAACGATCTCGAAGCAACGAGCTCCGCATCGCAATCAGCATGCGGCTGAGCTCGATGCATAGCCCGTGCAGTTCGTCGTGATCGGGTTGAGTGACGTAACCCAGGTCGTGCGCAAGATAGAGCTGGCTGCTGAGCTCGAATGCTGAACCGCGAGCGATGGCCAGGAAGTGGGCCATGTCGGCACGGCTGTGACGGCCGAAACCCTCGGCGATGTTGGACATGATCGAAACGGCGGCCCTGCGGATCTGGTCGCGCAATCCAAAGTCGCGTCCCAACGGCCCCTGGGACGAGACCCGGTATACGGCAGTGGCGAGCACGCGCGACTTCTGCCACACGCGCAGATCTTCGAACCGCGTGACTTTCATCTTCTGTCTCCGAGTGCGAGCCGGCGAACGAAGCGCACATGGTAAATGTGCCCTGGGCATTTCGCACGCTTTTTCTCAGCACTCAGCACCTAGCACTCAGCACTCCCTGGTAAGATGGCGCAGAGCAAGTACCTGAGCGGGAAGCGGATCGAGCCGACGAAGATCGGGCCGGGGCTGACGGTCACGCAGCTGATCGACGGGACGTTCCAGGCGTACAACGCGGCGCGGCTCCGCGAAGGGTGCCATCTTCTCACGCGGAAGATGCTGGAGGACGACGTCACCATCGGGCTCACGATGACGGGCGCCCTCACACCCGCGGGGCTGGGGATGAGCAGCGTGATCCCGCTGATCGAGGCGGGGTTCGTGGACTGGATCATCTCCACCGGCGCCAACCTGTATCACGACACGCACTTCGGCATCGGGCTGGAGCTGCGGCAGGGGTCGCCGCAGATCAGCGACACGGTGCTGCGCGAGGAAGAGGTCGTGCGCATCTACGACATCTTCTTCGACTACTCGGTGCTGCTCGACACCGACGCCTTCTTCCGCCACATCATCGCGTCGGACGAGTTCCAGCGGCCGATGTCGACCGCCGAGTTCCACTACCTCTGCGGCAAGTACGTCTCCGCGCGCGAGCAGGAGCTGGGGATCGGGCGCAAGTCGCTTCTCGCCGCGGCGTACGAGCACGCGGTGCCGATCTACACCTCCAGCCCGGGCGATTCGTCGATCGGGATGAACGTGGCCGCCAAGGCGCTGCAGGGTAACAAGCTGATGTTCGACGTGAACGCCGACGTGAACGAGACGGCGGCGATCGTGCTCGACGCCAAGCGCGGCGGCGGCAAGAGCGCCATCTGGATCCTGGGCGGCGGCAGCCCCAAGAACTTCGCGCTGCAGACCGAGCCGCAGATCCAGGAGGTGATGGGGATCGACGAGCGCGGCCACGACTACTTCCTGCAGATCACCGACGCCCGCCCCGACACCGGCGGCCTCTCCGGCGCCACCCCCGCCGAGGCGGTGAGCTGGGGGAAGATCGACCCCGACCGGCTCCCCGACGCGGTGGTGTGCTACCTCGATTCCACCGTCGCCCTGCCGCTGCTGGCCGCCTACGCGCTCGACAACCACGCGCCGCGCACGCCGAAGCGCCTGTTCGACCGCCGCGACCAGATGATGCAGCGCATCCGCGACGAGTACGAGAAGAGCGAGCGCAACGAGAGCACCCAGGACAGCGCCCGCGGCCACGCCGTGCACGAAGGGAGCATGCTGGAGCGCGACCGGTAGATCGAACTCGAACGAGCCGGGCGGCCACCGCGCCGCCCGGCCGCTCTGCCGCCAGACCCCTCCGACCACGTTGAACGACCGATGATCACCGCCGACAAGGTGCGGGTGTACTTCAAGTACGACGGCGACAGCGACTACCTGCAGCGCGGCGGGCCAACGCGCGACCGCACCGTCCTGGAGCGCGGCGACTGGCACACGCTCGACCAGCTCCGCATGGCGCTCGCGAACCTGAAGGCCGGCCAGGTGTCCGACGAGCTCGCCGAGCGCACCCGCGCCGACCTCGCCCGCCTCACCGACGGCCCCGAGACCGCGCGCATGCTGATGGACCTGGCGTGAGAGAGCCGCGATATTGAAGGCTTGTCGCCACACGGACGCCGTAGAGCCAAGATGAGTCTGCGCGACACCTCACCCGACGCTGAGCAGCGTCAGATCGAGATCCTGCGCCGGATGAGCGAGGGCGACCGTCTCCGGATGGCGCTGGAGATGAGCCAGGCGGGCCGGGACATGGTCCTTTCCCGAATCCGCGCGGAGAATCCCGGCTGGACGGACTGGGAAGTCAAGCGCGAGTTGCTCCGTCTTACACTCCATCCCCACCCGCTGCCGGCCTGGCTGCCTTGAACGTGGAGCAGGTGCTGCGGCATTTCGTGTCGGCCCTCGAAGCTGCCGGCGCTCCTTACATGCTGACGGGATCTCACGCCAGTTCGCTGCATAGCGCGCCACGGATGAGCTACGATATCGATTTCGTGATCTCGCCCACGCGCCCGGAGATTCTTTCGCTGGTGCAGCAACTGAAGGATGCTGGCTGCTACGTGGACGAGCGCGCGGCACTCGAAGCGCTCGATACGTTCGGACAGTTCAACGCGATCGATGAGGAAACCGGTTTGAAGGCCGACTTCATCATCCGGAAGCCGCGACCGTTCAGCGAAACGGAGTTCAACCGCCGTCGTCCTGCCGAGCTGTACGATGTTCCCTTGATCGTCGCGACCGCTGAAGATGTTCTCATTGCGAAGATGGAGTGGGCCAAGCTCGGTGAGTCCGCGCGTCAGATCGAAGATGCTGCAGGAATTCTGAAGCACCGGGCGAGCAGTCTCGATCGGACGTACATCGATCAATGGGTCCGCCAGCTCGGTCTCGAAGCGCAGTGGGAGGCGGTACGACGTACTTCAGGAGTCGACTGAACTGCCGGCTCACCCGCGCTCCCCACCGCCGAAGTTTCCCATCGCTCCCTCGTCTTCTCAGCCATGAGCACCACCCCGCGGCAGTGGGTCGCCGATCCCGAGAAGTGGCTCCAGCTGCTGACGCTGGTGGGCGGGCTGGCGGCGTTCGCCATCGGGCTGCACGAGTACCGGCAGGAGCAGCGCTGGAGGCGGCTGGAGTACTTCACTCAGCTGCTGGAGTCGGTGGAAGGGGAGCCCGAGGTGCGCCGGGCGCTGGCCATGCTGGAGTACAACCAGCCGCGCGTCTGCGCCCCGGCCGACGCCGGCGACACGCCGCGCTGCTTCGTGGCCACCGACAGCCTGCTGACCGCCGCGCTCGACGGTTCCATCCACCAGCGCGTCCTCACCGCCGACGAGCACCAGGTGATCGTGTCGATCGACCGGCTGCTCACCGCGCTGGACCGGCTGGAGTACCTGCAGGAGCAGGGCATGGTGGACGAAGAGGTGCGCCACCCCACCGTGGCGTACTGGATCTCGCTGATCGGCGACCGCCGCAACCGCGCCAAGCCCGCCCCGATGCGCGCCAAGCTCTGCGAGTACGTCCGCTATTACGAATACAAGGGGACGCTCAAGTTCGTCGCCCGCTACACCCCGCCGCGCGAACGCATCCCCCAGTGCACCGTTCCAGACTCTCCGTGACCGCGATGGACTTCCCCCGGCTCTCGCGCTTTCTCGCGGACCTCGCCGCGAACAACGACAAGGCGTGGTTCGAGGCCAACCGCGCCGAGTTCCAGGCGCTGCGCGACGACTTCCACGCCTTCGTCGGCCAGGTCATCGCCGACATCGGCCGGTTCGACGAGACCGTGCGCTGGGTGGATCCCAAGGACTGCGTCTACCGGATCTACCGCGACGTGCGCTTCAGCCCGGACAAGACGCCGTACAAGACCACCTTCAGCGCGGTGATCAGCGAGCGCGGGCGCCACGAGGGACATGGGCCCAGCTACTACTTCCAGGTGGACCAGCACGGCACCCTGATGGCCGGCGGCGGCGTGTGGATGCCCGACAACGCGCGCCTGGCGCTGATCCGCGAGCACGTCGCCGAGCACCCCGAGCGGCTGCAGAAGGTGATGCGGGGCCGCGCCTTCAAGTCCACCTTCCCCACCGGCCTGTGGGAGGGGCACAAGCTCAAGCGCCCCCCCGCCGGCCACGCCGCCGACGCGCCGCTGATCGAGACCATCAAGCTCAAGAGCTTCCTGGTGGAGCGCGAGCGCGACGTGGCGCAGGACGCGGACGGCGTGCGCGAGTGGATCGGGGAAACTTTCCGCGCCATGCACCCGTTCATCCTGTGGCTGCGCGACGCCCTCGCGCGCGCCGACGAGCCCGCCTCCTGACGGACCCTCATCCCCCCGGCCCCCTTCTCCCGAACGGCAGGAGAAGGGGGCGACGCGGGGAGCGGCGCGCGTGCCCTCCGGCGGCTGGACCTCTCCCTCGATCCTCCCGATCACATGAACGACTCGGCCGGCGGGCGCTCGCGGGTGGGCAGCCTGGCCTCGATCCGCGTGGGCGTGGCGGCGCTGCGGACCAACCCGATGCGCACGGTGCTCTCCACCCTCGGCGTGATCATCGGCGTGGCGGCGCTGGTGGCGGTGCTCTCGCTGGGCGACGGGATGGAGGCGTTCGTGCGCCGCCAGGTGGAGCGCACCACCAGCGTGCAGAACGTCTTCGTCATGCCCGTCACCGCCGACACGGTGGACGGGATCCTGGTGGCGCGCGCGCGGGTGCCGCTGTTCGGCGAGGCCGAGGCGCGCGAGGTGGCCGGGCTCCGCGGGGTGGCGGGCGCGTCGGTCAACTTCAGCGGCACCACGCTGATCCGCGCGCCGGGGGGCGGGCGTGAGCGGGCCGCGCGCGTGACCGCCGCCACCGTGGGCAGCGCGGCGATGTACGGGCTGGAGATGCGCCGCGGCCGCTTCTTCACCGCGGCCGACGCGGCGAGCGACACCCCCGGCATCGTCGCCTCGCACCGCGCGGCCGAGGCGCTCTCGCCGGGGGCGCCGGACGCGCTGCTCGGCCGCGTGCTGCGGCTGCGCGGAGTACCCGTGCGCGTGGTGGGGATCGCCGCGCCCGACGAGCGGGACCAGGGGCTCGCCCTGATCGTCCCCTTCACCGCCGGGCCGAAGGTGACCACGCCGGCCGAGGCGGCCCGCCCGCGCACGCTGGTGATCAAGGCGGGCCGCGTGGAAGAGGTCGAGGCCGTGCGCGCGGCGGCGGAGCGGTGGCTGGCCCGGCGCCACGGCGCGGGGTGGGCGAGGGACTTCAGCGTGAGCACCTACCGCGCGCGCGGCGAGCAGCTGAGAACCGGGTTCCTGCTCTTCAAGCTGTTCATGGGCGCAATCGCGGGCATCTCTCTGCTGGTGGGCGGGATCGGCATCATGAACGTGCTGCTGGCATCCGTCACCGAGCGCACCCGTGAGATCGGCATCCGCAAGGCGGTGGGCGCGCGGCGGCGCGACATCGTCCTCCAGTTCCTCTCCGAGTCCGTGGCCATCACCGGGTCGGGGAGCGTGCTGGGGCTGCTGCTGGGCGTGGGCGTGGCCTTCGGCGCCACCGCCGCCATGCGCGCCTACGCCGACGCGCCGATCCACGCCGGCCTCTCGGTCAGCACCATGCTGGTGGCGGCGTTCGCGGCGGTGCTGATCGGCCTGTCGTTCGGCACCTACCCGGCGCTGCGGGCCGCGCGACTCTCGCCGATCGAGGCGATACGCCACGAATAAGAACAGGTGCGGAAGTGCGTGAGTGCGCGAGTGCGTCGAAAACGACGCGGCACTACTGCCGCTTCTCCGCTCGTGTCGCGTGGACGGTTGGTCTTCGCGATGACCTCGGCGTGGGAGTCGGCAAAGGCGGGCTTCGGGGCGTGATTGCGGTGGATTCATCCGCCCCGGCGGGCCCGGGGATCGTGCCGGGTCGTGGATCGGCGAGGCTCCAGCCCCTTGCTATGAGCACAACTCACCGCATAGTTCCTGCGTTCCGCCTGAATCCCAACGAATCGAGGACTGGATGAACGGAAACGGACGCAGGGTCGCCATCGTGGAGGGGTGCCGCACCCCCTTCGCCAAGAGCGGCAGCGACTTCAAGGACCTGACCTCCACCGAGCTGGGGAAGATGGCGGTGCGCGAGCTGATCGCCCGCGCCGAGCTGGACGTGAACGAGATCGACCACGTCGTCTTCGGCACCGTGGTCCAATCGGTCAAGGAGCCCAACATCGCCCGCGAGGTCACGCTGGGAAGCGGGATTCCGCCCACGGTGCCCGCGTTCACCGTGGGCCGCGCCTGTGCATCGTCCAACCAGGCCATCACCAGCGGCGCCGAGCAGATCGCGCTGGGGCTGGCCGACGTGGTGATCGCCGGCGGCGCCGAGAGCCTCACCGACATCCCCATCCTGTTCAGCCCCGAGATGCGCAACGCCCTGGTGCGCGCCAGCAAGGCGCGTTCGATGGGCGAGCGGCTCAAGGCGTTCGCGACGATCCGCCCCAGGAACCTGGCCCCCGTCACCCCCGCCATCGCCGAGCCGACGACCGGCCTGACGATGGGCGAGAGTGCCGAGAAGATGGCGCAGGAGAACGGGATCACGCGCGAGGAGCAGGACAGGTGGGCGCTGCGCAGCCACCAGCTCGCCGCCGCCGCCACGGCCGACGGGCGGCTTACGCGCGAGATCGCCCCGGCGTACATCCCCCCGAAGTACGACAAGGTGGTGACCAGCGACAACGGGATTCGCGCCGACACCAGCCTGGAGAAGCTGTCCACCCTCAAGCCCGTGTTCGACCGCAAGTACGGCACGGTGACGGCCGGCAACGCGTCGCCCCTGACGGACGGCGGGAGCGCGGTGCTGCTGATGAGCGAGGAGAAGGCGAAGGCGCTGGGGTACACGCCGCTGGGCTACATCCGCAGCTACGCCTACGCCTCGCTCTCGCCTGCCGACCAGCTGCTGCAGGGGCCGGTGTACGCCATGCCCACGGCGCTGAAGCGCGCGGGGATCACCATGAAGGACGTGGACCTGATGGAGGTGCACGAGGCGTTCGCCGCGCAGGTGCTCTCCAACTTCCAGTGGCTCACCAGCGACAAGATCGCGAAGGAGCGGCTGGGGCTGGACAAGGCCGTGGGGCTTCCCGACATGGACGTGATCAACGTGATGGGCGGCTCCATCGCCATCGGCCACCCCTTCGGCGCCACCGGTGGGCGGATCACCATCACGCTGCTGAACGAGCTGAAGCGCCGCGGCCAGGAGATCGGCCTGATCTCGGTCTGCGCCGCGGGGGCGATGGGCTTCGTGATGGTGGTGGAGGCGGCGGCGTAGGACGCCGCAGGCGGCTGAAGCCGCAGCAACGACGACGAAAAGCCTCGCAAACAGCGCGAGGCTTCAACGGCCTGGTCCTCGTGACACCACCTTCATCCGGGTGTCCGGGAGATTGAAAGCGGGCCCGAACCAGCGATGGTTCGGGCCCGCTCTTATGGATCGATCCCTCGTTCGGCGATCAGCTGCAGGTCGGGCGGCCGTGCGGAAGCGGGATGGTGCAGGTCCTGGTGGTGCCGTCCTGCGTGATCACCAGCGTGGCCGTGGCGCTGCCGTCATAGGTGATGACCTCGCGGCGGCTCTTCGTCGCCGGAGTCTGGCCCGTGTAGGTCAGCGTGGCCGTCATCGAGCGCACCACGCGGCCGGCCGTGGGGTAGCTGGGGCGGCCGTCCGCCACCGGCACCACCACGCCGATGATGCTGTCCGCGGCGGTGCGGCTGGCGGTGAAGCTGCCGGTGCTGTTGGCACCGGTGGAGTTCTCGGTGCCTTGCGACGCGCCGTTCACGGTGCGCTGCGTGCTCCCCCTGGCCAGCCCGGTGACGGTGCGGTCGCTGGTGTGGTTCACGGTGGTGGTCACACTGTCACGCCGCGTGGTGGTGCCGGTCACCGCCACGTGGGTGATCACGGTGTTGGTGAGGCTGTCCAGCGCCTGCTGCGCCGCCCCGGCCGCGGTCAGGTACTTGGCGGTGCGGTTGATGGTGAGCCCGTTGTGCGTCGCGGTGCAGGTGCTGGTCCCGCTCGCCGCGTCGTAGGTGCAGGTGCCGTCGAAGCCGCGGTCGTCGAAAGGACGGTGCCCGTCGCCGGGCCCGCCCAGGAAGTCGATCCCGAAGCCGCCGCCCATGAAGTCGTGCCCGCCGGGGAGCCCGCCGCGGCCGTGGCCGCCGTGGTGGCCGTCATGCCCGCCGTGCGGCACGAACGCCGAGTCGCCGCCAGCGCTGGTGTCAAAGCTGCTGCTGGTGGCGCTGAAGCCCAGCAGCGAGCTGGTGAAGGCCGTGGCCAGGTCGGTGTCGTCCTGCTGCGAGCCGGTGAGGCCATCGGCGCAGGCGGCGCAGAGCAGGGCGGCGGTCATGGCCGCCAGCGTACGCGAGGTGCGGAGCATGGTGCGTTCTCCCGGGTGAGTGGGCACCTGGGTACGGCGGGGACCCTCCCGCGCCGCCGGTGCCTTCTGCCGGGATACAACACGGACGGCGTGTGGCACCCTATCAACGGCGGCACCCAGCACTCACCATCCCCCGCCCTCCGGAAGCCACTGGGCCAGGCGCTCGCGGAGAAGACGGAGCGCGCGGCCCATCCGTGCCTCCACCGTCTTCACCGACACCTCCATCACCTTCGCGATCTCGCCGTAGGTGAGGCCGTCCATGCGGCTGAGCCGGAAGGTCTCGCGCACCTCTTCGGGGAGGTCGGCCACGGCCAAGCGGGCCGCCGCCTGAAGCTCCTGCGCGCTCGCCGCGCCGTCCGCGGGCGGGGCGGCGGTGGGGGGGCGCACGTGCGGCTCGGCCTGCCGGACGACGCGCGCGTGGCGCAGGCGGTTGAGCGCGCGGTTGCGGGCGCTCTGGTGCAGGTAGGCGCGCAGCGACATGTCCTCGGGGAGCGCCTCGCGGCGGCGCCACAGCTCCAGCATCACCTCCTGCGCGGTGTCTTCGGCCGCGGCGCGG
>DASSME010000018.1:0-10767 GCA_035689035.1 Longimicrobium sp. | reverse complement strand
ATCGGGAAGATCGCGTGGAAGAGCCAGTCTTCCAGCACCGGCTTGTACCCCGTCTGCCGCCGTGCCCGGATGGTGATGACGGCGGCGTAGGCCAGCCCCGCGGCGCCGGTGATTACCAGCGCCGTCCGTAGCCCGCCCACCGTCTCCCACGGCGCGGTGACGATCCCCGACATCAGCAGCGCCGCGCAGAAGTGCACCACCGTGGGGGTGCCGAACGCGCCCAGGCTGCCGGGGTCCGCCTTGACGCGCGAGTCGCCGCGGCTGCGCGCGCTGTCCAGCACCGACATCACCACGAACTGCAGCCCGGTGAGCGCCGCGCCGGCCCCGCCCACGATCAGGTAGAACCCCTCCCACGCGTCCAGCGCCGATCCGACGTCGACCTGCATCATCGCCCCCGTGCGCCACAGGTGGAACCGCGCCGCCTCCGCGTCCGCCTGATACGCTACAACGGGAGCCGCGAAAAGTCACACACGGTAAGGGCAACACCTGTTCAGACAGACGGGGCCCGCGAGAAACCATCCCGCGGGCCCCGGACCGTCCCCCGCGAACGGGGCGGCCTTACTTCACCACCAGCGCCGTCACCATCCCGAACATCCCCATCGCGCTCTCGGCGTGCGGCAGGATGTGGCAGTGGAAGGCCCAGGTGCCGGGGTTGTCGCAGTCGATGATCACGTCCCAGCGCTCGCCGGGAGCGATGTTCAGCGTGTCGCACTTCCAGGGCTGCGGCTGCGCGTAGCCGTCCTTGTGCGTCACCAGCATCGGCATCCCGTGCAGGTGCATGGGGTGGATCATCATCCCCTCGTTCATGAAGCGCACGCGCACCTTCTGCCCCTTGTTGGCCACGATCGGCTCGGTGGCCGGGAAGCCCTTCCCGTTCAGCGTGTACCCGTGCGACCCGTCGTTCAGGATCATCACGTAGTCGACGTCGGCCTGGTGCGTCTCGCCGCCCCGGGGCTCCACGATGAAGGCGCCCAGCAGCCCCATCGGCACCTGCTTGGCCGCGTTGTGGTGCGAGTGGTACATGTGGCTCCCCGAGTTCGGCACCGTGAACTCGTAGGTGAAGCTCTCGCCCGGCTTCACCGGCGGCTGGGTGATGAAGGGCACGCCGTCCATCCCGTTGGGGAGCGCCACGCCGTGGAAGTGGATGGCGGTGCTCTCCTCGAGCTTGTTGGTGAAGTTGATCTTCACCCGGTCGCCCTCCTTCACGCGGATCTGCGGGCCCGGCACCTGGCCGTTGTACGCCCACGCCTCCACCGTCTGCCCCGGCGCCACCTCCCACATCAGCTTCTCGGCGGCCAGGTCGTACACCTTCACCCCGTTCTCCATGCGCGCCTGCAGCGGCTGGTTCCCCTTCCCTTTGGTCGCGGCGGGGAACGACTTGATGCCGGCCTCGTGGTGGCGGTCCATCTCGTCGGCCGCGGCGCGGATCTCGGTGAGGCTCTTGGGGTGGGCGGCCATGGTGCCGCCGCTGTGGTCGCTGTCGGCGTGCGCGGACTGCGGCAGGGTGCCGGCGGCGGCGCTCTTCACCCCCTCGTCCTTGCAGGCGGCCAGCGCGCCGGCCACCGCGGGCACGGCCACGGCCACGGCCGCGCCCCGCAGGAACGCGCGCCGCGAGGGGGTGGACTGCACCACGGGCGTCTCGCTGGCGTTGTTGGTCTCCGGCATCGCTCTGTCTCCGTATCGTGAAAGGGATGCGCCGCCTGGCTCCCGGCGCGTTCCCGGGTGGGGTCGGTCGCTCGATCGGCCAGAAAGCTACCGCTCGCGTGGGGAAGTGTATGTCGGGAGAGCGTCGGAAGATCATTGCTGGCAGACACCGTCTTCGCGGCGGGGCGCCGCACCACACGGGCGGGAGGGAGTGTCGGGGGATGGACTACAGATGGCGCTCGGGACGGGGATCGCCGCGGCCGCGGTGGGCCCCCGCGGCACCGTTCTCCCCGCCCCCCGCGAAGCGCGGCGGAGGGGTGGGGGAGGGGGGGCCGACGGGCTCGGCCGGCGCCTCGCTCGCGCACCCTGCCGGGCCGTGGCTCCCCGTCTCCGCGATCCGGATCATGGTTCCGGAACCGATCTTGCCGAATCTGCCGGCGGGCCCCGCCTCCGGACCGGGACGGCGGGGCGCGTACCATTGCGACAGGGCAGGATGCCGGGGCATCACGACGCCACCCTGGTGGTGGCTTCCATCGTCATCGCCGTCTTCACCGCCTACGCGCTGCTGGCGCTCGCCGCCCGCGTGACCGCCGCGCACGGGCGCATGCGGCTGGCGTGGCTGCTGGGCGGCAGCGTGGCGGTGGGGCTGGGGCTGTGGAGCATGCACTTCGTGGGGATGCTGGCGCTGGAGGCCGGCGTGCCCATGGCCTACTCCGTTCCCACCGTCCTCCTCTCCGCCCTGGTGCCGATCCTGGCCTCGGCGCTGGCGCTGTACGTGGTCAGCCGCGAGCACGCGGGGAACCGCACCGTGGTCCTCTTCGCGCTCCCCATGGGGCTGGCGATCGCCGGGATGCACGTGGTGGGGATGATGGCGCTGCGCATCCCCGCCACCATCTCCTATGCGAAGGCCCTGCTCTTCGCCGCCATCGGGATCGCGGTGGGCGCGTCGGCCGCGGCGCTCTGGCTGTCGATCCGCTACCGGCGCGACGACTCGGAGAGAGGCCGGCGCGTGCAGCTGGTCGCCGCGCCGGTGATGGGGTTCGCCATCGCGGGGATGCACTACACCGCCATGGCCGCCGCGCACTTCACCCCGCTGCGCGGCCAGATGCGGGTGGCGCCCGAGGCCGTGCTGCGCACCGACGGGCTGGCCTGGGGGGTGGCCGTGGCCACGCTCCTCCTGCTGGCGCTGGCCGTGTTCGGCAGCGTGGTGGACCGCCGCTCGCGCGCCCGCACCGCCGAGACCGAGGCGCTGCGCCGCAGCGAGGACCGCTTCCGCTCGCTCGTCCTGGCCACCGCGCAGATCGTGTGGAGCACGGACGCCGAGGGCCAGGTGGCGCAGCCGCAGCCCGAGTGGGAAACCTTCACCGGCGCGGACTTCGACGACTACCGCGGGTGGAAGTGGCTCGGCTGCCTGCACCCCGACGACCGCGACCGCGCGGCCGCCGAGTGGCGCGCGGCGCTGGAGAGCCGCACCATGTGCGAGGTGGAGTACCGCCTGCGCCGGCACGACGGCGAGTACCGCACCATGTCCACCCGCTCGGTGCCGGTGCTGGAGCCCGGCGGCCGGGTGCGCGAGTGGGTGGGCGCGGCCACCGACATCACCGAGCACGAGAAGGAGGAGCGGGCGACCGCGTTCCTGGCCGAGGCCGGGCGGGTGTTCTCCAGCTCGCTGGAGTACGAGACCACGCTGCGGGCGGTGGCGCGGCTGGCCGTCCCCGAGCTCGCGGACTGGTGCGCGGTGGACCTGCTGGTGGAGGGCGCCGGGCTGCGGCGGGTGGCGGTGGAGCACCAGGACCCGGCCAAGGTCGACTTCGTGCTCCGCCTGGAGGAGCGCTACCCCTCCGTCCCCGGCGGCGAGCACGGGCTGCACCGCGTGATCCGCACCGGCCAGCCCGACATGATGGCCGACATCCCCGCCGCGCTGGTGGACGCCGCCGCGCGCGACGACGAGCACCGCGCGCTGATCCGGCAGCTGGGGCTGCGCAGCTACATCGTGGTGCCGCTGGTGGCGCGCGAGAAGACGCTGGGCGCCATCACCCTGGTGCACGCCGAGAGCGGGCGGCGCTACGACGAGCGCGACCTGCGCCTGGCGCGGGAGCTGGCCGGGCGCGCGGCGGTGGCGATCGACAACGCCCGGCTCTACCACGAGACCGAGGAGGCGCGCGCCCAGCTCGAGCAGCAGGCGGCCGAGCTGCAGGAGGCGCAGGCCGAGCAGGAGATGGCGCACGACGAGCTGCAGCGCGCCAACGAAGAGCTGCTGCAGCGCACCCAGGAGGCCGAGCGCGCCCGCGCCGCCGCCGACGAGGCGAACGCCGCCAAGAGCGCCTTCCTGGCCACCATGAGCCACGAGCTGCGCACCCCGCTCAACGCGATCGCCGGCTACGCGCAGCTGCTGGAGATGGGGATCCACGGCGAGGTGAACGACACGCAGTGCGAGTACCTCGACAAGATCCGCCGCAACCAGACGCACCTGCTGGGGCTGATCAACGACGTGCTGAACTTCGCCAAGATCGAGGCGGGGCAGGTGCAGTACGACATCGGCGACGTGCCGCTGGACGAGTCGCTGGCCGCGGTGGAGGCGCTGATCGAGCCGCAGGTCTCGGCGCGGCGCCACCACTACACCTACCGCCGCGGGGACCCGCGCGTGCAGGTGCGCGCCGACCGCGACCGCATGGAGCAGATCGTGCTCAACCTGCTCAGCAACGCGGTGAAGTTCACCAGCCCGGGCGGGCGGATCGTGATGGAGTGGGAGGCCGACGAGCGCCAGGTGCGCGTCCGCGTGCGCGACACGGGGCGGGGGATTCCGCAGGAGAAGCTGCCGGCGATCTTCGAGCCCTTCGTGCAGGTGGACCCGGCGCTCACGCGCAGCAGCGAGGGCACGGGGCTGGGGCTGGCGATCAGCCGCGACCTGGCGCGGGCGATGAAGGGCGACCTGACGGTGGAGAGCCGCGAGGGCGTGGGCTCCACCTTCGTGCTCACCCTTCCCCGCGCCCGCGACCTCCCCGCCTCCGCGCGCGAGCCCGAGCAGCAGGAGCAGCGCGTCGCCTGACCGTCGTGCCTTCCGGGAGTCTGCTGGAGGTCACACGGAGGAACGGAGTGCAACGGAGCAGCGGAGAACTGCGCCCGGCTAGCGGGTAGTTCTGCGCTGCTCCGTTCTTCTCCGCTGCTCCGTGTGACCTCCCGTGCCGGGTCTTTCCCTCGATCGATTCACGTTCATACCAGGCATACCAGGTCCCGCTGAACTGCTTCCTCACGCAGGGTCCGCAGGGTTCGCAGAAAACCAGCAGTTCTCTGCGAACCCTGAGAACCTGCGTGAGGCCCTGGTGAACGTTTATGTGAACGGATCACGCGGACCTGGTATCAGCCTCCCGCGCGGCGTCGATGCGGGCGAGGGTGGCGCGGAGGGCGAGGACGCGGGCGTCGTCGGCGCCGTCGCGCTCGGTGAACCATTCGGCGGCGCGCCGCAGGTAGGGGCGCGCCGCCTCGCCCTCGCCGGCGGCGGCGAGGAGCTCGCCCAGCTTGGCCAGGTCGCGCGCCACGCTGTTGTGCCGCGGCCCGTAGGCCTTCTCGTCGATCATCAGCGCCTTGCGGTAGGCGTGGCGCGCGCCCTCGCCGTCGCCCTCGCGCGCGTGCAGGTCGCCCAGGTTGCTCAGGATCGTCGCCACGAACGGGTGGCCGCCGCCGAACACCGGCTCGGCCATCCCCAGCGCGCGGTTGAACCAGGTGCGCGCCCGCTCGGTGTCGCCCGCGCGCAGCAGCAGCAGCGCGGCGTTGTTCACGTGCGTGATCACGATCTGGTCGCGCGGCCCCGCGGCGGCCTCGAGGATCTCGGCGCTGCGCACGGCGTTGCGGGCCATCACCCCCCAGTCGCCCGCCTGCAGCAGCGCGCCGTTGAGGTAGGTCAGGTCCCACGCGACGCGCACGTCGCCCGCGCCGTGCGCCCGCGCGCGCAGCGCCGCCGCGCGCGTGAGCAGGTCCGTGGCCGCGGCCGGGTCGGCCAGCACCTCCAGCAGGTAGCGCCCGGCCAGGTGCAGCACCTGCGCGGCCGGCGCCAGCCCCGCGCCCGCCTGCTCGGCGTGCCCCGTCGCCGCCCGGGCGTGCGGCAGCAGGCGCTCACATGTGGGGTGGCTCTCGGGCTTCACCGGGTCGGTGGGGAACGCCTTCTCCATCACCTGCGCGGCGGCCTCGGCCCAGCTCCGGCGCGCGTCGGCGTCCACGCGATCGGCCGCGGCGCGGGCCAGGGCGGCGTTCACCACCAGCTCGCCCCTCGCCACGCCCCCCGCCGCCGCGTAGAGGAGCGCGTCCCACAGCGGCTCGCGTGCCGCGGCGTCGAGGAGCGCGGCGGCGAGTGGCTGGGGGAGCGCGGCGGCACCGGCTTCGAGCGCGGCGACGGGGATCGGATGATCGGGGTCCAGGAAGCCGCACAGCAGGAGGAGGCTGGCGGCCGCGGGGTTGGCGGCGGCCAGCCGGTCGAGCGCGGCGGGCGGGTCGGTGTCGGGCAGGGTCATCGGGCTCCGCTGGCGGCCGGCGCGGCGGACGTTTCCACCGCGCGGCGGATGGACCTGAGCAGCTCGACGCGGATCAGCGCACTGAACGGGCCGATGATGCGCCAGTAGCGGAGGAAGGCGCGCCGGCTCGCCTCGTCGGTGCAGCGCACCCGCGTCTCGGTCGCCAGGACGGTGGCGTCGCCATCCTCGCGCACCGTGAAGTTCCAGGCGCCGACGGCAAAGCCGGGCCGGTCGAAGCGCCGCAGCTCGCCCGCCGTCACCCGCGCGATGTTGCCGGTGGGGCGCCAGAACTTTCCCGCCACGCCCAGCAGCAGCTCGTCGTTCACCCGCTCGTCCAGCAGCACGAACCCGGCGCGCAGCACCCCGCCCTCCGCCGACTCCCGGGCCTTCGCGCGGCCGCCGCGGGTGAGCAGCGCGGGGAGCGAGCGCAGCGCCATCAGCGCTCGGATCACCAGCGGCCGCCCGAAGTCCAGCCGCCGCACCTGGTTCCACACCGCCTCGCGCGGCGCCCGGATGCGCGTCTGGTGCCGCTCGTGCGCGTCAAACGCCGGCATCCACTCGTCGATCAGCATCGGGGGCGTTGGGGAGGATGGGGGAACGGATGACGACCCGCCATCAAGCTAACGCGGATTCTTCGCCAGCGGAGGGATGGAGATCAAATCGCGCCACGGTGGACACAAAAGCCGGACCGGAGACCGGGTCCGCGGGGCGAATGAATTCGCTGCAACGACCACATGAAGTCCGCCTGCGCGGCGCCTGCGCGGACTACCGGCTTCGGCGTGGGCGGCGGAGGCGCGCGACGCCGGCGTTCGGCGCGGCGGTGTCATGCCAGCTCCGCGTTGGATCCTTGCCGCCGCGGCTTCGGCCGACGGTCGGGATGATGATCCGCGGTGCGGCGCCGCGGCTCAGCGCCCGCGCAGCACCTCGGTGCAGGTGCGGGGCTTCTCGTCCTGCGGCTCTTCGCTCAGCAGTTCCAGGCGGCCGACCAGGCCGTCGGTGATCACGACCAGGTCGGGGTCCAGGCCCTCGTCGTGGTCTTCCTTCTCCTCGGTGTGGCCGGTGTCGCGCACCCAGAGGGCGTCCACGCCGGGGTGGGCTTGGGCGAAGCGGCACCCCTGCTCGATCCCCAGCACGTAGAGCGGGCTCGCCAGCGCGTCCGCGAGCACCCCGTTCGGCGCGATGACGGCGACGGAGACGATGCCGCGCGCCGGCTCGCGGCTGCGCGGATCGACGATGTGCGACCAGCGCCGGCCGCCGGCTTCCGAGAACTGATCGTAGGCGCCGCTGATCGCTACCGCGCCGCTGTCCATCTGCACCGCCGCGAACACCTCGTCCTCGTCGCGCGGGTCCTTGAGCCCGACCATCCACCGCGACCCGACCGGCGGCCGGCCGAAGACGCGGAAGGTGCCACCCAGGTCCACCAGCCCCTGCCGCACGCCGGCCGCGCGCAGCGCCTCCACCGCGCGGTCCACCGCATAGCCTCGCGCCACGCCGCCGAAGTCGAGCCGCATCCCGCGCACGGGTAGCCGCACGGCGCGCGTGGCGGGGTCGAAGCGGACCTTCTGCCACCCCACCAGCGGAGCCAGCGAGTCGCGCACGGCGGGCGGCGGCACGGCGCCGCGGCCGCGGTACAGCCCCCACGCTTCGGCCACCGGCGCGGCGGTCACGTCCAGCGCGCCGCCACTTTCGCCGGCGATCTCCAGCGCGCTCGCCAGCGCGTCGGCGGTCCAAGGGGAAAGGATGGTGGCGCTGTCGGTGCCCGCGCGGCGGTTGGCCAGCGCCAGCTCGCTCCCCGGCCCGGCGGCGGACATCAGCGTCTCCACCCGTGTCACCGCCGCGTGCGCGGCGTCGAGGGCGGCCAGCGCCTGCGCCGAGTCCGCACCCCACACGCTCACCCGCAGCAGCATTCCCATCGACTGCCAGGCGCGGAACACCGGCGGCACGTCGGCCGAGGTGTCGGCCGAGACGTAGCGTGGCCCCATGGCGCTCTCGTCCACCACCGGCGCGGGCGGGCGGGGTGGCGTGCAGGCGGCAAAGACCAGCAGAACCGTCGCCGCGGCCGGGGCCATCCGGCGTGCGCGCGACGTCGTTTTCGAGGGATTGATCAACAGCACGGGAAACGGCCGATCGTCAGGAGGTGCCCACCATCCGCGGAACGCAGCAGGGATAGGATGCCGCCGTCCCCAGCGCAACCTTGGGGGTCGAGCCCTCCCGGGAAAGGTGTGGGCGCTCGCTCCTCCGATTGAATCCGAGGCTACCACGGCCGCGCGTCTGCCCTCCGTACGCGCGCCCGGTTGATTCAATCGTCCTGAAAGAATCATTTCCAGAACAGGCCGCATGTTTTAAATCATTGCGTTCTGAATGAGTGCGCGTCATCTTCCAGCTTACAGCTTCCGAGAGTTCATCATGCTGGTGCTGTGTGGCAGTTTCTTCACAGAAGGAGATGCTGTTCGGGTTCAAGCTGCGCTTCGCTTCATTCACCTTTCACGAACATCCGAGCTCCTTTCACACTCCCTCGAATCATGATCCAACCAGCTCGATCAAGAAAAGGCACGTGGCTGTTCGTGGCCGGGCTTCTCGCCGTTGCGTGCACGGACGGTAGCGGCCCGACCGGCACGAGAGAAGCGTCGGACCCGCCGTCCAGCCTGCGAACGCCTGCGGATTCGGCCAGGGCCGCCGCATGGCGCGCGGCCAGGGGTCTGCCCCGCTTCTCGGCGTCGGCACTGGACGCAGGCGTCTCGCTCCCGATCAAGCGCGGTGATCGTGTCGAGATACGAATCCGGTCCACGGAATGCGCGGCTCAGGGCAACCTCATCCGGGTTTCCGGCGTATTCACCGCCACGATCAGCACCGACGCGTGTTACGACGTTGGGCACGGGGCTGCGCTGGGGCCTGCACAGGCAGACGGGTACCTTGTCTTCGAGGGGATGACCGCCGAGGGATTCGCCGGATCGTTCCGGGTGCAGGGGGAGTATCCGAGCTACGTCCTGCTCTTCGAGGACGGCATCGATGCCGACTTCAACGATGTGGTGCTCGACGTGCGGGTGGTGCCCCGGAATTGTGACCCGATCCTGAAGGATTCGGCCGTGGTGGCGGGGATACGGCAGCTCATTGCCGATACCCATTGGGATCTGCCGCTCGCGCAGCGGCAGGAGCAGGGTGGCTATATCATTCAGAACGCGGCCGGGACCGTCGATTTCGTGAGATGGGACGCGCGCAGTGCGGGGCCGTGCCACATCGACCGGGACGCTCAGAAGCAGGAACAGGCCCTTGTCCAGCTCGGCTGGCGCATCATCGGCGCGGTGCACACGCACCCAACGAACGGGGGTGACGTCCTGAACCCCGGGAACTGCCTCAACCCCGACGCGACCGGCAAGCTGGTTCCGAGCACGGAGCCGGTGATACACCTGGAATCGGGACCCAGCGTCAAGGTGGATCTGTGGCCGTGGGGCGGTAGCCGAGATCCCCTCTACGCGGGCTTCGTGATCCAGCCGAACCTGAAGGTGTTCCGCTGGGAGAAGGATGGCACGGGGAAGCTCCGCCGAATCGAATTCAACCTGAACGACGCGTGCCCCGTATGAAACGCCTGCCGATCCTGACTCTGGCCCTGGCGCTGATCATTCCCTCGGCGGCGAACGCCCAGCGCGATACCACGGGCGTGTGTGGTGACACGACCTCGTTCACCGCCGAGGACTACACGCTCTTCGAAGCGCCGATGTTCGTGTCGCCGGATTCCGATTACGTGCGCATTCGTGCGGAATTCGGCATCGTTCGACAGCCCGATGGCACGTCGGCGCGGTTCGTGACGGACGAACGCGTGTGCCGTCGTCTGGCGCACGTGGTCCGCGAAGCTTTGCGGACGAAGAACCCGACGACGCTACGCTTCAACGACGTGGTCCCCACCTATCTGCGGATCGGGCGTTACTACTACGTGCCATTGGGCCTGAAGGTGGAGCTTCCACGGGGTTTGCACGCGCCGCTGCCGAACGTGATCATCGATGGCGAGACGATGACGGTCGTCGCCGTGACACTCGGGTAGCGCCCCGCCTTCGCGGACTCACACGCTGGCGTACGCGAACCCGGGCGCCGTGCGCTCGGGCGTGACGCTCCGGCCTCGCGCGGGTTGGCGGGGCCTTCGTAGTGGTTGCCGCGGGTCCGTCTCCGATGGCCGGCGATCGTTTTCTCGCGTGACCAACGGCCGGGACCGACCGTCCTTCACCGGCTGGCGGCACCGTCGTGCGCACTCCGCACTTTCGCGGCGTTGCACTTTCGCACTATCTTGCGAGCCAATCCCCCGGAAAGACCTACCCGGACACGCACCACACCCCCCCTGCACACCAGGAGGAGTCCATGGCACGCTGCGCGCTCGCCCTGCTGGGGCTGCTCGCGCTTCCGCTCACGGCCGCGGCGCAGGACCGGTCGCTGCTGAACGGCGAGCCGCCGCCCGAGCGCCTTCCCGAATCGCGCTTCTCGATCACCCCCTACGTGGGCGCGCGCCTCCCGTTCACCACGGGCGACATCGTCCTGGCCGACAACCAGGGGAACACCTACCTGCTGGCGTACCAGCGCGGCGGCGGCCCCATGGCGGGCGTCGACGCCACGATGCACCTGGTGG
>DASSME010000017.1:0-13214 GCA_035689035.1 Longimicrobium sp. | reverse complement strand
GGGGGGGGGGGGGGGGGGGCCCCGCCGCGGCCGCGCCGGTCTCCGTCAAATCGGCCTGAACCCACGCCCACGCCCGGCTCACAGCTCCCCCGTGTACCGCATCTCGTTGGTGGCGACGAAGCCGAGCTGCTCGTACAGCGGCCGGCCCTCGGCGGATGCGTGCAGCACCACGCTCCCGACGGCGTGCTCGCGTGCCCAGGCCAGCACGTGCTCCATCAGCAGCGCGGCCAACCCCCGGCGGCGCCACGCGGGCTCGGTGTACACGTTCAGCACCAGCGCCTGCGGACGCGTCTCGATCCCCGCGCCGTCCGGCCGCGGACGGGGAAGCTGGCGGCGCAGCTGCGCGCCCGCGCCGGCCACGATCTCGCCCGGGCGGCCCGCCGGCGACGCGACGAAGGCCACGTACTCGCCCGCCGGGACCGCCTCGGCGAACCACGGCCGCGCGGCGTCGCGCAACGCATCGTAGAGGTCCGGGCGCAGCGAGCCCATGTCGCGGAACATGGCCGCGCGGTGGTGCGCCAGCACGTCGGCGTCGTCCACCGTCGCGCGGCGGACGGCGAAGGTGGTGGCGGGGGATTCGGTCGCGGACATCGTGAGTGGACGGGTGGAGGATCGATCCCGATCAACAGGGACGCGGCAGGGTCACGGAGGTGGCTTCCGCTGTTCCGCCGTGCGATGGTGATCGGGCGATGTGGGTGGGCTCGATTCAATCCGGATACAATTCGGCAAAGAATTTTATCCGGATCTTTCTTTCAGCAGGCAAGCCGCCAGGGGGCGAAGACATCGGCCGCCATCTTCCCCTATCCGTTCTTCCCCGGCCGCGTCAGCCCGGCGATGGTGCGGCGGTGGGCGCTGTCGTCGATCAGCGTGGCCAGCCGCTTCTCGCGCGTCTCCTCCTTCTTCGCCGAGACCACCCAGTAGGTGGAGGTGCGGCGGTACCAGGGCGGCTGCGACTGGAAGAACTCCCACGCCGCGGCGTTGGCGCGGAAGCGCTGCTGGTACTCGTCCGGCAGCTCGGCCGTCTTGCGCTGCTCGTAGGAGTAGATGGCGGAGCGGTCGTCGCGGCGCCTTTCGAAGGCGGCTTTGCCGGCGGGGAGCACGCGCCCTTCGGCCAGAAGCTCGCCCATCCGGCGGATGTTGACGGCGCTCCAGGTGCTGTCCGGCTTCCTGGGCGTGAAGCGGATCACGTAGCTGTCGTCGTCCAGCCGCTTGCGGACGCCGTCGATCCACCCCACGCACAGCGCCTCGTCCACGCTCTGCGGCCAGGTGATGCTCGGCTTGCCGCTTCCCACCTTGTGGAAGCCCACCCACAGCTCGCCGGTCTTGCCGTGGTTGGCGTGCAGCCAGGCGCGGAACTCCCCGGGCGTGGCGAAGAACGTCGGCTCCATCATCCCTCCGTGTGCGTCCGCGGCATGAAGGCGCGGCGGATCAGGTCGCGGTCCGGCACCGCGCGCGCGTCGAACTCGGCCAGCAGCCTGGCCGCATCACGTTCCCGCGTGGTACAGCACGTCCACGCGCTCGCCGTCCAGCGCGGCGAGCGCCGCCCGCAGCGCGGGCAGGTTGCCGTGCGCGTCGGTGATCACCCCGATGCGCAGGAGCTCGGCGCTCACAGCGTGCGCGTCTGCCCGCCGTCCACGTCGATCACGGCGCCCTGGAGGTACGCGGCGCGCGGCGAGGCCAGGAAGGCGACCAGGCTGGCGATCTCGGCGGGCTCGCCGAAGCGCGCCACCTTCAGCCCGCGCGCCATCTCGTCCGCCGCGGCGGAGGGGTCGATGCCGCGCTGGCCGGCCAGCGTGCGCAGCCGCGTCTGCAGGCGCTCGGTGGCGATGGAGCCGGGGTTGACGGCGTTCACGCGCACGCCGTCGCGCACGCCGCGGTCGGCCAGCGCCTTGGTCAGGTTCAGCAGCGCCGCGTTCACGGACCCGCCGATGGTGAACTCGGCCGACCCCGTCCGCCCGCCCACGCCCACGATGTTGACGATGGCGCCGCCGGTGGCCACCAGCTGCGGCCACGCCGCGCGGCAGCAGCGCATGGCGCCGAAGAGCTTGAGCGCGAACCCGTCGGCCCACGCGTCGTCGGGGAGCGCCAGGAAATCGCCGCGCTTGGTGGCCCCCGCGTTGTTCACCAGCAGGTCCAGCCGCCCGAAGCGCGCCACCGCCGCGTCCACCAGCGCCGCGGGCGCGTCCGGCAGCCGCAGGTCCGCCACGTGGACGAGGGAAGACGTGGGCAGCGACGCCGCGACCTCGTCCAGCGCCTCGCGCGAGCGCGCCGCCAGCGCCACGTGCATCCCCTCGCCCGCCAGCTCCCGCGCGATCGCCCGCCCGATCCCCCGGCTGGCGCCCGTCACGATCGCGACCTTACCCTCCAGCTGCAGATCCATCGAACCCCTTTCATGCTCCAACCCGGAGGAGACCCCCATGGCCACCGAGCGTTACTTCGTGTGCCCCACCTGCGGAGACAAGCCCTGGACCGGCAAACTGATCGACATCTTCCGCGAATGGACTGAGAAGAAGAGCGCGCCGATTTGCCAGGCGTGCGCCGTTCCCTACGAGCTTCGGCTGAACTTCCCCTTCTCGTTTGGGGCAGATGGAAGGATGCGTGTGCTGAACGTGTTCGCCCCGAGGACGCCGTGTGAGTGGGAGGAAGCAGGCGGTAAGAAGGTATCGTTTCATCCGTTCCTGGTCATCGGCGAAACGGTTGCGGCGAATGTGCCGGAGCAAACGGCCTGGCTTCCCTACTGGCACATCCACGATGGCCGGCCAAAATTCGGGCAATGGGCGCCGAATATGGATCTCAAGTACTTCGCCGAGCTGGTCGATCAGGCCCGGGAGCACAACTACCTCGTGTGACCCGCGGCATGGTTTACCGCGCGCGGAAGCGGCCCAGGAGGGCGGAGGCGTGCGCGCGGTCGACGGCGGTCCATCGCGCGTGCTCGCGGCGCGGTACGGCACGCCAGCGCCGCCGCACGGCCGCGGGCGTGGAGACGTACGGCGCCAGCCAGGGCGGCGGCCGCCTGGCTACGATCCGCTCGGTGCGCGCGGAGCCGTCGCCCATCCAGAACGGGGCGCCCAGGGCGAAGCGGAGGAGGACGCGCGCCGTGGAATCACCCGCCCACTCGGCTTCCCTGTCGCGGAGCCCGGGGTCGTTCACGCCGTCGGGGTCGCCCCAGTCGGTGGCTGTCATGGTATCGAGCGCGGCGGCGCTGTCGGTGGCGGTGGATACAGCCATCCGATCGAGAGGCTCGGTCGCACGCTCCGTCACACAGCCGCTGCCGCATGCACCACCGGCCGCAGGCTGCCCGGACCGTCCCTCCCCTGCAGTTCGGGGGAGGGACAGCCGTCCAGGACCCGACGCAGTCGGGCGCCCGGACCGCAGGGAGAGGGCTCCGGCGCCGCGTCCCGCGCTCACCGCGGCTTGCACGCCGACAGCACCCTCGCGCGGATCGGGATGCGCAGCGGCCGGTCACCGTATTCGGCCGCCAGCGCCCGGGCCACGCCGCCGACCACCGCCCCCGTATCGCCGCCGCGCTCGCGGATGGCGTGCGCGCCGGGGTTGCCGGCGACGAACCCGAACGCCGCGTCCTCGGCCGACGGCGACTCGACGGTCCGGTCGACGACGGACACGTCCACGTCTTCGAACCCGGCGTCGTGGGCGAGCGCCATCATCGCCAGCGGGTCGCCGAACGAGAAGGGGAGGCGGAAGAAGGTGGGCGGATCGTCCGGGAAGTGCTCGGCCACCACCTGGGTCACGATGCGGCCCAGCGGGTTCTCGTCCAGCGGCGCCATCACGTTCATCAGCCACTGCCCGCCCGGCCGCAGCACGCGCAGCGCCTCGCGCGCCGCCTTCGCCTTGTCGGGAAAGAACATGATCCCCAGCTGGCACACCACCGCGTCGAACCCGCCGTCGCCGAAGGGGAGGTCGAGCGCGTCCACCGGCGTGCGCCACTCCACGGCCACGGCGCCGCCCGCCGCGGCCAGCCTCCGCTGCGCGACCTCGAGCATCGGCGCGTTCAGGTCCGTCGCCACGACGGACGACCCCGCCGGGAGATGGGCCAGCAGCTGCTCCGTCAGCCGCCCGGTGCCCGCGGCCAGCTCCAGCACGCGCGGCGGACCCTCGTCCGGCCGGATCACGCGCTCGGTGAGATCGACCGCCAACGGGGTGAAGAGGAACGGGCCCAGGTGCCGGTCGTACAGCTCCGGCACCGTGTCGACGAAGCGGGCGTCGAGCGCGGTGGGCTGCAGCAGGTCGGTCATCCTCACCTCCGGGCTGGATGTGATGCGCTACTCCGCGGATCCTCCCTCCAGGCACCGCCGCGCGAACGCGGCGGACGCGGCCAGCACGGCATCCGGGTGCTCGCGATGCGGGGCGTGGCCGCACTCCGGCAGCCCGAGCACCTCCACCGTCGCGCCCGCCTGCCGCCGGATCGCCTCCACCTGCGCCCAGGTGCCGTACTCGTCGCTTTCCCCCTGCACCACCAGCACCGGCACGCGGATGCGGGGGAGGTATTCCTCGATGTTCCACCGACGGAATTCGGGGTGGAGCCAGACGTCGTTCCACCCCCGGAACGCCACGTCCACGTTGGCGCCGTGGTGCCGCGCCAGCCGCTCGCGCAGGTCCGTGTCGCGATAGACGTCTGCGATCCTGGCGATGCTCGCCAGCCCGTGCTCCTCCGTGAACACGTGCGGCGCCTCGGCGATGATGCCGCGCAGCCCCGGCCGCGGCTCGCTCCCCGTGTGGATCAGGGCGATCGACGCCCCGTCGCTGTGCCCGAACAGCAGGTGCTCGCCGATGCCGAGCGTGTCCAGCACCTCGCCCAGCACCCCCGCCTCGTCGTGCATGAAGCGGATCGGCCGCGGCAGCGCGGCGGCGTCCGACGCGCCGTACCCCGCGCGCGAGTAGACCAGCGCGCCGCACCCCGTCTCCGCCGCCAGCCGCGCTGGAAAGCCGCGCCAGAGCCCGGCGCTCCCCAGCCCCTCGTGCAGGAACACGACCGTCGCCGCCTCGCCGGGCGCGGGGCCGAACCACAGGTACTCCAGCCGCTTCCCGCCCGCCGTCACGAACCGCGCTTCCAATCGGATCTCCCGTCACGCGATCTTCGAACCGCTCGTCGCCCCCAAGCTCACGCGCCGAGCGCCGCGCCGCCAGCCCTCTCCCTGGCGTCCAGACGCCGACTGCGTCGGGTCCTGAACGCCTGTCCCTCCCCCGAACTGCAGGGGAGGGACGGTCTGCGCACCCTGCGACCGCCTCCGTACAACGCAGTTCGGGCGTGGCCGGGAGACGAGTTGAAGCCTCTCTCCGCCGCAGACCTCTCCCCCTCCCCCAAGGTAGTTATTTGAGGGAGGGGGCCGGGGGGAGAGGGCCCCGCCGCGGCGCGCGCCGAGCCGTGTATCCCGCCTCCATCCAACCCGTCAGCCACCACCTGGCGCCACCGGCGCGCCACGCAGCGCCACGCGGCTCCGACGTTGCATCGTGCGGCGCGGCGGCCTCGACCCCTTCGATCGGAACGGACGGAGACACCATGGAGCTGACGGGCATCCACCACCTGACCGCCATCTCGGCGCGGATCAGCGACAACTTCCGCTTCTACACGCAGGTGATGGGGATGCGGCTGGTGAAGCGCAGCGTCAACCAGGACGACGTGAGCGCCTATCACCTCTTCTACAGCGACGCGGTGGGGAGCCCGGGGAACGACCTGACCTTCTTCGACTGGCCGGTGCCGCCCGAGCGCCGCGGCACCCACGCCATCACCCGCACCCACCTGCGCGTGAACGGCCGCGCGTCGCTGGAGTGGTGGGCGGCGCGGCTGGCCGGGCACGGCGTGACGCACGGCGGCGTGGAAGAGCGCGACGGGCGGGCCGTGCTCGACTTCGAGGACGGCGAGGGGCAGCGGCTGGCGCTGGTCGACGACGGCGGCGCGGGCGACCCGCCGGTCCCGTGGGAGCGGAGCCCCGTGCCGGCCGAGCACCAGGTGCGCGGGCTGGGGCCGATCGTGATGAGCGTGCCCAGCATCACGCAGACGGACGACGTGCTCACCCGCGTGCTGAACATGCGCCACGCGCGCAGCTACGCGCACGGCAGCGCGCAGCCCAACGTGCACGTGTACGAGATGGGCGCGGGCGGCCCCCACGCCGAGCTGCACGTGGCGGTGCAGCCGGACCTGCCGGTGGCGCGGCAGGGTGCCGGCGCCGTGCACCACGTGGCGTTCCGGACGCCGGACGAGGCGCAGTACCACGCCTGGGCCGCGCGGCTGAACGAGCTGCGCATCCCCAACAGCGGCGAGATCGACCGCTACTACTTCCGCAGCCTGTACTTCCGCGAGCCCAACGGCATCCTCTTCGAGATCGCCACCGACGGCCCCGGCTTCGCCGTGGACGAGGACCCCGCCACCCTCGGCGAAAGCGTGGTGCTCCCGCCCTTCCTGGAGCCGCACCGCGCGCAGATCGTGGCCAACCTCGAGCCGATCGGCTGAGGCTGGGGTGATGACGGGCGGGGCGAAGTGGAACGCGCGCCCGCTCACCCCCCGAGTGGCACCTGCACCACCTCGAGATGCTGGACCGGCTCGCCGCGTCGGGGGTGACGTGGGCGCACGGGGCGCGCGAACGCTCGTCGCCGGCCCCCTGGGTGGGGCGCCGGCTGGGGGCGGGGGCCGCGTCTTCCCCTCCGGCCGGGCACGACGGAGCTTGATGCGGGGGCGCGAAGTCCATACGATTGGCGCAGCATCCCACGCACCCTCCATCCCTCCCACCGAGGTGGCCATGAGCGATCGTCCCTGGGTGCAGCACTTCGTGCAGGGCACCCGCCCCGAGATCCCGCCGATCCAGTACAAGCACCTCCCCGACATGTTTCGGTACGTGGCCAGCCGCTACGGGCCACGCTGTGCGTTCACGCAGTGCATGCCGAACGGGATGGACGCCTCGCTCACCTACGCCGAGAGTGACCGGCTGAGCGACGCCTTCGCCGCGTACCTGCGCGAAACGGTGGGGCTGAAGGCGGGCGACCGGGTGGCCGTGCAGCTCCCCAACTGCCTGGCGTATCCGATCACGGCGTTCGGCGTGCTGAAGGCCGGGTGCGTGCTGGTGAACACCAACCCGCTCTACACGCCCACCGAGATGGCGCACCAGTTCGCCGACTCGGGGGCCCGGGTGCTGGTGATCCTGGACATGTTCGCCGACCGCCTTCCCGCCGTGCTCCCCAGGACGAAGATCGAGACGGTGGTGATCGCCAGCATCGTGGAGCGCTTCGCCCCGCTGCGGGCGATGCTGGTGAAGACGGTGCTCAAGTACGTGAAGAAGCAGGTGCCCCGCGCGAGCGTGCCGCACATCCGCTGGGCCGGCGCGCTGAAAAAGGGCGAGGCGGCGCTGAAGACGGCCGACCTGCCGTCGTACGTGGCGGAGGTGGAGCTGGACGAGGTGGCGGCGCTGCAGTACACCGGCGGCACCACGGGGGTGAGCAAGGGGGCCATGCTCACCCACCGCAACCTGCTGGGCAACACCATGCAGCTCGAGGAGGTGAGCCAGCACTTCCTCACCAGCGGCGAGGAGACGGTGCTCACCGCGCTCCCCTTCTACCACATCTTCGCCTTCACGGTGAACCTGCTCCTCTTCTACGCGCTGGGTGGGCGCAACGTGATGGTGCCCAGCCCGCGGCCGATCACCAACCTGCAGAAGGCGTGGGAGAAGTACCCGGTCACCTGGTTCACGGGCGTGAACACGCTGTTCAACGGCCTGCTGAACGAGGAGTGGTTCCGGAAGAACCCGCCCCGGCACCTGGTGGCGTCGCTCGCCGGCGGGATGGCGCTGCACTCGGCCGTGGCGGCGCGGTGGAAGGAGGTGACGGGGACGCCGGTGGTGGAGGGGTACGGGCTCACCGAGTCGTCGCCGGTGGTCACCTTCAACCCGATCGGCGGGATGGTGAAGGATGGCACGATCGGGATCCCGCTCCCCAGCACCGAGGTGATCCTGGCGGACGAGAGCGGCGCCCCGGTGCCCGCGGGCGAGCCCGGCGAGCTGCTGGTGCGCGGGCCGCAGGTGATGCCCGGCTACTGGCAGCGCCCCGACGAGACGGCGAAGGTGATCGACCCCGAGGGGTGGCTGCACACCGGCGACATCGCCGCCATGGACGAGGACGGCTACGTGCGGATCGTGGACCGCAAGAAGGACATGATCCTGGTGAGCGGCTTCAACGTCTATCCCAACGAGGTGGAGGAGGTGATCGCGCAGCTGGACGGCGTGGCCGAGGTGGGGGTGATCGGCGTCCCCGACGAGCGCACCGGCGAGGCGGTGAAGGCGGTGGTGGTGAAGAAGAACCCCGCGCTCACCGCCGAGGAGGTGGTGCGCCACTGCCGCGAGCACCTGACCAGCTACAAGGTCCCCCGCCAGGTGGAGTTCCGCGCCGAGCTCCCCAAGACCAACGTGGGGAAGATCCTGCGCAAGGACCTGCGCACCCAGGCTTCGGCCGCGCCCGCGGCGGTCTGAACCGGGGCATTTCCCATCCACTCTTCCCGAACCGCGCCGGCCGGACACCTCCTGCCGGCGCGGCGCGTATGCAAGGTTTGTCGCAAGCGCATGCGGCGAACGGACTTCGGTTGGCCGAACTGGAACCGATCTTGCCTGTGCCGTGCACTTGGATGGGAGCCCCACTTTCTGCCCATGGAGTCGTGGTCGTGGCACTCAGGGAATACCGGGACGACGCAGGCGTGCAGTGGCGCGTCTGGAACGTGAAGCCCACCTCGTTCGTGGCGCCCAGCGTGGCCGGGCAGCCCGCCGACGAAGACCGGCCGCCGTGGCTCTGCTTCGAGTCATCCACCGAGAAGCGGCGGCTGATCCCCGCCCCCGAGCGCTGGGACGAGCGCAGCGACGGCGAGCTCGACTCCATGCGCCGCCAGGCCGAGCTCGTGCCGCGCCACGCCGTGGCGATGTGGTAGCACGGGCCGGCGGCGGTGCAAGCCGTTCGGCTCCGTTCATGGAGCGAGCGGTGTCGCCGGCCGCGGCGCGGCTGGGAAGGGATGGATCCTCCAGCCGCTCGGGCTCCGTCAGGACGACACTCCGAGAGTAGGGTCAATCGACCCAAGAAAGACGGGGGCGCTCCCGCGTGGGAGCGCCCCCGATCTCATGTGTCCGGCCCGGCCGGCTCAGCGCACGCCGTCGCCGTCCAGGTCGCGGCCGCCGCGCAGCGGGTTGTCGCTGTCCAGGCGCTCGCCCTCGACGCTGTCGGCGCGCATCCCGTCGGTGCGGTGCACGTCACCCACCTCGCGCACCTCGGCGCGCTCGCGGCGCAGGTCGGCCTCCACCGTCTGGCTCTCCTGCACCTGGTGCTTGTGGAGGACGATCTCCTCGGCGCCCACGGCGCGCTTCTCGGCCACCACCTCTTCGCGGGTGAGCGGCACGCTGATGCTCTCCTCGCGGAAGGCGCCGTCGGCGGCGTGCATGGCCTCGGCGCCGGTGAGCGGGCGGCGCTCCACGGTCACCTCGTCACGCCGGAGCGGCACCTCCTCGCTCACGTGATGGGTCTCCACGTGCTTCTGCACCTCCACCTGGCCGGCCTGCGCCTGGCGCTTGCCCACCGCCAGCTGCTCTTCGTTCAGGGTGATGCGCTCTTCGTGCTCGCCGCGTGCGGCCAGGTCGCGCTCGGCCAGGGTGCGGTCGCTGCCTTCGAGGCGGTCGCGGGTCGGGTCCAGGCTGGGGTCATTGATGCGGTCGGCCATGTGTGATCTCCTTGCGTGGATCGGTACCCTCCCCGGCGGGACTTTCCCGCCTTCCGGGGGGCGCGGTGTCTGTGCAACGTCTGTTCCCCGAATCCGGCCGGCGCGGACGGTGGATGCGCGTTGGCGCACGTCCGCCCGGCCGGGCGCCGGCGCGCATCCCTGAGGGCGCGCGCCGGTGCCCGTGCGCGCTAGCGCACGCCGTCGCCGTCCAGGTCGCGGCCGCCTTCCAGCGGCCGGACCGGGGCGGCGTCGCCACGCATCCCGGTGCCGCCGGCGCGCACGTCGCCGTGCTCGATCACCTCGGCGCGCTCGCGGCGCAGGTCGGCCTCCACGGTCTGGGTCTCCTGCACCTGGCCCTTGTGCACCACCAGCTCCTCGGCGGCCACGACGCGCTTCTCGGCCACCACCTCTTCGCGAGTCAGCGGCACGCGGATCTCGCCGCCCTCGAAGGTGGCGCCGGGGTTCACGGTGGGGTCGGCGATGGCGTGGCGCTCCACCGTCACCTCCTCGCGCATGACCGGCACCGACTCGCGCACGTGCTCGCTCTCCACGCGCTTCTCCACCTCCACCGCGCCGGCCGACACGCGCTGCTTCTGCACGTCGAGCTGCTCTTCGGCGAGGGTGATGCGCTCTTCGCCCGCCACGCCGGCGTCGCGGCGCCCCAGGGCCGCCTCACCGGCCGCCATCCCCGCGCGGGCGTCGCTGTTCCAGCTGTCGGCCCCCGTGCCCTGGAGCAGCACGCGGCGCGAGGGGGTGTCGATCTCCACGTCCTCGATCGGCACCTGCACCTCGTCGCCGCCGGCGCCCAGGCCCTGCAGCGTGACGGCGGCCACGCGCTGGGCGTCGGGGTCCACCAGCAGGTGGCGCACGCGGCCCACCTGCCGCCCGTCCGAGGCGTAGGCGTCGAAGCCGCGGATGTCGGTGTAGCCCTCGGCCACGTGGAAGTCCGGGAGCGATTCGAGTGGTACCAGGCGGTCGCCGTGCATGTCAGCCACGCTTTCGGTTAAGGCTTCTCCCGCGCGGGGACGGCTTTCGTCCCGCGCCTCGTCCGTCACCGGCGGTCACGGGCTCTTTCGGGTGCTGTCCACCTTCACCAGCGTGTCGCTCGCGTTGGCGCCCGTACCGGCCGCGGTCCCGCCGGTGGTGGTATCGGTGGTCACGGGCGCGGCGGCACCGGCGGTGACCGTGGTGTCGGCGGTCACCGGCGCGGCGACCGGCGCGGTGGCGGTGGTGTCGTACACCACGGTGGTGGTGTCGCCGCCGTCGCGGTGCCGGCCGCGCAGGAGGAAGAACAGGGGGATCAGGAGGAGGGGAAGCAGCCACCACCACTTGAATCCGCCGTCCCGCCGCGGCTCGCGCCCGCGATCGTCGCGGTCCACCTTGATCTCTGCCACGTGTTTCTCCCGTTCTGAGTGTCGGTTTATCCTCTGGATCAGGGTCCGGGGAGGTGGCAACAATCAAGCCATGGAAAGCCGTTCGGAAGTTCGTCCCTCCGGCCGCCGGTGTACGTGCCGCGGGGCGGGAACGCGCTTCGTTTTCCGCCAGACACACGGCGCGGCCAGGATCGGCGGCGCCCCGCTGCGCTGGGGTGCCCGGATCCCGGCCGCGCCACGGGTGTCGCGCGGTATCGGCCGTGTTGTGTGGGGCCGCGCGTCAGCGCACGCGGACCCCGTCGGGCGCGCCGCCCGCGGACAGCGGCCCATCGCCCGATGGAAGATCGCGCTCTTCGCCGGCCGCCCGCGCGGCGCGGTCGGGCGCCGGGTCCGCGCGCATCCCGCCCTGGTCCAGCCCGGGGCCGTCCACGTCCACGCGCTCGCGGCGGAGGTCGGCTTCCACCACCTGCTCGCGCTCCACCTGCTTGCGGCGGATCACCAGCTCCTCGCGGACCACGGTGCGCTTCTGCACCACCAGCTCTTCCTCCACGATCGGGACGATCATGGTGTCGCCCTCGTAGCGCACCTCGGTGGATGCGTCGGGGTTGTCCACGCGGCGGCGCTCGACGGTGACTTCCTCGTGCATCACGGGCACGCTCTCGCGCACGTGGCGGGTCTCCACGCGCTTGTGCACGTCCACGCTGCCGGCCGACACGCGGTTCTTGTAGAGCGCCAGCTCTTCCTCGGCGAGCGTCATCCGCTCCTCGCCGCCCTCAGGGCGCGCGGCGGGGTGCAGAAGCGTGGCGTCGTCGTCGCGCAGCGCGGCGGCGCCGGCGGTGCCGGCCGCCATCAGCCCCGCGGCGCCGTCGCCCCGGATCAGCACGCGGCGCGAGGGGGTGTCGATCTCCACGGATTCGATCGGCACCTGGCCGGCGGCGCGCATCGCGCCGTCGCCGTCCAGCGTGATGGCCGCCACGCGGCGGGCCGCGGGGTCCACCAGGAGCTCGTCCACGGTGCCCACGCGGCGGCCGTCGGCAAGGAAGGCGTCGAACCCCCGGATGTCGGAGTAGCCGTCGGCCACGTCGAAGTCCGGGAGCGAGTGGAGCGGTACCAGCCGTTCGTCGTTCATGCGCCGTTTCCGTGGTAAAGGCTTCCACCCGCGGGGCGAACCCGTGGTCCCCCGCGCCTGATTCGTTTCGTTCAGCCCGGCGTGCTGTCGCTCGCCGCGGCCGTGTCGCGCTGCGTCCGCCCGCGGCGCGCGCCGCTCCGCGAGCCGCGGCCGGACGTGCTGGTGTCGGTGGCCGCGGTGTCGTTCCCGGCGCGCTGCTCGTCCGCCTCGCCGGCCGTGCGCGACCGGGAGGAGCCCGCCGCGCCGGATGCCGCGCGGGGCGCCGGGGTGTCGGGATGCGCGGCCTGGGGCGCCGGCGGCGCGGGGGCTTCGCCGGTGGACACCGGGGTCTGCACCGGCGCGGCGGCGGGCACGACCGAATCGGACGCGACGGGCGCGGTGGAGGCGGAGTCGAGCCCGGGGACCACGTGGTCGCTGTCGCCGGAGCCGCGGACCAGCAGGAACACGGGGATGATCAGCAGCAGCGGCAGCAGCCACCACCACCGGAATCCGGCGCGCGGAGGGGATGGGCCGTTGCGCCGCTCGTCCACCTTGATCTCTGCCACCGTGCCGTCTCCTCGGGCGCCTGGATCATCCGTTCCGCACACATCGGGGGGCCCCGGGGGTGGCAACTATCACGCCACCCCTGGGCGAACCTGCAGCCCGCCGATCGAAGAGCACGCGGTGATCCGGATCCGCGGGTTCGGTTGCCGCACGAGCTCCGCGAAAGGGGGGCACACGGAGAAGCGGAGGGCAACGGAGCAGCGGAGAACGGCGTTTTGAGCCCTCATCCGCCTCCTGCTCATCGGGCACGCCCCCCATACGGATCCATGTCACGGGGGAAACGAGCGGACGGAGCAGGGTGCGCGGTTCCTCCGCTGCTCCGGTCTTCTCCGCTTCTCCGTGTCGTATAGGGAGGAAGAAAAAGAGGGCGGCTGCCTCAAGTTGGGATGCGGGTTTTACCCACGTGCATTCACCCAACGAAACGAGGTCAACCGCCCATGCTCAAGAGTAATCAGACCACCGTGGC
>DASSME010000016.1:0-8474 GCA_035689035.1 Longimicrobium sp. | reverse complement strand
GAGCTGGCCGCGCTGTACGCCGCCTTCGCGCGCGGCGAGCCCGATCCCCTTCCCCCGCTGCCGGTGCAGTACGCCGACTACGCCGTCTGGCACCGCCGCTGGGTGGAGGGCCCGGTGCTCGAGGCGCAGGCGGAGCACTGGACCCGCGCGCTGGCCGGCGCGCCCGAGCTTCTGGTGCTGCCGGCCGACCACCCCCGCCCCGCGCGGCAGGACCATGCCGGCGCGCGGGTGGAGGTGGAGCTGGACGCGGGGCTCACGGCGGCGCTGAAGGCGCTGGGGCAGCGGCACGGCGCCACGCTGTTCATGACGCTGCTCGCCGGCTGGGCCACGGTGCTCGCCCGGCTCTCGGGGCAGGACGAGGTGGTGATCGGCACCCCGTCGGCCAACCGCGGCCGCGCCGAGGTGGAGGAGCTGATCGGCTTCTTCGTCAACACCCTGGCGCTGCGGGTGGACCTTTCGGGCGCGCCCACCGTGGCCGGGTTGCTGGAGCGGGTGCGGGCGCGCGCGCTGCAGGCGCAGCGCAACCAGGACATCCCCTTCGAGCAGGTGGTGGAGCGGCTGCGCCCCGCGCGCAGCCTGGCCTACACCCCGCTCTTCCAGGTGATGTTCGCGTGGCAGAACGCGCCGGGCGGCGCGCTGGACCTGCCGGGGCTGGCCGTCGACGGCGTGGACGGGGCCGAGACCGACGCGGCCCGCTTCGACCTGTCGCTGGCGCTGTGGGAAGACGGCGGGCGCGTGGTGGGCGGGCTCACCTACGCGCGGTCGCTCTTCACGCGAGAGACGGCGGAGCGCTTCGCGGGCTACCTGGGCCGCGTGCTGCGGGCGATGGCGGCGGACGACGGTGCCCGGATCGACCGGGTGGCGCTGCTGGACGCGGCCGAGCACCGCCAGGTGGTCCACGCCTGGAACCGGACGGCGGCGGACGTTCCCCGCGGTGCGTCGATCCCGGATCAGTTCGAGGCGCAGGCGGCGCGCACCCCGCACGCAGACGCGCTGGTGGCCGGCGGCGAGACGCTGTCGTTCGCGGCGCTGAACGCGCGGGCGAACCGGCTGGCGCACTACCTGGCCGGGCGCGGCGTGGGGCCCGATGCGCGCGTGGCGCTGCTGTGCGCGGAGCGCGGCGTGGACGCCTTCGTGGGGCTGCTGGCGGCGCTCAAGGCCGGCGGCGCGTACCTCCCGCTGGACCCGGCGTCTCCCACCCCACGGCTGCGCGAGATGGTGGCGGACAGCCGGCCCGTGGTGCTGCTGACGCAGGCGTCGCTGCTGGAGCGCGCCGGCTCGCTGGGCGTGTCCGCGCTGGCGCTGGACGCGGACACGGGCGCCTGGGCCGGGTGCCCGGACGGGAACCCCGCGCGGCCCGGGCTGACGCCGGAGCACCTGGCGTACGTCCTCTACACCTCCGGGTCCACGGGGCGGCCCAAGGGCGTGATGGTGCGGCACGGCTCGGTGGTGAACCTCTTCGGGGCGCTCCAGGCGTGGATCTACGCGGATCATCCGGCCCCGCTGCGCGTGGGCGTGAACGCGCCGCTGGTCTTCGACGGGTCGGTGAAGCAGGTGGTGCAGCTCCTGGCGGGACACGCGCTGTGCCCGGTTCCCGACGCGGTCCGCCGCGACCCCGCGGCGCTGGTGGCGTGGCTGCGCCGCGAGCGCGTGGACGTGCTGGACATGACGCCCTCGCTGCTGCGGCTGGCGCTGGCGCAGGGGCTGGGCCGAGACGGCGGCTTCCCGCGCTTCGTGCTGGTGGGCGGCGAGGCGGTGGACGAGGAGCTGCGCGAGCGGATGTCTCGCGTCCCCACCCGCTTCTACAACGTCTACGGGCCGACCGAGTGCACCGTGGACGTGACGGCGCGCGAGATCGGGGCGGCGGGCCCCGCGGCGGCGATCGGCGGCCCGCTGCCCAACGTCGCCACCTACGTGCTGGACCCCGGGCTTCTCCCCGTGCCCGTGGGCGTGGCGGGGGAGCTGTACGTGGGGGGCGCGGGCGTGGCGCGCGGATACCTGCGCCGCCCCGCGCTGACCGCGGAGCGCTTCGTCCCCGACCCGTTCGGCGGCGCGGCGGGGGCGCGGCTGTACCGCACCGGCGACCGGGTGCGGTGGATGGCGGACGGCGCGCTGGAGTACCTGGGCCGCCTGGACGCGCAGGTGAAGGTCCGCGGCTTCCGCATCGAGCTGGGCGAGATCGAGGCGCGGCTGGCCGAGCACCCGGACGTGCGCCAGGCCGTGGTCGTGGCGCGCCGGGACGCGCCGGGCGAACCGCGGCTGGTGGCGTACCTGGCGGGCGATGCGCCGGACGCCGCGGCGCTGCGGGCCCATCTCGCGGAGCGTCTGCCCGAGTACATGGTCCCCGCGGCGTACGTGCGCCTGGACGCGCTGCCGCTGACGCCGAACGGGAAGATCGACCGCACGTCGCTCCCCGCGCCGGAGGGCGACGCGTTCGCCACGCGCGCGTACCAGGCGCCCGCCGGCGAGACGGAACGGGTCGTCGCGGCCGTCTGGGCCGAGCTGCTGGGCGCCGAGCGGGTGGGCCGGGGCGACCACTTCTTCCACCTGGGCGGGCACTCGCTGCTGGCGGTGCGCGTGGTCTCGCGCGTCCGCCAGGCGCTGGGCGTGGAGGCGGCGCCCGGCGACCTGTTCGAGCGGCCGGTGCTGGCGGACTTCGCGCGCGGGCTGGGCACCGCCGCGCGCGCGGAATCGGGCGAGATCGCGCCGGTGGACCGGGGGGCGGCGATCCCGCTCTCGTTCGCGCAGCAGCGGCTCTGGTTCCTGGAGCAGCTGGGCGGCACCGGCGCGGCGTACCACATCCCCATGCGCCTGCGGCTGCACGGAGAGCTGGACCGCGGCGCGCTGGTCCGCGCGCTGGACCGCATCGTGGCGCGCCACGAGGTGCTGCGGACCACCTTCCCCGCGGCGGACGGCGAGCCGGCCCAGCGCATCGCGTCAGCCGGGGGGAGCGGCTTCCGGCTGCTGGAGCACGATCTCCACGCCCGGCCGGACGCGGAGGACGAGCTGCGCCGCCTTACCCGGCACGAGGCGAGCGCGCCGTTCGACCTGGAGCGCGGCCCCCTGGTGCGCGGCCGCCTGGTGCGCATGGCGGCGGACGACCACGCGCTGCTGCTGACGATGCACCACATCGTCTCGGACGGCTGGTCGGCCGGCGTGCTGCGCCGGGAGCTGGGCGCGCTGTACGCCGCCTTCGCGCGCGGCGAGGCGGATCCGCTGCGGCCGCTGCCGGTGCAGTACGCGGATTATGCGGCGTGGCACCGCCGCTGGGTGGGCGGCGCGGTGCTCCAGGCGCAGGCGGAGTACTGGACGCGGACCCTCGCCGGCGCCCCCGAGCTGCTGGAGCTGCCGGCCGACCGCCCGCGCCCGCCGCGGCAGGACTTCGCCGGCGCCCTGGTGGAGGTGGAGCTGGACGAGGCGCTGACCGCCGCGCTGAAGTCGCTCTCCCGCCGGCACGACGCGACGCCGTTCATGACGCTGCTCGCCGGCTGGGCCACCGTGCTCGCCCGCCTCGCCGGGCAGGGCGACGTCGTGGTCGGCACCCCGTCGGCGAACCGCGCGCGGCCCGAGGTGGAGGAGCTGATCGGCTTCTTCGTCAACACGCTCCCCGTCCGCGTCGATCTGTCGGACGGGCCGACCGTGGCGGAGCTGCTGCGGCGCGTGAAGGCGCGCGCGCTCGAGGCGCAGCGGAACCAGGACATCCCCTTCGAGCAGGTGGTGGAGCGGGTGCGGCCCGCGCGCAGCCTGGCCTACACCCCGCTCTTCCAGGTGCTGTTCGCCTGGCAGAACGCGCCGGGCGGCGACCTGGCGCTGCCGGGGCTGGCGGTCGCCGGCGCGCACGTGGCGGCTGCCGACACGGCCAAGTTCGACCTGTCGCTCGCGCTCTGGGAGGAGGGCGGGCGCATCGTCGGCGCGGTGGAGTACGCGACCGCGCTCTTCGACCGCGCGACCGTGGAGCGCTTCGCGGGATACCTGCGGCAGGCGCTGGAGTCGATGGCGGCGGACGATCGCCAGACCGTGGACCGCCTGCCGCTGCTCCCCGATGCCGAGCGCCGCCTGGTGCTGGAGGAATGGAACGCGACCGGGCGCCCGTACCCCATCGGCGCGTGCGTCCACCACCTCTTCCACGCGCAGGCGGCGCGGACGCCGGAAGCCGTCGCGCTCTCACGACGCGGCGAGCGGGTGACGTACGCCCAGTTGGAGGCGCGGGCGAACCAGATCTCCCACGCCCTCCGCCGCCGCGGCGTCGGTCCCGAGGTGCGCGTCGGCATCTGCCTGCCGAGAACGGCGGATCTCGTGGCGGCGATGCTGGGCGTGCTGGGCGCGGGCGGCGCGTACGTGCCGCTGGACCCGGCGTACCCGCGCGAGCGGCTGGGCTACATGCTCGAAGACGCCGCCGTCGCGCTCGTCCTCACCGAGTCGACGCTGGCTGATCGCCTGCCGGAAGACGCCGCCCTGCTGCTGCTCGACGCGGAGCGCGAGGCCATCGCTGCAGAATCCGCGGATGCGCCGGAGAGCGGCGTGGGACCGGAGAACCTGTCGCACGTCATCTTCACCTCGGGCTCCACCGGCCGGCCGAAGGGGGTGATGATCCGCCACTCGTCCGTCGTCGTCCTCCTGCACTGGCTGCGGGAGAACGTGACGGACGAGGAGCGCTCGTCCGTGCTCTTCTCCACCTCGATCAACTTCGACGTCTCGGTGGCGGAGGTATTTGGCACGCTGGCTTGGGGCGGGAAGCTGGTGATCGCCGAGAACGCGCTGGAGCTGGCGTCGCTCGACGAGGAGGTGGTGCACGTCAGCATGGTGCCGAGCGCCGCGGCGGAGCTGCTCCGCAGCGGCGGGATCCCGGCATCGGTGAAGACGCTGAACCTGGGCGGCGAGCCCCTGCCGAACGCGCTCGCGCAGGGTCTCTACGCGCTGGAATCCGTGGAGAAGGTCGGCAACCTCTACGGGCCGACGGAAGACACCACCTACTCCACGTACTACGTCGTTCCCCGCGGCTCGGGGCAGGTGCTGGTCGGCACGCCGGTGGCGAACACGCAGGCGTACGTGCTGGACCGCCATCTCCAGCCCGTGCCCGTGGGCGCCGTCGGCGAGCTGTATCTCGCGGGTGACGGGCTGTCGCGCGGGTACGCGAGCCGACCGGGGATGACGGCGGAGCGCTTCGTCCCCTGCCCCTCCCGCGCGCCGGGCGGACGGATGTACCGGGTGATGGACCGTGTGCGCCGACGCGCGGATGGGGTGATCGAATACCTGGGCCGGCTCGACTTCCAGGTGAAGGTGCGCGGCTACCGCATCGAGCTGGGCGAGATCGAGGCGCGGCTCGCGGAGCACCCGGCCCTGCGCGCCCCGGTCGTCCTCGTGCGCGAAGACGCGCCGGGCGACCGGCGTCTCGTTGCGTACTATCTGGCGGACGAGCCGGTGGCCGTGGACGCGCTGCAGGCGCATCTCGCCGACCGCCTGCCTGCGTACATGGTGCCGGCGGCGTACGTATGGATGGAGGCGTATCCGCAGACGCCGAACGGCAAGGTGGATCGCCGCGCGCTGCCGGCCCCGGAGGGCGGCGCCTATGCCGCCGGGGTGTACGAGGCGCCGTCCGGCCGGGTGGAGCAGGCCGTCGCGGCGATCTGGGCCGAGCTGCTGGGGGTGGAGCGCGTCGGCCGGGGCGACGACTTCTTCCACCTGGGCGGGCACTCGCTGCTGGCGGTGCGCGTCGTTTCGCGCGTCCGGCAGGCGCTGGACGCGCAGGTCTCTCCCGGCGACCTGTTCGAGCGGCCCCTGCTGGCCGACTTCGCGCGCGGGCTGCGGGCAGCCGCCCCGGCCGAGGCCGCGGCGATCGCGCCCGTGGACCGCGCCGCGCCGATCCCGCTCTCCTTCGCCCAGCAGCGCCTGTGGTTCCTGGAGCAGCTGGACGGCACCGGCGCGGCGTACCACATCTCCCTGCGCCTGCGGCTGCACGGAGCGCTGGACCGTGGCGCGCTGGTCCGCGCGCTGGACCGCATCGTCGCGCGGCACGAGGCGCTGCGCACCACCTTCCCCGCGGTGGAGGGCGAGCCCGTCCAGCACATCACCCCCGCCGGCGAGAGCGCGTTCCGGCTGGTGGAGCACGATCTCCACGCCCTCCCCGGCGCCGAGGACGAGCTGCGCCGCCTGGTGCGCGCCGAGGCGGGCGCGCCCTTCGGCCTGGCGAAGGGGCCGCTGGTGCGCGGGCGGCTGGTCCGCATGGCCGCGGACGATCACGTGCTGCTGGTCACGATGCACCACATCGTGGCGGACGGCTGGTCGACGGACGTCTTCGTCCGCGAGCTGGGCACGCTGTACGACGCGTTCCACGGCGGCCGCGACGATCCGCTCCCCGCGCTGGAGATCCAGTACGCGGACTACGCGGTGTGGCAGCGGCGCCGGATGAGGGGCGAGCTGCTGGAGCGGCAGGCGGGCTACTGGGAGCGTGCGCTCGCCGGTGCGCCGGAGCTGCTGGAGCTGCCCACCGACCGCGCGCGGCCGCGGCGGCAGGACTTCGCGGGCGGCTCGGTGCCGGTGGTGCTGGACGCGGGGCTCACCGCCGCGCTGACGGCGCTGTCGCGGCGGCATGGGGCCACGCTGTTCATGACCCTGCTGGCGGGGTGGGCGGCCGTGCTGGGCCGGCTCTCCGGGCAGGCCGAGGTGGTGATCGGCACCCCCACGGCGAACCGGGACCGCCGCGAGACCGAGGAGCTGATCGGCTTCTTCGTCAACACCCTGGCGCTGCGCGTGGAGCTGTCGGGCGCGGGCAGCGTGGCGGAGCTGCTGGGGCAGGTGCGGGCGCGGGCGCTGGAGGCGCAGCAGCACCAGGAGGTTCCCTTCGAGCAGGTGGTGGAGCGGCTCGATCCCGCCCGCACCCTGGCGCACCATCCGCTCTTCCAGGTGGTGTTCGCCTGGCGGAACGCGCCGCGCGAGCGCCTGGAGCTGCCCGGGCTGCGGTCAGTGGCCGTCCCGGAGATCGCGGAAGAAACGGCCAAGTTCGACCTCTCGCTCGCCCTGGCCCCGAGCGGGGACCGGATCGCGGGGGAGCTGAACTACGCCACCTCGCTCTTCGACCGCGCGACCGGGGAGCGCCACGCGGGCTACCTGCTGCGCGTGCTGGAGGCGATGGCCACGGACGACCGCCAGTCCGTCGACCGGCTGCCGCTGCTGCCCGAGGCCGAGCGCCGGCTGGTGGTGGAGGAATGGAACGCGACCGGACGTCCGTACCCCGCCGGCGTGTGCGTCCACGACCTGTTCCGCGCGCAGGCGGCGCGGACGCCCACCGCCGTCGCGCTCTCGTGGCGCGGCGAGCGGCTGACGTACGCGGAAGTGGAGCGGCGGGCGAACCAGCTCTCCCACGCGCTGCGCCGCCGCGGCGTGGGCCCCGAGGTGCGCGTGGGCATCTGCCTGCCGCGCACGCCGGAGCTGGTCGCGGCGATGCTGGGCGTGCTGGGCGCGGGCGGCGCGTACGTGCCGCTGGACCCCGCGTACCCGCGCGAGCGGCTGGGCTACATGCTCGAAGACGCCGCCGTCGCGCTGGTCCTCACCGATTCGACGCTCGCCGATCGTCTGCCGGAGGATGCGCCTGCGCTCCTGCTGCTCGACGCGGAGCGCGACGTCATCGCGGCGGAATCGGCCGACGCCCCGGAGAGCGGCGCCGTCCCCGAGAACCTGTCGCACGTCATCTTCACCTCGGGCTCGACCGGGCGGCCGAAGGGGGTGATGATCCGCCACTCCTCCGTCGTCGTCCTGCTGCACTGGCTGCGGGAGAACGTGACGGACGAGGAGCGCTCGTCGGTCCTCTTCTCCACCTCCATCAACTTCGACGTCTCGGTGGCGGAGGTGTTCGGGACGCTCGCGTGGGGTGGGAAGCTGGTGATCGCCGAGAACGCGCTGGAGCTGGCGACGCTGGACGAGGAGGTGGTTCACGTCAGCATGGTCCCCAGCGCCGCCGCCGAGCTGCTGCGCGGCGGCGGCATCCCGCCCTGCGTGCGGACGCTGAACCTGGGCGGCGAGGCGCTGCCCAACGCGCTGGCGCAGGGGCTCTACGCGCTGGGCACGGTGGACAAGGTCGGCAACCTCTACGGACCCACGGAAGACACCACCTACTCGACCTATTCGGTCGTCCCCCGCGGCGCGGAGCGGGTGCTGGTCGGCACGCCGGTGGCGAACACGCGGGCGTACGTCCTCGACCGGCATCTCCAGCCCGTGCCGGCCGGTGCCGCCGGCGAGCTCTACCTCGCGGGCGACGGGCTGGCGCGCGGCTACGCGAACCGTCCGGCGATGACGGCGGAGCGCTTCGTCCCCTGCCCGTTCGGCGCGCCGGGCGCGCGGATGTACCGGGTGATGGACCGCGTACGCTGGCGGGAAAATGCGGAAGTGGATTCCGCGCCCGCGCACTCCCGCACTTCCGCACTCACGCACTCACGCACTGCTGTTCTCGAGTACCTGGGCCGGCTCGACTTCCAGGT
>DASSME010000015.1:0-4365 GCA_035689035.1 Longimicrobium sp. | reverse complement strand
CGCACGGCCGACCAGGCGCGGCAGCTCGAGGCGCAGGGCCGGCAGCTACAGTCGGTGCAGGCCGAGAACGCCGAGCTGCGGGCCCGGCTGGAGCGGCTCGAGGCGCTGGTCGCGGGCGCGGCCAGGCCCTGACGACGGACGGACACCGATCCGCGCACGCTCCGCGGCCGCGGGGCGGGAGAGGCCGGTCCTCCCCGCCCCGCGGCCGTTTTGAACTCCCTGCGATCCGGACGCGGTGTCGAGTACCGCCGGACATCCGGCTGTCCCGCGTGGTCCCATATTGTCCCGCCGCGTGGACCGATACGGGGTGAAGCCTGTACATTTCTGCGCGCTCGCGCGCGGCGGGGCCCCGCCGCGCGCCGCGCTCACCGCTCTCCCTCCCTCTCTCCCATCCGGAGAAACACCCCATGCGCAAAGCCTTCTTCACCGCGGCACTCGCCGCCGCCGCGCTCGTGTCCGCCGCCGCGCCGGCGGGCGCCCAGTCCGACATCCTCCTGCGCCTGCGCTCGGGCTCGCCGCTGGGCGACCGCTTCCGCGTGGACAGCGCCAGCGGGGTGGTGGCCAAGGGAGTGCTGGGGATCGGCATCATCCCGCAGACCGGCTCGGGCGAGCGGATGATGTGGTACCCGTACAAGGCCTCGTTCCGCGTCGGCGGCATCGACGGCACGCAGTGGGACGACAGCAACACCGGCTTCTACTCGTTCGCCGCGGGCAACAACACCGTCGCGTCGGGCTACTACTCGCTGGCCGTGGGGGGCGGGAGCAAGGCGCAGGGCAACTACAGCATGGCGGTGGGGCAGCTCAACAACGCCGACGGGAGCGGCGCCGTCGCGCTGGGCACCCGCACCACCGCCGACGCCGACTATTCGGTGGCGATCGGGCAGCGCGCCAGCACCAACGGGCACGCCGGCGCCATCGTGTTCGCCGACGGCAGCACCACCGACAGCCTGGAGGCCAGCGCCAACAACCAGTTCAGCGTGCGCGCAGCCGGCGGCTACCGCCTGTTCACCAACGCCACCACCACCACGGGCGTGCAGGTGGCGGCGGGCGGCAGCAGCTGGGTGGTGATCTCGGACCGCAACCGCAAGCAGGACTTCCTGAACGTGAACGGCGAGGACATCCTGGCCCGCATCCGCCAGCTCCCGGTGAGCACCTGGCGCTACCGCGACGAGGTGGACCGCTCCACCCTGCACATCGGCCCCATGGCGCAGGACTGGCACCGCGCCTTCGGCTTCACCGCCGACGACCGCACCATCAACATGAGCGACTTCGACGGCGTGAACCTGGCGGGGATCCAGGCGCTGGAGGCGCGCACCGGCGGGCAGGCGCGGAGCATCGAGGCCCAGGCGCGCGAGATCCAGGCGCTGAAGGAGCAGAACGCCGCGCTGCAGGCGCAGAACCAGCGGCTCGAGGAACGGATGCGCCGGCTCGAGGCGGTCGTGGAGGCGGGCGCCAGGCCGTAGCCCGCGGGGTGGAGGTTCGCTAGATTCCAGGGCGGGCGGGGCTTCGGCTTCACCCGCCCGGAACGCACCGGCGCCTCTCCGCTCCACCTCGCACCGAACTCGACGACCGATGAAACGATCTTCCGTGGCCGCGGCGCTTTCGGCCGCCGCGCTCGTGTGCGCCGTGGCGGCGGCGGCGGGGTGCGGAGGCGGCGACAGGCCCGGCGCGGACGACGCCTCGCCCGCCGTCCAGGCTCCCGCCGTCGTGCCGAGCGCCTCGCCCGCGGGCGAGGCCGCGCCCAGCCCGGCCCCCGCCCCGCCCGACCCGCTGGCCCAGGCCGAGGATTCGATGCGCGAGGCCGACCTCTTCCGCCAGCGGCAGCAGTCGATGGAGACCTACGAGAGCTGCATGCGGAAGGCGCAGGGGCTGGAGCCGCACGTGCGCGCCACGATCGTGGCCGCCTGCAAGCGCAGCCGCGGAGCCCCCCGGCCGTAACGGCCGTCTCCGAGCACTGTCGCCAACGATGCGCGCCACGCCCGTCCCCTGGGCGGCATGGCGGCCGCGGCGGGTCTATTCCCGGTTGCGAGGCGTAGGATCATCCGCGGCGCCGCCGTGGCGCCCTCCCGTCCCGCCCGTCACCCGAGCGGCGGCACGGCGAGCGGAGCCAAAAGCCGGGACACACGTTGGACGGGCGGACCGATCGCCCCGGGCGGGGCGCCCGTTCGGACGATCCCCGTCCGCAAAGGAAAGCTGCAACGCTTCCGCGCAGCAGTTTGGCAGATGCGTTGCATTCACGCGGACATTTGCTTATGATTGTGCGCGGCCGTTCCGCAGGATGCACCGGCCGCAGCACCCGGCGCTGTCCCACTGCTGTCTTCCCTGCGCTGCGCCCTGCCCACGCAGGGCCATCGTTTCGCGCTCCGGCTCCCCGCAAACCGAGCTTCACCCGGGGGGAGTGGCGCGCTGGCGGCCCGGCGGTCCGGGCGCGATCTCGAACCAGGTTCGCTGTAGCACCGGCCGCGCGGTCCCCATGCCGCGAACGCAACCACGATCCCTTCCTTTCTGGAGCTCTGGCATGATCCCGAACCGCAACGACGCGGTCCCTTCCGCCGGCCGTCGTTCCTGGGTGAGCCCCAAGGTGACGGACCTTCCGCGCCTTACGCAGCTCACGCTGTCCACCACCAACGGTCCGTCGATCCCCGGCGAGAGCGGCAGCGGCGGCGGCGGCGTCATCCCCTGACTCCTCGCGCAGTGACCCCGGGCATGCTCCTGGGAATCGCCCTCACCGAGCACTGCAACCTGCGTTGTCCCCACTGCATCCGGGATGACGTGACCACCGTGCGCAACCTGGACCCCGTGCTCATCGAGCGCACGGTGGACCAGGCGCGCGCGTTGTTCGGCGAGCTGGCGGTGAGCATGACGGGCGGCGAGCCCACCCTCCACCCGCAGTGGGAGCGCATCATCGCCTCGCTGCACGGGCGGGGGGTGCCGTGGCGCTTCGTGAGCAACGGGTGGCACATGCGCCGGCTGATGCCGGCGCTCGATCGTTATCCCCCCTCGGCCGTGCGCCTTTCTCTTTCGGGCGGCGACGAGGCGGTGCACGACGCGGAGCGCGGCCGCGGCTCGTTCCGGCGCGTGCTGATGGCGGTGGCCCTCCTCACCAGCCGGCAGATCCCCACCTCGCTGGGCTTCGTGGTGGACCGCCGCGACCGGCACCAGCTGCGGCAGGCGGCGGACCTGGCGCAGGCGCTGGGCGTGGGGATCCACTTCACCCTGGCGCAGCCGGTGCCCGGCAGCGCCGCGCGCGACAGCGACCTGGCCCCGCGCGAGTGGTACGGCGCGCGCGACGAGATCCTGGCGCTGGGGCGCGAGGGCCGGCCGGTCGTGGTGGGGCTGGACTACGGCGCCCCCTGGGACGACCGCCCCGCCGAGCCCGCCTGCGACACCTTCGAGCACCGGCGGATGTACGTGGACGCGCGCGGCCGCCTTTCGCTCTGCTGCCAGCTCTCGGAGTACGGCGCCAACGAGGCCGACGTGGTGGCCGACCTGAACCACGAGAGCCTGCTGGAGGTGTGGCCGCGCTACACCGCGCGGATGGACGCGCTGAAGCGCGCCAGCGCCGCGCTGCGCGCCCGCGGCGGCGAGCTGGACGCCTTCCCCTGCATGCGCTGCGCGCGGGTGCTGGGGAAGACCGCGTGGCTCGCCGAGCACCCCGGCAGCCCCTGGCACGGCGCGGCGGACGAGCAGCCCGCGGCCCGGCCGCTGGTGGCGCTCACCTACCCCGGCCGCGCGCTGCAGGCGGCCTGACGCGACCCTGAAGTCGTGCACGCGCGCATCCTCCGCGGAGGCGCGGCGATCCATCGGCAGACCGGCGGAGCTTCCACTCCCGCGGCTCTGCCGATCGTGCATCCGTACCCTGGCGCGCCGGGGCCCGTCGCGCGAGCGCCGGCGGACGGGGAGGACGCGATCATCCCGGGTCCGCGTCATCGGGTCCCGCGAGAACGCGGGCGGCGTGGGCTCACGCAGGGTCCGCGGAGTCGGCGGAAAACAACCCGCCCCTGGGTTCGATCCGAGGGCTCGGCGTGAGGCGAATTCTCCGCCGGACCCGGCATAAGCCCTTGCCTCGCACGAAGTTCTGTGCGATTTTTCCCATGCATCGTTCGCCGTGCCCACCCGCTTGACGGCGGTGGCCCCTCCGCCGCCGTGCATTCCCCCGTGATCGCCCGAAGTCCCTTGCACGACCTTCGCTCGTCCGCGCGCCGCGCCCCCGGGGCAGCGGCCGCCGCCCTGCTGGCGCTGGCCGCGTGCTCCGACGGGCTGCCCACGCAGCCGAAGCCGCGCACGCCGCCGGCCGGCACCCTGGCCGCCATCCCCTGCAGCGTGGACGTGCGCGGGGGAAGCGTGGCGTGCACGGGGTCGCCG
>DASSME010000014.1:0-5805 GCA_035689035.1 Longimicrobium sp. | reverse complement strand
TTCGGCTTGCCGATGCGCGCGGAAGGGTGGGGTGGCACCGCATCTCCACGCTGACGCAGTCAGCGATGGCCATCCGGCGCGGCCGCCCGCGAGGTGCGCCGGGCCAGGCAGGCGGAGAGCACGGTGTAGAACGCCGGGTAGACGAGCGAGACCAGCGCCAGCCACCCGGGAGAGCGCGGGTAATCGAGCAGCAGCAGCGCGACGAGAACCGCCGTCCACGCGATGGCGCCCAGGATCAGCGGGAGCTTCCACGGGCGTGGCGCCAGGTTGGGGTAGAGGAAGCGCACCGGCGCCACGGTCAGCGCGGCCAGCGCCAGCAGCATCACCGCGTTCGGCCACGGCCCCCAGAACCGGTGGAGGACGCCCGCGTAGAACGCCGCCACGTTCCAGTACGACGGGAAGCCCAGGAAGAACCCGCCCGCCTCGTCCTTGGCCGCCGCGTTCGCGAACCCGAACAGCGACGCGACCAGCGGCGGTACGATCCACACGGCGGCGGGCGCGGGCACCCACCCCATCCGCCACACCAGCAGCAGGGGGACGAAGGTGTACGTCAGGTAGTCGACGATGTCGTCGATGATGCGCCCGTCGACCGTGGGCGCCCAGCGCTTCACCTGCCATGCGCGCGCCAGCGGCCCGTCCGACGCGTCGACCACCACCGCCGCGATCAGGAGCGCGAAGACCCGCCGCAACTCCGGCTCAGCGCCGCACGTCTCCGCCGCCGCCCAGAACGCGAGCGCCGCTCCCGACGCGGTGTAGAGGTGCACCGCGTACGCCCGCGCCCGCCGGCCGAACGTCCCCCGTTCCGCGGTGGTCGTTCTCATCCGGTCGACCATCCTGGGGGGCTCACGCACGTGTGCGCGTCGTAGTGAAGGACCGTGAGCATGCGATCAGGCCGGGTGGAACACTACGCGCGGACCACGACTCTCTCCGGACGTCCAGATCCAAACTTCATGAACACGGAGCAACGGAGGGCACGGAGGCCACGGAGAAAAAGGGCAGTTCTCCGTGGCCTCCGTGGTTCTCCGCGTCTCCGTGTTCATGAAGTGGCTGTTCCCCCTTCGCGCCGGCGCCGCCCCCCGACGCGGTGTAGTGGAACACTACGCGCGGACCACGACCATCTCTCCGGACGTCCAGATTCAAACTTCGTGAACACGGAGCAACGGAGGGCACGGAGGCCACGGAGAAAAGCGGCAGTTCTCCGTGGCCTCCGTGGTCCTCCGCGTCTCCGTGTTCATGAAGTTGCTGTTCCCCCTTCGCGCCGGCGCGAAGGTACGCTCAGCGCGCCTCCGCCGGCCGCGCCAGCAGCTCGCGGTAGAAGTCCAGCGTCTGCGCGGCGATGGCGCGCCAGCTGAAGTGCGCCAGCACGCGCGCGCGGGCGGCGCGGCCCATCGCGGCGCGGCGCTCGGGCGCGTCCATCAGCTCGTTCACGGCGGCGGCCAGGGCGCGGCTGAACGCCTCGGGGTCGCGCGGCTCCACCGATCCCCCGCCCCGGGGCTCGATCGGCACCAGCGTCCCCGTTTCGCCCGGCACCACGATCTCGGGGATGCCGCCCACCGCCGACGCCACCACCGGCGTTTCGCACGCCATCGCCTCGAGGTTGATGATCCCGAACGGCTCGTAGACCGAGGGGCAGACGAAGACGGCGGCGTGCGAGTAGAGCGCGATCACCTGCTCCTTCGGCAGCATCTCGGCGATCCAGACCACCGGGTCCGCGGCGTCGCGCCGGGCCTCGCCGACCAGCGCCTCCATCTCGGCGCCGATCTCGGGCGTGTCCGGCGCGCCGGCGCAGAGGACCACCTGCACCCCCGGCCGCAGGTGCCGGATCGCCCGCACCAGGTGCAGGATCCCCTTCTGCCGGGTGATGCGGCCCACGAAGAGGACGATCGGGAGCTCGGGGTCCACCCCCAGGCGGCGGAGCAGCTCCGGGTCGTGCCGGGGGCGGTACTCGTCGGGGTCGATCCCGTTGTGGATCACCCGGATGCGGGCGGGGTGGACGCCGTACAGCTCCTGCACGTCGGCCTTCATCGCGTTCGACACCGCCACCACGCCGTCCGCGTTCTGGTACGCCGTCCGTTCGATCCAGGTGGTGACGTGGTACGCCGAGCCCAGCTGCTCCACCTTCCACGGCCGGTGCGGCTCCAGCGAGTGCGTGGTCAGCACCAGCCGCGCGCCGGTGAGCGGGCGCGCCAGCGACCCGGCCAGGTGCGAGTACCAGGTGTGGCAGTGCACGATCTGCGGCGCCTCCACCAGCCCCACCATGGCCAGGTCGCGCACCAGCGCGTCCATCAGCCGCGCGTGCCGCGGGTCCTGCACCTCGAACCCGCACCCCGGCTGCACGCCGCGGACGCGCAGGTTCTCGTCGCCGGAGCGCTGCTCGCCGAAGCAGAGCACCTGCACCCGGTGCGCGCCCCCCTCGGCCCGCGCCAGCTCGCGCGACAGGTACTCGATGTGCACCCCGGCGCCGCCGTAGACGTTGGGCGGGTACTCGTTGGTGAGCTGCGCGATCCTCAGGCCCGCCGTGGACGAAGCGCCGCTCATATCACCGTGCCGTCGGGGATCTCGCCGTTCTTCACGATCACCACCACGCCGTCGCGGATGTAGAAGTCCTTCCCCTCCCCGTCCTGCACGCCGGCGGCGTTGGTGATCACGCAGTTGCGCCCGATCGAGGCGTTCTTGTCGATGATGGCGCCCTCGACCACGGTGTCCTCGTCCACCCCGGGGTGCAGCGGGCCCTCCAGGCGGTTGGCGCTGCCGGGGTCCTCCCAGCGGTAGTAGTCCGACCCCATCATCACCACGCGGTGAATGCGGGTGCGCGCCCCGATGTACGAGCGGATCCCGATCACGCTCCGGGAGATGTCGCTGTCGATGATCACGCTGGCGTCGGCGATGATCGAGCTCTCGATCCGCGAACGGGTGATCTTGGCCGGCGGGAGGAGCCGCGCGTTGGTGTACAGCGGCATCTGCTCGTCGAACAGGTTGAACGCCGGCTTGGGGTCGGTCAGCATCAGGTTGGTGTCGAAGAACGAGCGCACCGTGCCGATGTCGTTCCAGTACCCCTTGAACGGATACGCCACCACCTTCCGCTCGCGGATGGCGATGGGGATGATGTGCTTGCCGAAGTCGTTGGCGTCGGGGTAGGCGTCCAGCAGCTCGCGCAGCACGTCGCAGTGGAAGATGTAGATCCCCATCGACGCCAGGTACACCCGCCCCGCTGCCTCCAGGTCGGCCTCCACGGGGCTCTCCTTCCCCTCCAGCTCGTCCTGCGCGGGCTTCTCGTAGAACTCGGTGATGCGGTTCTCCTCGCCCGTCTTCAGGATGCCGAACCCCGGCGCCTCGGCGGCGGTCACCGGGGTGGCGGCCACGGTGATCTCGGCGCCCGAGTCGTGATGGTGCTCCAGCATCAGCCGGTAGTCCATCGTGTAGAGCTGGTCGCCGGAGAGGATCAGCACCTCGTCGTGCACGTAGCTGCGGATGTGCAGGATCGACTGCCGCACCGCGTCGGCGGTGCCCTGGTACCACAGCTCGCTGGTGGCCGTCTGCTCGGCCGCCAGCACCGTCACGAACCCGCCGCGGAAGCGGTCGAAGATGTAGCTGCGGGCGATGTGGTCGTTCAGACTGGCCGAGTTGTACTGCGTGACCACGAAGATGCGGCTGAGGCCGGAGTTGATGCAGTTGGAGATCGGCACGTCCACCAACCGGTACTTGCCGGCCAGGGGCACGGCCGGCTTGGCGCGCTGCGCGGTGAGCGGAAAGAGCCGCGTGCCGGCGCCCCCGCCCAGGATCACGGCCAGAACTCGGTCCATTTGCACGAGAGACGAGTGGGTCAAAACGGTCGACCGCGCCCAGCCGTACGGCCGCGCGGGAAAGATGCCCGGTGCTTCGTGCAAGGTACTGGCCGGAGCGCGCGCAGTCACGTGTCAGCGCGCATTCCGTTCAAGGTGTGACGAAGAAAGTGTCTCGGCGATGCAAGAAAACAACGAGCGGGCCGGTTGCTCTGCCGGCCCGCTCGTCCTTCGCCCTTGTAAATAAGATCAGCCGAGCCGCTCGGCGCCCCTGAACGGCGCCGAGCCGTCTCGCGGCGGACCGGCGTCCAGCAGGCTCGGCCGGTTTCGCAGACGATGCAGCACGGCGGCCTCCGATGTGCCACCCGCCAGACGTATCACGACGCCGCGCACGAGCGCGGTCAGCAGACGGGGAATCGACGCACCCCCTGCGGTTCGCGCCGCGTGCCAGGCGAGCGGGTGAGCGGCTCGGCGTCCACCCCGGTTCCGGACTGTGTTGCCACGTTCATGATCGGATCTCCCTCGCGCAATGATGCGGTTTCCCTACGCCTGGCACAACCTCGAATCCGCCAAACCTGGGCTGAGTGTAGTACTCCACGAGAGCTGGCGCGGGATTCATCAGACGCAGGACGCGAGCCCTTGCGAGGTTGCCGATTGCATCCGCGGCAGCCACGGCGATCTGAATGACGTTGCCTTTCAGCGGATGATCGATGCTCGGATTACCCTCCACGAACTCCGGCCCGACCACCTCCCGCGCTTTGCTGATGTGGCCTTTTGCCAGCCCACGCAGGATATCACCGTGGAATATGGCAAAGGCGAAGTGTTCCGGGCGACCGACATTCGCGAGGATCACATCCCAATCCCATGGTTCGTCACCGTGTGGATGCACTGTCGTCCACGTTTCCCGGCGCACCTGCAACGTCCAATGATTGACGTCGCAGAGGCGGATGCCCGGCGTACACCAGGCTGCGGCAACGGCACGTTCGGCCACCTCCTTGTACACCGCAGACCGTATGGTCCGGTACTGCCGGTCGAGCTTGCCTCGCTGGAACAAGGTCGGTCGAGAGATTCGCGGTTGTTTCGGTCATGCGGCGAGGCGACCGACATAAACAAAGAGTGGTGCTTTGTCACGGGGTGAAAGCGACAAAGTACTCCCCGATCCTCCCAGGTAGCATCGCAGGCGGAACGACTCGTGATCGTGATTTCTCCAAGGCCACCCGCGTGCCGGCGCGCACGCCAGGCTGGATGAAGTCCGCCGCACCCCGTACCTTTCCCCCGTTTTTTCGTCCCCTCCCGCGCAACGGCCCGTTCCCTCCCGGAGAGCGCATCCATGCAGACGATCCCCCGCCCCGCTACCGCCGCGCTCTACTCCCGCCCGGCGCTGGTCAGGATCAGCCAGGGATTGCGCCGGCGGTTCTTGATCGACCTGCTGCTGATCCCGGCACTGATGGCCGCCGTCGCCGGAGGAGCGACCACGGCGATCGGCACCTCCGGACAGACGAGGGACATCGCGGTCCTGTTCGCGCTGCTGGCGTCCCCGGTGGTGGGCGCACGGTTGACGAGCGCGCGCGTGCGGCGGCTGAGCCCGCAGTGCCCGGCGTGCGGGGAGCGCCTGGCGACCACCGGAGGCGTTTTGCGGCTGCGCGGCGACGACTGCGGCAGTTGCGGCACCCGGATCATCGGCGCCGGCCACGAGCCGGCGCCGGTGCTGGGGACGTACGATACATTCATGGAGCGCCACAACGCGCTAGCGCGGCGCTACCGGTTCTGGGCGTGGACCAGCGGTGGCGGGATGGTGGCGGCTGGCGTCGGCGCGTTCGGGATGGAGGAGGGATGGCTCCCGCGTTCGCTGGAACTGCCGGTGCTCGCGGCGGCGATCGTGTTCCTGGCCGCGGGCTTCGTGGCGTTCCACAACGGCTGGCCCTCGAGCATCCGCAGGGCCGGCCTGGGCTGCCCCACCTGCCACGATCCACTGGTGGGCGGCCGCGGCGGCCACATCACGCGCCACACCCTGTCCACCGGC
>DASSME010000013.1:0-24451 GCA_035689035.1 Longimicrobium sp. | reverse complement strand
CGCCGTACCGCGGCTACGCGGCCACCGCGGCGGACGACGCGTTCAGCGCCTGGGGCGCGGGCGATCCCCCGCCCTCGTCGGGGTGGGCGGAGCAGCGCACCGTCCTGGCGCGCGACGGGTGGGGGCTGGCGCTCGAGGCGCGAGGGACGGCCGGGGTGCGCAGCAGCTGGATCCACGACACGGCGGGGATGGTGCCGCTGGCGGCCTTCACCAACACCGCCCGCGCCGACGCCAGCTACTACGACTTCGAGCCCTACGCCGCGCCCGGCGCCTGGGCGTGGAGCGCGGCGGGAAGCACGCTGGCCGCGCACGTCACCACCGCCGACTACCACACCGGGAGCCGCTCGCTCGAGCTCCCCCCCACGCCGGGGGAGAAGGCCGGCCCGCTGCTGCAGTGGATCCCCGCCGACCAGGCGGCGCGCTACCTCTTCTCGTGCTGGGCCGCCACCGACGCCGGCTTCGACCCCGCGCAGGGCGCGGCCGCGTGGGAGATCGGCGTCTACCGGGGCGACACCGGGGCGCGGCTGGCCACGCTCGACCTGGCGCTGGGGGCCACGGCGGGCGCGTGGGCGCCCTTCCAGCGGGTGATCGACCTGGGCGGCGTGCGCGCGGCGGCGGGTTCGGGGCTCCCCGCCGCCGTCCCCCTCCAGGTGCGCCTGCTGGGGTACAACGCCAACGCCTCCGTCGCCTGCCGGGTGGACAACCTGCGCGTGTCGCGCCTCGACGCGGCGTTCGCGGCGGCGGTGTACGACGCGCGCACCCTTCGCCCGCTCTCCACGCTGGGCGCCAACGGCGACACCCTCACCACCGTGTACGACGGACAGGGGCGCGCCGTGGCCAGCGTGGGGCCGGGCGAGCGGGTGAACCGCGTGTGGGCGCCGTCGCTCTCGCGCCAGCTCACCCGCGCCGACCGCTTCCTCCCCGACTTCCCCAACTCGCTGCTGCGGCTGGCCACCAGCGCCCGCAGCGCCTGGAAGGACTTCCGCGCGGCGGGCGCCGCGCGGGAGTGGAGCTTCGGGGGCACCGGCAGCTGGAGCGTGGCGGGCGGCGAGCTGAAGCACACGGGCGCGGCGGGCGGGCTGCCGCTGGGCGGCACCGCCACCTTCACCGCCTGGGCGATGACCTCGTTCGCCCTTCGCGTCACGGCGCGGCGCGACGGGGCGGGGAACGCGGGCGCCGGCAACGGCGACGTGATCGTCTACTGGGACGACGCGGCGGGCGCCTGGACGCTGGCCCGGCGGGCGGGGGACGGCACCGTCACCACGGTCTCCACCAGCACCGCCCTGGGGTGGCGCGGCGACTGGGTGTACGCGGTGGTGGACGGGCTGGTGCTGTTCTACGCCGGCGGCGTGCAGCTCTTCGCGTACGACGGCGCGCCCGACACCGCCGCGCCGGACTACGGCAAGCCCCTGCTGGTCATGAGCGGCACCGGCGCCTTCGACGACGTGGCGATCCTGGACGACCCGCAGCTCACCCTCGACTTCTCCACCGGCACCGGCCTCCCCTTCCAGGGCGTGGCGCTGGAGGGGCGCTCGGCGCCCTACCCGGCCGCGGGCGACTTCCGCTCCGTCTCGGGCGGCGTCTTCGTCGACGCGCTGGGGCGCGTGGCCGCCGGTCGCCGGCCCCTCTCCGTCCCCCTCGTGATCGCCCCGCCCACCACCGGCGGGCTCCCCGCGCTCCCCGGCGGCTTCGGCGGCGAGGAACCGTCCGACGGGTCCGGCGGCGGCGGGGACGACGCCACGGCGCTGGAGCTGGTGGAGGGCGGCGCGCTCACCTATCTCGCCGCCCCGGACGGGACGCCGTGGAGCAAGGCCACCTACCTGGCCGGCGGCTACGGCGGCGGGTACGACTACGTGCAGCCCACCTACGAGAGCTCGCCGCTCTCGCGCGTGGTGGAGCTCCTCCTTCCCCGCGCGCAGGCCGCCGACCCCGCCAGCGCGCGCTACACCACGGCGTACCTCTGCAACACCGCCGCGGGCGACGGGAGCGTGATGAACGACCTCCTCCCGCCCGGCACCCCGGACGGGCGCTACTTCATCACCCGCTCCACCGGCCCCGACGGGACCCGCCGCTGGGAGCTGGCCGACGCGGCGGGGCGCGCCCTGGCCGCGCGGGTCGACCTGGGGGCGGGCACGTACCTCACCACCGGGTGGGCGTACGACGACGCGGGCCGGGTGACTGCCATCCTCCCCCCCAACCACTACGCCGAGGCCGACGCCGCCCGGAAGGCGGAGTGGGATACCACCCTGGAGTACGACTTCCAGGCCCGCCTGACCGCCACCACCTCGCCCGACGCCGGCGAAACGCGCTTCCTGTACGACGCCTCGGGGGTGCTGCGCTTCCGCATGGACGCCGAGGGCGCCGCGCAGAGCCCGCAGCGCGTGGTGTACCGCCGCCTCGACGCGCTGGGGCGGGTGGTGGAGGAGGGGTGGATCGCGCAGCCCTGGAGCGCGCTGGCGGCGCACGTGGACGACCCCGCCTGGCCCACCGTCGGCACCGGCGCGGGCGAGGTCCCCGGGGCGTGGACGCGGCGGATGACCTACGACTGGACGGGGACCACGCCGCCGGACGGCCTTCCCGACGAGCCGAACCTGGTGGGGCGGCTCTGGCGGGTGCGGGTGGCGCGCGGCGAGTCTGCGTTCACCGAGACCTACGCCTACGACGCGGCGGGGAACGTGGTGGAGCACCTGGCGGCCGAGGGCGATGCCACGGCGCAGCGCACCAGCTACCTCTACGACAACCAGGACCGACTGCAGCGCCTCACCTACCCGCGCGCCGACGGGAGCCCCGATGGCGACGCCGTGCGGGTGGCGTACTTCTACGACCGGCTGGCGCGGCTGGCCTCCATCGGCCGGCCGCCCGCGGGGACGGAGGTGATCGACCCCGAGAACCCCGCCACCGGCGACGAGCAGGCGTACGCGGCCTACACCTACGACCGGATGGGGCGGCTGGTGCGGGAAACGCTGGCCGCGGGGTGGAGCAAGCCCTTCACCCGCGCCTACGGCTACACGCAGGCCGGCTTCCTGTCGCGCATCGACGATCCCTTCCTGGCGCAGGCGCTGGACTACACCGGCGGCGCGGACGGGGCCGGCTACCACGACGGCCGCATCGCCCGCCTCTCCACCGCGTATCCCCCGGAGGGGTGGGAGCTCTGCCCGCCGGCCGACTGGGACGTGCGCCTGGCCTACGACGCCGCCGGCCGCCTCACCGCGGCGCGGAACGGCGCCAGCGACGCGTGGAGCTGGGCGGCGCCCGGTCCTGACGCCTACGACGCCAACGGCAACCCGCTCACCCTGCGGCGCGGCGCGGCCCAGCAGTCCTTCGCCTACCCGGCGGGGAGCGCGAAGCGGGGGAACCGCGTGCTCTCGTTGACCGCCACCGCCGACACCACCCTGCCGCTCGCGGGCGGCGCCCCGGCGCCCGCCGACGCCTGGTGGTGGGGGAGCGGCAACGGCGGCCCCTCGGCCAGCGCCGTGGCGCAGGACGGGGAGAAGGGCACCGTGCTGCGGCTGGCGGGGGGGAGCCCCGGGCACTTCGAGACGGTGCGGCTCCGCTCGTGGCTCGACCCGGCGGGGCGCTACACCGTCACCTGCTCGGTCAGGACCGACGCCGGCTTCGGCGCGGCGCCGGGGAGCGCGGCGTGGATGCTGTCGGTGGAGTCGCCCTCGCGCCCGGCCGCCACCATCCGGGTGGGCACGGTGGCCGACACCGCCGGGGCGTGGAGCGACGTATCGTTCGAGGTGGACGTCGCCGCGCGCCTGGCGGAGCTGGCCCCCGGGGCCGAGGCGGGGTCCATCACCCTGCAGCTGGTGAACTACCGGACCTCGGCCACGGGGAGCGGGGCGGGCCCGGGGCTGGAGGTGACCCCCATCCGCGTGCGGAGCACGGCGCCGGTGCAGGGCGGCGACATCGGCTACGACCGGGACGGGCGGACGACGGCGCTCCCCTCGCGCGGGCTCTCCACCCTGTCGTACGACGCGGTGAGCGGGCTGACCACCGGGCTCGCCCTCGCCGGCGGCCAGACGCTGGAGCTGGCCTACGGCGGGCGCGGGCAGCGCACGGCGAAGACGCTGCGCGACCGCGCCGGCGCCGCGCTCGCCACCACCACCTGGGCGTACGGCGCCGACGCGAGGCCGCTGGCGCAGCAGGGCGAAGACACGGAGTTGCGCTACCTGTACGGCCCCGGCGGAGTGGTGGCGGTGCTGCAGGGCGACGCCGCCGGCTTCGTGCTGCGCGACCACCTGGGCTCGGTGCGCGGGATGGTGGACCCGGCGGCGGGGACCGCCACGGCGGCGCGCGACTACCTGGTGTTCGGCGGGGCGATGCGCTCGCGCGGCGACGTCCCCGGCGGGCGGCTCTTCACCGGCCAGCCGCTGGACGCGGAGACGGGGCTGTACGACTACGGCGCGCGCTTCTACGACCCCGCGCTGGGACGCTTCCTGGCCACCGACCCGGCGGGGGAGGGCGCCGGGCCGTACACCTACGCGGGGAACGACCCGGTGGCCTTCACCGACCCGGACGGTGAGATGAGGCTCTTCTACCTGGGCGCGCTGGGGGCGGGGGTGGCCGTGGGGCTGGGGGGGGCGGTGGGGGCGGCGCGGCTCTGGTGGCAGTACGTTACCGCGCCGGCGGCGATGGCCTTCCGCGAGGCGGCCGAGCGCATCCCCACCGGAGCGGGGCTCTACTCGAACGCGACCCGCGCGGCGCTCGACCTTTCCGCCGCCGAGCTGGGGATCGAGCCGCTCCCGGTGCGCCCCGACAGCACCTTCACCGACTACCTGAAGGGGAAGACGTACGACCCGGCGAACTTCGCCGCCTACCGCGTCACCGGGGGGGCCGGCGGGCTGGCGCTGCAGAACGGCACCCGGCTGGCCGACGGGCGCTACATCTACACCCTCGACGAGAACTACGAGCTGCGGATGCTGCGCGGCGAGCCGCCCCCGCAGAACGGGACCAAGTGGGAGCAGCTGCGCAGCCACCCGCAGCTTTCGGGTGGGAAGCGGGTGATCCTGGCCGGGTGGGCGCAGGTGGAGAACGGAGAGATCACCGGGATGGACGTCGCGTCGGGGCACTACCAGCCGCTGGCCCTGTACCTCTCCTTCGCGCGAGAGGTGCTGCGTGCGCTGGGGATCCGCGCCGGGCGGCTGCGGCTGTGCACGTTCGAGAACAGCCTGCAGTTCACCGACAAGGCGTGCATCCCGGCACGCGAAGACCAGTGCGCCCCGCGCCAGCTTCGCCCGGAGGGCGAGATCGAGTACCTGCAGCCGGAGAACTGGAAGGTCGCGCCCAAGGTGCGCATCCAGCGTTTTCTCGTCACCACGCTGGGGTACACCCCCCGGCAGGTGGCCGAGTCGTGGATCTTCGGCTGGAACCTGGGCCCGTTCTCGGTCAGGCCCAGGGGGGGAACCTACATGCAGTTCCCCGAGGAGGCGTGGCAGCTTCCCTGGTGAGCGCTCCGATCCAGTTCGACCTCGACGAATGGGTGGCCTGGGGGGTCCGCCCTCGTGAATTGGAGACGGCAGGCGCTAGACGGCGCCCTGCATGGCGGTCTCGATCCGGTGCAGCGCGGCTTTCGCCTCCTCGGCCGCGCGCCCGCGCAGCTTCGTGCTCGCGCGGAGGGACTCGGCATCGCACGAGTCGGTGATCGCCAGGGTGCCGGCGCGGATCCGTTCGAGCTCGGGAGCGGGATCCAGAGTGAGCTTCGGTGCGAGCATCGCGATCTCCGCCAGATTGGTCACGGTCGTCTCGTGGAGCCCGTGGGTGCGCTTCCGGCCGTGCCGATCACCCCCCGTGATCGACCTGCCCATGCAAGGGTTTTCGGCACCCTCGCCGATTCCTTCTCTGATACCGTTCGTGGGAAATGACTGTGCATTCTGCACCCACCCGCCGCCTCGTCATCCTGAGGCTGAGCACGCACTCGCCGCGGCATGAGCGAGCGGTCGCAAGCCGAAGGATCTGTGGCCGGTCGGCGCGAAAAAACAGCGGTAGCGCCGGTAAAGCCACGGAATCCGGGGATTTGCTACCAGCCGTTCCGCCGCGCGGCCATCCCGGGACCTACGCGCCGGTGAGGTAGTCGAGGATGGCGTCGCTGACCGCCCAGTCGCTGACGTCGTCGAAGGCGGAGAACATGGGGCCGCTGTTGACCTCGAGGAACACCAGCCGTCCCGTGTCGGGGCAGGTCTTGAAGTCGGCGGCGCCATAGTCCATCTCCAGCGTGTCCATCAGCCGCCCCAGCCCGGCCACCGCCTCCGCGTCCACCGTGTCCAGCGGGAGATGGACGACGCGGCTCTCCGCGTCGGAACGGTAGTCCAGCGCGTCGCTCTCCACCCGGAAGGGGACGAAGCGGCGCGTGCTTCCCCGCCCCACGCCGTAGACGCGCACCTCGGGCGCGTCCATCCGGCGCTGCACGAAGGCGGGCGCGGCGGAGCGGCCCTCGCGGCGCGGCGTCTTCGCCAGCAGCTCGGCCACGTCCTGCGCGAAGCCGCCGCCCGGCACCGGCTTGGCGATCATCGGCCCCAGCCGCGGCGTCTCGGCCTCCAGCGCGTCGAGCTCGTTGGTGACCAGGGTGAAGGGGATGCGCAGCCCGACGCGCTTCGCCGTGTGCAGGATGTGCGGCTTGTTGGCGCCGCCGGTGGCGTGGCGGTTCAGCGCGCGGATGCCGGGGTGCGCCTGGATCCACCCGTGCAGCGTGGTGAACCACGCCTGCGAGCGGAAGGTGACCGCCGGCCGCTCGTCGGCCAGCGTGCTGAACACGTCGTAGCGCAGGAACACCGCGTCGGGACGGACCTCCGCGCCATCCACCCGCAGCCGGTCGGACTGGAAGTCCCAGGTGAGCCCGGGCGTGGCGGCGCCGACCAGGAGCTCGCGCGCATCGATCCCGCGCTGGCGCACGCGGCGCAGAACCGAGGCGACGTTGGGGTCCGCATCACCCCCGGCGATCAGCAGCACGCGTATCCTTCTCCGTTTTCGCGGACGTAAAAAGGCGAGCGGCCGTAGGGTTCGGCCGCTCGCGCGGGGTGAGACCGGGGCGGCGCCCCGGCCGGGCCGTCAGAACGCGCCGAACGGGTTGTCCACCGGCGCCTGGACGACGAGGTCTTCCTCGCAGCCGTAGCGGGTGGTGGGGTTGGTCTCCTCGCCGCAGGCGAGCGTCTTGTTCACGGCCATGCGTCCCTCCTCCGTTGCGTGAGTGGTTGCCTGCCGCGGCGGGGCCGCGGCACACCGTATCCGCAACTTATCACGCACTCCACCCGCCCCGTCAACCCGCCCGCCGCAACACGCCATTCTGCTCCACTCCTTCGTTGCAACGCGCACCCGCAGTCTTTCGCGATGAACGATGCTCGCTCCCTTCGCGGCTTCGAGCGGAACCCAACAGCTCCGCACGGCCTGAACACGGGGCGCCGGAGAGCCAAGGATCTGTCACCGGTCGACGCAAAAGAGCCAGCGGTCGTCCATCGCCAGGCCACAGGTCCTTCGCGATACGGCCGCCAGCGCGCCTCGGATGCAGCGTGGTCGCGCTGAATGGATAGTGCCTCGCGGCCGGCGCTGTGCCGTACGCGGCCTGAGAGCGTTTGGGGGCTCCTGCCTGGCGGCTGAAGCCGCGGCCTACAACAACAGGAAGCCTCGCAAACCGCGCGAGGCTGATCCGCTCACCGCGCGGTATCGGCGCCGTATCACCCCTCTGTGAACTCTGTGCACTCTGTGAGAGCGCTGTTTTTCCGGAGCCGGGCTCAAGCGCGCTCGAGGATCACCACGGCGGCGGCGACGTCGTCGCTGTGGGTGAGGGTGACGTGGATGCGGTCGGCGCCGCGCTCGGCGGCCAGGCGGGCGGCGCGGCCGGAGAGGCGGAGGGTGGGCGCGCCCGAGGGCGTGGAGACCACCTCCACCTCCGTCCAGGCACCGCCGATCCCCCAGCCGGTGCCCAGCGCCTTGAAGAACGCCTCCTTGGCGGCGAAGCGCGCGGCAAAGCTCTCGGGGGGGTGGCGCGAGCCGTGGCAGCGCTCCGCCTCGGCGGGGGTGAAGAAGCGGGCCAGCGCGCGCGGGCCCTTCCGCTCCAGCACCGCCCACACCCGGTCGATGCGGACCATGTCCATCCCCAGGCCAACGATCATGGGCGGTGCGGCTCCAGCCTTGCGCGCAAGGTGAACGGATGGCAACGTGAGCCGGGCAATGTACCCGCCGCCGCCGGCCCCCTCAAGCGCGCGGCGGCACGCGGTTCGCACTGGCGGGCGGCGTTCCATCCCCTGGCACACTTTCACGGCGGACCGGCGGACACGTGGCGCGGAATCCCTGGCGGGCACGAGGAAGACTGATCGGCGTGGTGCTCGCCGGCATGGTGGCGGGCATCCTGGTGGGCATGCTGCTGGTGCACCTGCTCCTTTCGCCGCACCTGCCCGGGCGCTAGCCCGCCGCGTCCCGTCCGCGCGCCCCCCGCCGGTCCCGCGTCGAGCCGGCCCGGGCGGCACGATGGGGCGCCAAGCGCGCGCCGCCACACCACTTGGCGAGCGACTCCCTACCCCGATCGGCCCCGCGTAGATACCATTGATGCGGGGCCGGCGAGCGCCCCCGGCGAACGCGCCCGAAAGGCTGAAACTCTTTTCGGCGGGCGTCGTATCAAACCCTGTGGCCGGGCCATCGAGCCGCCGGCCCTCCCAACGCCGAAAAAATGAACATCGCCGCGCCCGCCGCGGCTGGAGTGACGCCCATGTACTGTTCCACGTGCGGATCCCGGGTCGCCGACGGGCGCGCCACCTGCCAGGTGTGCGGCGCCGCCGCGGCCCGCGCGCCCTTCCCGGGCTCCATGCCGCCCTCGCCCATGGGCCCGGCCGCCATGATCCCGGCCGCGTCGATGTACGCCGCGCAGGTGCAGGTGTGCCCCCGCTGCGGCTACCGCGGCATCGGCTCGGGGTACTTCTCCAAGGGCACCAACGTGGCGCTGCTGGTGGGCTCGGCCGTGGTGTTCGCGCCGGCGGCCATCTTCTACCTCCTCTTCCGCCGCAACCACAAGGTGTGCCCCGCGTGCGGGCTGGGGTGGGGCGCCCACGGGCTGGGGGCGCTCACGCTCCTGCCCGGCAGCAGCGGCGCCGCCGTGCGCACCGCCGACGTGGTGCCGGGGGCCGACCACGTGGGCGGGCGCGGCTGGGCGTTCGCCCTGCTGGCCTTCGCGGCCATGTGCTTCGCCGTGGGCTTCTCGGAAACGGTGGTCCCGATGGTGGTGATGGGTCTCGTCGCGTCGGCGTTCGCCGGGCTGCAGCTCAAGAAGGTCAAGACCCGCCGCGAAGAGCGCCGCGACGCCATCCTGCAGAGCCTGCAGCTGCCGGTGCTGCAGCTGGCCGGGCGCAAGGGCGGGCGGCTGACGGTGACCGACGTGGCCACCGAGTTCGGCTGGCCGATGGCGCGCGCCGAAAAGGTGCTCAACTCGCTCGACGACGGGCTGCGCGTGATGAGCGACATCACCGACGACGGCGTGATCGTGTACGACTTCCTGGAGATCCGCGCCGCCGGGCTGGGCCAGCCCTCGCGCCCCGAGCTGCGGCTGCACGCCTGAGGCGCGCTAAGCGAGACGCCGACGGAGGATGGAGAGCGGATCGGGTCCCGGCGCATGGCGCAGGGACCCGATCTCGTTTGCGCGCAGCCGGTTGAGCGCGCGGCCGGCGGCGTGTTACATTAGCGCCGCGGGCCGATGTGGCCGAAGGGGTGGAGCCGCCCGCTGTTCCCTGTCCCCTGTTCCCTGTCTCCTCAGGGGACGGCGTCCACCTCCACGATCCCGCCGCCGCCGTCGGCCTTGGCCTGGCGCTTCGCGTCGGCCACCACCTCGCCCAGGTGCTCCACGGTGGGCCAGCGCGCGGGGTCGATGCGCACGATCGCCGCGGAGAGGCGGGTGAGCGGAAACTCGCGCTCGTCGCCGTAGCGGTCCACGGCGCGGTAGACGTCGGCCGTCACGGTGTCGGGCGGAAGGTGGCGGCGCAGGCCGGTGTCGAAGCGGCGGCGGGCCTCGTCCGCCAGGCGGCGGGCCTGGTCCAGCCGGCAGATCAGCACGAAGTCGTCGCCGCCCACGTGCCCGGCGAAGGTCTCGGGGTGGCCCCGCGCGGCGCCGGTGAGCGCGGCGGCCGCCTCGCGGATGGCGGCGTCGGCCACGGCGAAGCCGAAGCGGTCGGAGAAGGGCTTGAAGTGGTCCAGGTCGAAGTAGGCCACCGCGAAGCGGGTGCCCTGCTGCCGCCGGCGCTCCAGCTCCTGGTAGATCGCCTCGCCGCCGGGAAGGCCGGTGGTGGGGTTGCGGTCGCGCCCGCGCTGGGCCAGCCGCAGCAGCGCGGCGGCGCGCGCCAGCAGCTCGCGCGGGTCGAACGGCTTGGCCAGGTAGTCGTCGGCCCCGGCGTCGAAGCCGCCCAGCCGGTCCTCGATCCCGCGCTGGGCGGTCAGGATCAGCACCGGCACGTGCGCGGTGGCCTGGTCGCGCTTGATGCGGCGGCACACCTCGAAGCCGTCGGGCTGCCCCATCCGGTAGTCCAGCACCACCAGGTCGAACGGGGCGCGCGCGATCTCGTCCAGCGCGCGCGCCCCGTCCGGAACCGCGAGCACCTGGTGGCCGGCGGAGGAGAGCACCTGCATCGTCATCTGGCGCAGCGCGTCGTCGTCTTCCGCGAACAGGATCCGGCTCATGGCTGTGCTGTCGCTCCCCGTGTACCCCGCTGACTCCGGCTTTCGCTCCGCAGTCCCATGACCTTCCGCTCCACCCTGGCGCTCCGCGCCCTCGTCGCCGCCGCCCTCGTGGCGCGGGCCGCCCCGCTCCCCGCCGCGGCGCAGGCGGCGGACAATCTAGCACCGGCGCGTGCATCCGGCGCAACAAGGGCGCCGTCGTCGCTGCGCGAGCGGATCGAGGCGGTGCTCGCGCGCCCCTCGCTCAGCCGCGCCGACTGGGGGATCGAGGTGCGCGACGCGGAGAGCGGCCGCGTCCTCTACGCGCGCAACGCCGACCGGCTGTTCATCCCCGCCAGCAACCTGAAGCTGGTGGTGACCACCACCGCCGCGCACCACCTTGACCCCGGCTACCGCTTCCGCACCACGCTCTACGGCACCGGCCCGGTGCGCGGCGGCGTGCTGGAGGGCGACCTGGTCCTCTACGGCCGCGGCGACCCGCTGATCGGCGACCGCTACGGCCCGCGCACGGCCGTGTGGGAGGAGCTGGCCGACTCGCTGCGGGCGCGCGGCATCACCCGCATCACCGGGCAGGTGGTGGCCGATGACAGCTACTTCGAGGCCACGCACCTGCGCCCCGACTGGGAGGCGTACGACCTGCGCTGGTGGTACGCGGCCCCGGTGGGCGCGCTGGGCTTCAACGACAACTCGGTCGAGGTGCACATCCAGCCCGGCGCGGTGGGGCAGCGCGCGCTGGTGAGCTGGGAGCCGAAGAGCGAGTACGTGGAGGTGGAGAACCGCACGGTGACCGTGGGCGCCCGCGGCCGCTCCACCTTCGACCTGGAGCGCGCCGGCCCGCGCCGCATCCGCGCCGTGGGCCAGATGCCCAGCAGCGCCGGGGCCGACGTGGAGTTCTTCGCGGTGGAGAACGGCGCCGAGTACGCCGGCGTCACCTTCCGCGAAACGCTGGAGCGCAAGGGGATCGGCGTGGGCCGGCCGTCGGTGCGCGTGGTCTCGTCCGCCGCCGAGTCGCCCGCCGCGCACGCGACGGTCCTCGCCGAGCACTGGTCCGACCCGCTGCCGCGCGTGGTCGCGCCGATCCTGCTCAACAGCCAGAACTGGATCGCCGAGACGCTGCTGAAGACGGTGGGCCGCGAGGTGCGCGGCGAGGGGAGCTGGGAGGCGGGGCTGGCGGTGGAGCGCGACTTCCTGACCCGCGTGGTGGGGATCGACTCGGCCGACGTCGAGCTGCGCGACGGCTCGGGGCTGAGCGCCGGCAACCTGGTGACGCCGCGGGCGCTGGTGCAGCTCCTCTCCTACGTGCACCGCACGCCGCGGATGCGCGTGGTGCGCGACAACCTGCCGGTGAGCGGGCGCGAGGGCTCGCTCAAGGCGCGCTTCGGCGACCTGCCGGGGCGCGTGGCCGCCAAGACCGGCTACATCGGCAACGTGGACTCGCTGAGCGGCTTCGTCACCATGGACGACGGCCGGACCGCCGTCTTCTCCATCATCGCCAACAAGAGCGGCCAGCCCTCGTCGCGCATGAAAGCCGCGATCGACGACGTGGTGCGCGCCGTGGCGGCGAGCAGCGGGGGCTGACCACGAGAGCAGGCGACGGGGGCGTACGACCGGCGCCGGCCGAGCCCCGTCTGGCCCCCTCCCCCCAACCCCCTCCCCGCGCTTCGCGGGGGAGGGGGAGTTTGCTCCGGATGAAATTAACATCCCCCGCAGGTGTCGCTGTGGCAAGCACTTGCAGTTCTCCCCGCCCCCCGCGAAGCGCGGGGGCGGGGCCGGGGGAGGGGGGCCGCCGCGGCCGCGCCGACGTCCGTTCACAACGCACCGGCACCGCCCCCGCAGCCCGCGCAGGCGGGCTTCCCGAGCTTCCAGCGGCGGGTTTCAACCCGCCGTCCGGACCCGGCGGCCAGGACGCGGTTCCGCCCGGTTCGCCCGGTCGCTCGCCCGCCGCGCCCGACCGTTCGCGCCGCGAATTCCGCCGCTCGGGCGGGGGCACCTCTCCGCTTCGTGCGTGACGCGGTTATCTTTCCCGCTCCAGAACGCCGGTCCCGAAGTTCCCGACACCGCATCGTGACGAAGCCGTATCGATCCCTGGCCGCCGCCGCGGCGGCCGTCCTGACGCTGGCCGCCGCGCCGCTGGCCGCGCAGACGCCGATCACCCCCGCGCTCGCCGCGGAGACGTTCGACAGCGCGTGGGCGTCCATCGACCGGACGCTGTGGGACACCGTGGTGGCGAACACGGCGTGGCGGCAGGCCCGCACCGACCTGCGCCCCCGCGCCGCGTCCGCGACCACGGTGCAGGCGCTGCGCGGGGTGATCGACGAGGCGCTGCACCGGCTGCCGTACTCGCACTTCGACCTGATCCCCGGCGACGTGCAGCAGAGCATCGGCGCGGACGACGGCGACCACCCGGGCGACGCGGGGATGGAGGTGCGGCTGGTGGACGGCCAGATCCTGGTCACCCGCTTGGAGGCGGCGGGCCCCGCCGCGCTCGCCGGGGTGCGGCCGGGGTGGATCGTGGAGGCGGTCGGCGGCCGCACCGCGCGGCAGATGCTGGCCGTGGTCGGCCGCGTGCCGGGGACCAACGAGCCGCGCAAGCGCCAGCTCTACGCCTGGATCGCCGCGTCGTCCGCGCTGCGCGGCGCGCCGGGCGGGGCGCTGCGCGTCCGCTTTCGCGACGGGGCCGGCCGCGTGTTGGGGAAGACGCTCACGCTGCGCGCGCCGGCGGCGATGAGCGAGAAGTTCGGCAACCTGCCGCGGCTGGACGTGCGGCTCGACACCCGCCGCGTGGCGCTGCCCGGCGGCGGGGGCGCCGGGGTGATCCGCTTCAACTACTGGATGCCGGTGGTGGTCGCCGGGCTGAACGCGGCGGTGGACTCGTTCCGCGCGCTGGACGGCTTCGTGATCGACCTGCGCGGCAACCTGGGCGGCGCGGGCTTCCTGGCTCCCGGGTTCGCGGGGCACTTCGTGGACCGGCCCGACACGCTCGGCGTGATGCGGATGCGCACCGCCACCCTCAACTTCGTGATCAACCCGCGGCGCGTGGACACGCGGGCCCGGCCGGTGCGCCCCTACGCCGGCCCCGTGGCCGTGCTGACCGACGCGATGACGGCCAGCACCAGCGAGTTCTTCGCGGGCGGGCTGCGGCAGCTGGGCCGCGTGCGCGTGTTCGGCGAGCCCAGCGCGGGGCAGGCGCTGCCGGCGTGGGCGCAGAAGCTCCCCAACGGCGACGTGCTGATGCACGCCGTGGCCGACTTCACCGGCCCGCGCGGCCAGCGCTGGGAGGGTGACGGCGTGACGCCCGACGTGGCCGCGCCCCCCACCCGCGCCGCGCTGCTGGCCGGGCACGACCCGGCGCTCGAGGCGGCGCTGGCCTGGATCGCACAGGAACGGAGCCGCGCGGGCGCGCGGTGACAGGCTCGCGGCGGAGCGTTCCGCCGCACGGGCGCGCCGGGCACACCGGCCCGGCGCGCGTACAACGCAAGGAGAATCCGTGATGAACCGCATTCGCACCGTGGCCGTGGCCGCGCTGGCCCTGGCCGCCACCGCCGGCACCGCCCGCGCGCAGCAGCTTCCGCCCGCCCGGCAGATCGTGGACAAGTACGTGCAGGCGATCGGCGGGCGCGCGATGCTGGGCCGCTTCAACGCGCGCCACACCGTGGCCGAGATGAGCATGCCCGCCATGGGGATGACCATGACCATGGACGTCTACCAGGCGCGCCCGAACAAGGTGTTCACCCGCATGAGCAGCGCGATGGGCACCTTCACCGGCGGCTACGACGGCGCCGTGGCGTGGAGCAACAACCCGATGCAGGGCCCGCGCATCCTGAGCGGCGCCGAGCTGAACCAGACGCTCAGCCGCAGCGAGTTCGACAGCAGCCTGGACATGGCCAACAGCTTCACGACCATGGAGACGGTGGGCCAGCGCACGGTGAACGGCCAGGAGTGCTGGGAGGTGCGGATGGTGCACAAGACCGGCGTGGAGATGCGCAACTGCTTCGACAAGACCTCGGGGCTGCTGATCGCCACCACGGCCAAGCAGCAGTCGGAGATGGGCGAGATCGAGACCGAGGCCACCTACAGCGACTACCAGGCCTTCGACGGGATCCGGATGCCCACCAAGACGACGATGTCGATGGCCGGCCAGCAGCTGGTGACCACCGTGAAGACGGTGAGCCACGAGGCGATCCCCGACAGCATCTTCGCCCTCCCCGCCGAGGTGAAGGCGCTGCAGCACTGAGCGCGTGGTACGAGGTCCGAGAGACGGATTCGGGGCGGCGCTCGGCTGTGAGCGCCGCCCCGCTTCCGTCCTGGGTCATGCCTTCACCGCGTCGCCGCGAGCCCGCACCCGTAGTCGCGTACGTCGTACACGAACATCGTACCCGCGTCACCCCAGCGTGATCGTCCCCGCCGTCGCATTGTAGCTTAGCGCCACGGAGCGAAGGTTGGACGTGCGCTGGCCGCCGGTCCACTGGCCCTGCGCGTTGAAGCGGGCCCCGTGGTTGGGGCACACGAACGCGCCGCCGCTGATGTTGATGGTGGTGCCCTGGTGCGGGCACACCATCGAGAACGCGAGGAAGCTGTCCGCGCCGGTGCGCACCACCGCCACCGGCGCGCTCCCCGCGTTCACCCGCGCGATCCCGCCCACGGCCGACAGTGCCGCGTACGAGCTCACGCTGAAGGTGAACGGCTGGCTCAGCGTGGGGCTCCCGCCGCCCGACCCGCCGCCGCACGCCGCCAGGAACGCCGCCACCGCCACCAGCGTGGAGCGCTCCACGAACTGCCGGCGGGTCACTCCCGCGCACCCGGCGCACGGGTCCATCGTCACGTCTTCCATCCGTCCCTCTCGTCGTTTACGGAAACGTTCATGGCGGACCGGGCGTTCGGTTCGTCCCCTCGCGCCCTCGCCCGTCGGCCGTCGTTCCGAGCCGTCCACACCCTACCCGGCTTCCGCGCCGCACCCCGCGGGGCGGCGGCGGAGCCATCCCGGGCCGCCGCGAGATCACACCGCCACGAAGGCGGCGTCCCAGGCGGCGCGGTCGTCGGTCTGCTTGTGCAGGTGGTCCAGGTCCACCACCAGCGCGTTCCCCGTCCGTCGCACCGCGTAACGGTCCATCCCCCGCGTGGCGCGGCCCGAGATGAAGGTGCCGTCGGGCGTGTAGCGCGAGTGGTGCTTGGGGCACTGGAAGCGGCCCTCGTGCTCCTGCCAGCGCAGCATGGTGTGCTGGTGCGGGCAGCTGAGCGCGAACGCGTACACCCGCCGGTGCCAGCGCGCCACGATCACCTCGCGCTCCCGGTCGATGCTCACCCCGTCGGCCGCGGGGAGGGCGTAGGTAGCCTCGTCGGCGCGTGCCGACAGCGCCTGGATCGCCCGCAGCGCCATCCCCTGCGCCTGCGCGCGGCCGGCGCCCAGGCTCACCAGCAGCGCCGCCGCCGTGGCGGCCGCCTCGCGCAGGAACTCGCGCCGGCCGCCGCACCCCGCGCACGGGTCCGCGCCCGTTCCGTCTCCCATCTGGTGCATCGGGTCCTTCCTTCCAGGTTCGATGTGCATCCGTTCCGCTCACGACGACGCCAGCAGCGCCCCCAGCCAGAGCACCGCCATCCACAGCACCGCGCTGCGCACCGCCGCCGCGCGCAGCGCCCGCCACCCCTTCTCTCCCTCGCCCGCCCGGCAGCGCCGCTCCGCGCGCTGCAGGGTCAGCCCGTTCGCCAGCAGCAGCGCGAACCCGCCCATCTTCACCCAGAACACGACGGACGGGAGGAGCGTTTCCAGGTCGGCCAGCAGCATGGCCACCCCGCTCAGCACCACCACCGCAAGGCCGACCAGCACGGGGCGGTGCGTGTCGCCCAGCTCGTCGACCAGCTCCAGCCGCGCGTCTTCGGACAGGCGCCCCAGGCGAAAGGCCGCGCGGTCGGCGGCGAGCGCGAAGCCGCCCGCCACCACCAGCGCCGCCAGGTGCAGGAACACCACGATCGACTTGACCCCCGAGCTGTCGGCGTACAGGTCGGCCCAGGGCTGCGCCAGGTGCGCCAGCGGCGCCATTACCGCCCCCGCGTGGCGTAGCTGGCTACCTTGTGCACCGCCAGCCGGTTGCCGTACGCGTCGGAATAATCGATGGCGCGCGGCTGGGGCGTGGTGTCCGCCGCCGCCAGCCACGACGGCGCCGGCACCGCCGCCGGCAAGGAAGTGGCGGCGGGCACGCCGCCGGTGTCGGCGGCGAGGGCCACGGCGAGCGCGGCCTGGAGCAGGAGCATGGCGGCTTCCCGGGTGCGAGGCGGATCGGGTCCGGCTGTGAAATTCGTTGCAACACCGACCGGGGCGGGCCGGCGGAACGACTCTGGCGTTGCGGGCGGTGGGATCCGCGGGCGGGCCGTGCGTGGTGGGCGGCGGGGCCTTACGTTCCCCCCAGCAAACACGGTTCCAACTCCAGAAACACGCGTCTTGCCCCGCACCCCATCACCCCGGCGCACGTGATCGAGTTCGACCGTCTGTCCAAGCGCTACGGCGACCTGCTGGCCGTCCGCGAGCTGTCGCTGACGGTGCCCGGCGGCGAGGTGTACGCGCTGCTGGGGGCCAACGGCGCCGGGAAGACCACCGCGCTCCGCTGCCTGGCCACCCTCCTGCGCCCCACCTCGGGCGCCGCGCGGATCGCGGGGTTCGACGCGGCGCGCGAGCCGCTCGAGGTGCGGCGGCGGCTGGGCTTCCTCGCCGCGTCGATGGGGCTGTACCAGCGGCTCACCGCGCGCGAGCTGCTGCGCTACTTCGCCCGGCTGAACGGGATGGAGGACGAGGTGGCCGCGCCGCGGGTGGAGGAGATGGTCCGGGCGTTCGGGCTGGGCGAGTTCGCGGACCGGCTCTGCGGCAAGCTCTCCACCGGGCAGCGGCAGCGCGTGTCCATCGCCCGCGCCGTGGTGCACGACCCGCCCGCGCTGGTGCTGGACGAGCCCACGCTGGGGCTGGACGTGCTGAGCAGCGAGTCGATCTTCCGCTTCATCGCCGAGGCGCGCGAGCGTGGCCGTGCGGTGATCTTCTCCACCCACCAGATGAGCGAGGTGGAGCTGCTGGCCGACCGCGTGGGGATCATCGCCGGGGGGCGGCTGGTGGCCGAGGGGACGGTGGGGGGGATCGTGGCCGGCGCGGGCGAGCAGAACCTGGCGCGCGCCTTCCTGCGCATCGTGCGGGAGGCCGCGTGAACCTCCGCCTGGTCCTGACCGTGCTGGCCAAGGAGCTGAGGGAAACGCTCCGCGACCGCCGCACGCTGTTCATGATGATCGTGATCCCCACCCTGCTCTACCCGGGGCTCATGGTCGTGCTCGAGCAGATGACGCTCTTCGGCCAGCGGCGGCTGAGCGAGAAGCCGGCGGCGGTGGCCGTGCGCGGCGCGGACCCGGCGCTCGCCGCCTTCCTGCGCCGCGACACCGCCATCCGCCTCCTCCCGGCCGAGAGCGCCAGCGTGGCCGCCGTCCGCCGGCGCCACGCCGAGGCCGCCATCGTGGTGGGCGCCTCCCCGACGCCCCTGGCCGCCTCGGTTCCGGCCGCGGGTGGGGGGACGGACAGCGTGCGCGTGCTCTACGATCCGTCGTACGAGCGGTCGCAGCGCGCGCACGACGTGGCGGCGCAGGCGCTGCGGGCGTGGAACGATTCGCTGCTGGCGCGGCGCCTCTCCGCGCGCGGCCTCCCGGCCGATTTCGCGCGGCCGCTGGCGCTGGCCGACTCGTCGGTGGCCACCGCGCAGGAGACGGGGGCGTACGCGCTGGGCCGCTTCCTTCCCGTGCTGCTGATCCTGATGACGCTGCTGGGCGCCTTCTACCCCGCCATCGACCTGGCGGCGGGCGAAAAGGAGCGCGGCACGCTCGAGACGCTGCTCACCGCGCCGGTGCCCGCGGGCGAGATCGTGGCCGGCAAGTTCGCCGCGGTGGCGCTGATCGGGATGGCGGCGGCGGCGGCCAACCTGCTCAGCATGCTGCTCACCTTCCAGAGCGGCGTGTTCAAGTTCGCGAAGGCCGCGCACGTCCAGTTCACCCTCCCCTGGAGCACCGCGCTCCTCGTCCTGGTCGGCCTGGTCCCCCTGGCGGTGCTCTTCTCCGCGCTCTTCCTGGGGATCGCGGTGCGCTCGCAGAGCTTCAAGGAGGCGCAGAACGCGCTCACCCCCGTGCAGCTCGCCAGCACCCTGCCGATCCTGGTGACCATGCTCCCGGGGATCGAGTTCAACGCCGCCCTCGCCGCCGTCCCCGTGGTGGGGATCGCGATGATGTTCCGCGAGCTGATGGGCGGCTCGGCGCGCCTGGTCCCCTCGCTGGTCGCGTTCGGGACCACGATCCTGTACGCCGGCCTGGCGCTGCACTTCGCCGCGCGGGCGTTCGGGCGCGAGGACGTGCTCTTCGGCGGCGGCGCGTCCACGGTTGCGGCGGGGGGATGGCGCGGACGGATGCGGGCGTGGCGCGCGGGCCCGCGGCGGGTGCCGCTCCCCGCCGAGGCGTTCGTCTTCGTCGCGGGGATCGCGCTCCTCTACTTCCACGCGGGCGCGGCGCTGCAGGCCCGCTTCGGCGAGCGGGGGCTGCTGTACAGCGAGTGGGGGCTGCTCTTCGTCCCGGCGATCGCCCTGGCGCTGATCGGGCCGTTCGACGCGCGGCGGACGCTGGCGCTCAGGTGGCCCACGGCGCGGGGGCTGGCCGGGGCGCTGCTGGTGGCGCTGGGCGGGATCCCGCTGGGGTGGGCGCTCGGCTGGGCGCAGGTGCAGGCGCTGCACCTGGAGATGCCCCGGGAGATGGTGGGCGCGCTGCAGAAGCTGGTGACCGCCTCCGACCTCCCGCGCTTCCTGTGGCTTCTCCTGCTGGTGGCGGTGACGCCGGCGTTCTGCGAAGAGGCGGTGTTCCGCGGCGTGCTCTTCCAGTCGCTGGCGCGCGAGCAGCGGATGTGGAGGACGGTGGCGCTCACCGCGCTGGTCTTCGGCGCCTTCCACCTGAGCGGCGAGACCGCGATCCGCTTCCTCCCCACGGCGTGGATCGGGGTGCTGATGGGGATCGTCGTCTGGCGCACGCGCTCGATCTTCGCCAGCATGCTGATGCACTTCGTGAACAACGGGATGGCCGTGGTGGTCGTGTCGCTCCCGGCGTTGCGGGGGCTGGTGCTGAGCGACCTCGGCGAGCCCAACTGGCTGCTGGTGGCCGCGGCGCCCCTTGCGCTGGCGGCGGGCCTGTGGCTTCTTCCCCCGCACACCCCGCTGCCGGATGACGTGGTGGCGGAGCCGGATTCGCGCGAGGCCGCGGAAGAGGCGGGGCGGGTGGAGGAGGTGCGGTAGGGCGGCCCTCTCCCCGCGCGAGGCTTCGCCCGCGCTGCCTCTCCCCCAAAAACTGCCTGGGGGAGGGGCGGTCCCGGGCGGCCTGCGGGCCGGGGTGCCATGCCGCGCCGATCCGTGGCCGGAGGGGCGCGCACCCTGGATTCGGGTTAGTGCGCGGACACCGACGCCGCAGTCCGCGCAGGCGGACTTCCCGATGTTGCAGCGGCGGGTTTCAACCCGCCGGTGTGGGGCGGGCTACGGGGCCTGCAAGTATGCGCAGATCCGCGCGTGCGAGTCCGCGAAGGCGGACTTCGGGCCGTCGTTGCCGCGGTTTCAACCGCCCGGTGCCGCCCCGGGCCGAGCACCCGGCCCTGTTTCAACCGCAATCGATCAACCCTGGAGCGGTGACCCGATGAGCCAGATGGTAGCCTGCGTGGTGCTGATCCGCGCCGTGCCCGGCGACGTGCCCGCGCTGGCGCGCCGCATCGCCGGGATCGACGGCGTGGCCGAGGTCTACTCCGTCAGCGGCGACTACGACCTGATCGCCATCGTGCGCGTGAAGGAGTACGAGCGCATCGCCCAGATCGTGACCGAGGAGATCGCCCAGATCCAGGGGATCGAGCGCACCAACACCCTCACCGCGTTCCGCGTCTACTCCCGGCAGGACCTGGGCACCGCGTGGGACATGTTCGACTGACCGCTGGTGCGATCCAGCAGGGGGTCGCGGCTGGTGCAGCCTGCCCGCGCACCATTAGCCAGCGTCCGCCGCCTCCAGCGGCCGTGCCGAAGAGGCGCAGTAGCAAACCTGGCAAAAGGAAACGGAGGACGGAGCGCGCGCCGTCCCCCGTTTTTGTACGCATCCTTCACGCTCGCCTTGTGCTTCAGTAGCAATTCGGTGCGTTGGGATCGCCTATTATGGCGCGGGTGACGGTCTTCGACACGCCGTTGGCGTCGGTGACCACCACCGTCAGGTTCATCTGGCTGCTCACCAGGTAGCCGCTGAACGTGTCGCCGTTTCCCGTGCCATACCCGCCGGCCTTGCTCCAGGCGAAGGTGTACGGCGCGGTCCCGCCGGTCACCGCAGCACCCCACTGGCAGGGATCCAGCTTTCTCAGCGGGCTCGGGCCGGTAATCGAGACGCTGAGACCCGGCTTCACGTACACGTTCTTGCTGCCGACTACCCCGCTGTACGTTGCCTGCACCACCGCGCTCCCCACCGCCAGCCCCGTCACCTGCCCCGAGCCGCTCACCGACACCAGGGTGGAGGTGGTCGTGCTCCACGTGGGTGTGGTGGGGCTGATCAGGTTGTGGTTCTCGTCGTAGAAGTAGGCCACGCACTGGGCCGTCTGCCCCACCGAGATGGTGTCGGGGCAGGTGACGGTGCCGGTGGTGACCACCAGGCGCGGGTGCGTGGGGCTGCGCATCGCGCTGTCGGCGGTGCAGGCGGCTGCCACGGCGGCCGTGGCTACGAGCAGGGTTCGTTGGACCAGGTTCACGGGAGGCTCCATCGCGGAAAGGGGCGATCACCAAAACGGCGTGAATTGACCCCAACCTTGCATTAATGCGGGAACAATGCAAGTTTCTTCTTTTTCTTTCTGTCCGATAACGTCTGAGACTCCAGGACCTGGACCACGACGGATAAGTCCATTGGACTCGGATCTCCGAACCGCTTTGGCGTGATGGGATCCCTTCAGGAGCGGCCGCGCTCGCCGGTCGCTATGCGCGGAGGCTTTACCCACGAGCCGAATTTTCGTAACTTGTTATCATTCCCGACGTTTCGAAATCCTGCAGACCGATCCCGTCGGCCCACCCATCCGCGTCCTTCAACCACGCTGTTCCATGTTCCCAGTCCTGTTCAGAATCGGCGGGTTCACCGTCACCTCGTTCGGGGTGATGATCGCGCTGGCGTTCGTTGCCGGCGGGTGGATCCTTGGCAAGGAGCTGCACCGCAAGGGGCAGGACCCCGAGCACGCGTGGGACCTGGCCGGCTGGGCCGCCATCTTCGGCATCCTGGGCGCCAAGCTGTACTACCTGGTGCTCAACTGGCAGCAGACCGTGGCCGACCCGCGCCACATGGTGTTCTCGCGCTCGGGGCTGGTGTGGTACGGCGGGTTCATCCTGGCCGCGCTGGCCATCCTGTGGCGGCTTAACCGGCTCAAGCTGCCCGTCCTCACCTTCGCCGACGGGATCGGGCCGGCGCTGGCGCTGGGGTACGCGGTGGGGCGCGTGGGCTGCTTTTTGGTGGGTGACGACTACGGCGGGCCGACCACCCTGCCCTGGGGCGTGGCCTTTCCGCAGGGCGCGCCGCCCAGCACCGCCGGCAACCTGCGCGCGTTCGGCGTGCACGTGCCCGCCAACGTCCCCGACGGGATGGTGATGACGGTGCACCCCACGCAGCTGTACGAGACGCTGATGTCGCTGGCCATCTTCTTGGTGCTGTGGAAGCTGCGCCACAAGCTCACGGTGCCGGGGTCGATCTGGTTCGTGTGGCTGGCGCTGGCCGGGGTGGAGCGCTTCATCGTGGAGATCTTCCGCGCCAAGGACGACCGCTTCCTGGGCGGGCTCACCATCGCGCAGCTGATCAGCCTGCTGATCTGCGCCATCGGCGTGGCCGGCTACTACGCCGTCACCCGCCGCGCCGCCAGCCGCCAGCCCGCCGCCGCCACCGCGAGCGCCTGACGCCGCATCTGTGGTATTGATGACGAGAGCCGCTCCCGGACGGGGGCGGCTCTTTCTCCATCCAGCCATCCCGATGCGGGGCCGGAAATGCCAGCGGCTCTCACGGAGGAAAGGAGGCTTGGAGAGCGAGCTCGTTCGTTTTTGCGGTAGAGCGCTTATCTTCCCCGCCCACTCCATCCCCCGATCGACCCTCCGAGCGCGATGCCGAAGATCAGCCGCCGCCGCTTCCTTGCCTCCGTGGGCGCCGTCGGGGCCGCCGCGGCAACCTACGGCACGCTGATCGAGCCGCGACGGCTGGAGGTCACGCGCCACGTGATCGGCACGCGGACGGCGGACGCGCGCGAGCCGCTGGTGCTGGCGCAGGTCACCGACCTGCACATCCACGGCATCCGCCACGTCCACCACGCCATCGCCGCGCGGCTGGCCGAGATCCGCCCGCACGCCATCCTCTTCACCGGCGACTCGGTGGACGACGCGGCCGACCTGCCGGTGTTCGCCGGGTTCCTGAGGCTGCTCGACCCGCGCACGCCCAAGTACGCCATCCTGGGCAACTGGGAGCACTGGGGCGGCGTGGACCGCGGCGAGCTGGGCAACCTCTACGCGCGCCACGGCGGCCGGCTGCTGGTGAACGAGACGGTGGTGCACGCGCACGCCGGCCGGCGGCTGGGCATCACCGGGCTGGACGACATGGTGGGCGGCACCCCCGAGCTGCGCGGCGCGCTCACCGGCGCCGAGCCGGCCGACGCGCGCCTGCTGCTGGCCCACTCCCCCGGCTACCGCGACCGCCTGGCAGGCGACGCAGCGCCCGGGTTCGTCGCCGATGCACGCGTGAGCGGCGGTGTCGAGGCGCAGCCGGCCGAGTTCCGGGCGATGCTCTCGGGACACACCCATGGCGGCCAGGTCGCGCTCTTCGGCTGGGCGCCGCTGCTGCCGCCGGGGAGCGCGGGCTACGTGCGCGGCTGGTTCCGCGGCGGTGGCAAGGTGCCGCTGTACGTCTCGCGCGGCATCGGCGAGTCGGTGCTCCCCGTGCGCCTGGGCTCCCTCCCGGAGCTGGCCATCCACACCGTCTGGGTGTGATCGGCCGGACTCGCCATGCGCCGCCGAAGCCGCAACCCTCCATATACAGCGAGAAACGTCGTAATTAGAGAACAAGACTAAACGCGGAGAGATGCACAAAACCGGTGCGGTTCGCATCATCTTGTGATTTGAACTGGCATTTGCGATCAAGGTGGCCCTTTGTTTTCTGTGCGTTGAAACGCAATTCCGGGACGTTATAGGATCGGCATCATCATTGCCACGAAGGGATCTTCGCCGCGTCCTGGCCGGGAGGTTCGCGGTTTCGCTCTCACGTTCCCCACCCACCAGAGAGATCTCATGCAACATCGCACTGCAGCCCTGCTTGCGGGGCTGGTCATGGCGCTCGCCGCCTGCGCGGACGGGAGCCGGACCCCCGTCATGCCGGAGAGGAGCCCCACACCTGTGTTCAACCACACAGGCCTGTCCTGCGACGCATTCCACAACACCGGCGGCTCCACGTACGCCGGCGTGCTGAGCGGCTCCGGCGATTACGACGTCCAGCCGTGCGGCACCTACTACCAGGCCAACGTTTCCGGCACCCACACGGGCGCCCTGTCCGCGAATTTCGGCACCGACTACGACCTGTACCTGTTCAAGTGGAACGGCTCCGCCTGGGCGATGGTGGCTTACTCGGCGGGCTCCGGCTCCTTCGAGCAGATCTCGTACAGCGGGACCGCCGGCTACTACTACTGGGAGATCTACTCCTACAGCGGCTCCGGCAACTACTCGTTCACCATGTCGCATCCCGGATCCTGAGCCGGAAGTGC
>DASSME010000012.1:0-4209 GCA_035689035.1 Longimicrobium sp. | reverse complement strand
CGCCGCGATCCTCAAGTCCATCGACGAGCAGGGGAAGCTCACCCCCGAGCTGAAGGCCGCCATCGAGCGCGCCGACACCAAGCAGGGGCTGGAAGACCTCTATCTCCCCTACAAGCCGAAGCGCCGCACCCGCGCCACCATCGCCACCGAGAAGGGGCTCCTTCCGCTGGCCGAGCTGCTGTGGGCCGGCGAGACCGGCGACGCCGAGCTCGCGGCCGCCGCGGCGGGGTTCGTGGACGGCGAGAAGGGCGTCGCTTCCGCGGACGAGGCGCTGGCCGGCGCGCGCGACATCATCGCCGAGCGCATCAGCGACGACGCGGCCACGCGGGCGTACGTGCGCGAGCAGGTGTGGGAGAAGGGCGTGATGGAGAGCAGGGCCGCGCGCGGCAAGGAGAACGAGGTCAGCAAGTTCCAGGATTACTACGACTTCAGCGGCCCGGTGAAGTCGCTCCCCAGCCACCGCGTCCTGGCCATCCGCCGCGGCGAGGCCGAGGAGTTCCTCACCGCCCGCATCGTGGCGCCGGACGAGGAGATCGTCGCCGTCCTCCAGCGGAAGTACACGGAAGGGAAGCGCGCGCCGGGGCAGCTGGGGCTGGCGGTGGAAGACGCGTACCGGCGGCTGATCTCGACGTCCGTCGAAGTCGAAGTCCGCATGGAGCTGAAGACACGGGCGGACGAGGAGGCGATCGCCATCTTCGGCAAGAACCTGGAGGCGCTGCTGCTGGCCCCGCCCGCCGGCGAACGGACGGTGCTGGGCGTGGACCCCGGCTACCGCACCGGGTGCAAGCTGGCGGTGGTCAACAACACGGGGACGCTGCTCGCGACGGGCCACGTCTACCTGCACCAGGAAGACCGCGCGAAGCGCGACCTGCTGAAGATCGTCCAGGAGCACGGGATCGAGCTCGTCGCCGTGGGCAACGGCACCGCCAGCCGCGAGACGGACAAGCTGGTGAAGGACGCCATCCGCGAGCTCCCGGCGGAGAAGCGCCCCGTGGTGGTCAGCGTGAACGAGGCGGGCGCGTCGGTCTACTCGGCCAGCGACGTGGCGCGCGAGGAGTTCCCGGATCTCGACCTCACCATGCGCTCCGCGGTGTCGATCGCGCGGCGGCTGCAGGATCCGCTCGCCGAGCTGGTGAAGATCGACCCCAAGTCGATCGGCGTGGGGCAGTACCAGCACGACGTCAGCCAGACCCGCCTCAAGCGGCGGCTGGACGAGACGGTGGAGAGCTGCGTGAACCGCGTGGGCGTGGAGCTGAACACCGCCAGCGCGGCACTGCTGGGGTACGTGGCGGGGATCGGGCCCACCGTGGCGCAGCGGATCGTGCAGTTCCGCGACGGCAACGGGCCGTTCAGGTCGCGCAAGGCGGTGCTGAAGGTGACCGGGCTGGGGCCCAAGGCGTTCGAGCAGGCCGCCGGCTTCCTGCGCGTGCGCGGCGGCGAGCACCCGCTGGACGCCAGCGCCGTGCACCCCGAGCGCTACACGCTGGTGGAGCGCATCGCGCGCGACGTGGGCGTGGAGCTCACCTCGCTGGTCGGCAACGAGACCGCCGTCGGCCGCATCGAGCCGAAGCGGTACGTGGGCGACGAGGTGGGCCTTCCCACGCTGCAGGACATCCTGTCCGAGCTGCGCAAGCCGGGCCGCGACCCGCGCGAGGGGTTCGAGGCGCCGCAGTTCCGTGACGACGTGCAGAAGGTGGAAGACCTGAAGGAGGGGATGGTGCTGCAGGGGACGGTGACCAACGTGGTGGCGTTCGGCGCGTTCGTGGACGTGGGCGTGCACCAGGACGGCCTGGTCCACGTCTCGCATCTCTCCAACCGCTTCGTGAAGGACCCCAACCAGGTGGTGAAGCCCGGTGACCGCGTCACCGTGCGCGTCCTCTCGGTCGACGTCCCCCGCCAGCGCATCGCCCTGTCGATGAAGGACCCGTCCGCCGGAGACGCCCGGCCGGCGGGGCAGGGGAAGCGCGACGGCCAAGCGGAGGGGCGGCGGAACGAGCCCGCGCGCAAACCCGAGCCGAAGCGCGCCCCCGAGCCGCCGCGGCCGCCGGCGCCCGGGATCGCGCCGAACGGGATGCGGATCATCACCCGGCGCTGAGCGGCGTCACGCCATCGGCTGGCGAGAACGGGATCGATGGTCGACCCGGGTGCGCACTTTCCCGGGCCGTGGTGGACACGTTTCCACGCGGGGTGGTATTATCAGTCCGTTAAGGGTTAATCTGACGCCACACGGCGTGCGCGAGGGCCCGAAATCCACGTTCCACGGGTCAAAGGTCCGCTGCCCTGCCGCCGCACTGATCCGCTCACCGCGGTTGCGGCGGGTGGCGGACGTGGCCGCGCGCGCGCCCTGTCGGGGCGGAGTCCGTCCCAGGCGGCTCCTCTCCTGGAAAGCGAGCCGCGGGAACCACTGTTGGTCCCCGGCTCCGCCGTTCACCCTGCGCAGAACCGCATGAGCGCCTTCGACGGAATCCGGCAACTGGTGGGGGGGACGCCTCACCTGCGGGTATGCGCCCCGGAGCTCCCCGGCGTCCGCTTCCACGTGAAGCTCGAGGGGATGAACCCCACCGGGAGCGTCAAGGACCGCGCCGGGGTGGCGATGATCACCGCCGCGCGCGACGCCGGCGCCCTTCGCCCGGGCGTGGCCCTGCTCGACGCCTCCAGCGGCAACATGGCGTGCTCCCTGGCCTTCTTCGGCCGGGTGCTGGGGTACCCGGTGACCGTGGCGGTCAGCACCAAGCTCACCGAGGACAAGCGCACCTTCCTGCGCTACTACGGCGCCGAGATCGTGCAGGTGGGCGACTTCACCATCGACGGCAACGAGTGGTGCCGCGAGCGGGTCGGCCGCGCCGACGGAGAGCGCTTCCACTTCTTCGACCAGCTGCACAACCCCGCCAACCCCCGGGCGCACTTCGAGGGCACGGGTCCCGAGATCCTGGCCGCCTTTCCCAACCTGGCCATGGTGGTGGGCTCGCTGGGGAGCGGCGGAACCCTGTACGGCACCGGGAGCTACCTGAAGCGCGAGCGCCCCGGGGTGCGGGTGGTGGCGGTGGAATCGGCCGTGGGGACCAAGATCCCGGGGACGGGGAGCTTCCTGGCGGGCGACTACGAGACGCCGTTCATCCTGCGCGGGCGCGACGAGGGGGTCTTCGATCACACCGTGCGCATCACCCTGGACGACGCGGGGCGCCGCACCCTGCAACTGCGCGACCAGGGGGTGTTCTGCGGGCTGCAGACGGGCGGCGTCTTCCACGCGGCGCAGCTGGCCGTCCGTGAGCTGGGGGTGGAGGGCGACGTGGTGTTCATCTCGGGCGACGCCGGGTGGAAGAACTTCGACAAGCTCCTTCCCCTTTCCGACGCGGCGGGCGCGGCGGGCGCGTGAGCGAGCTGCAACGATGACACGAAGTCCGCCTTCGCGGACTACCGGCTCCAGACCGGCCGGGATGACCGTGCGCGCATCGAGCTCGTTCCCGACGCAGCCACGAAACCGCGTCCGCGGCCTCGCGTAGTTGGCGAGGCTTTCCCGTTGCAGGACGCGGCTTCGGCCGCCGCCGATCTCGCGGGCTCCCCTCCTCCTCCGCCATCGATCCATCCGGCCGATGAACACGCCTCCCTACCGCATCGTCACGCCGCGCACGGTGATCCGCTGCTACCAGCCCGACGACGCCGAGGCGCTGCAGGCGGCGATCACCGCCAGCGTGGAGCACCTCACGCCCTGGATGCCGTGGGCGCACGCCGAGCCCGAGGAGCTGGAGGCCAAGGTGCAGCGGCTGCGCGGCTTCCGCGGCCGGTTCGACCTGGACCAGGACTACGTCTACGCCATCTTTTCGCCCGACGAGTCCGGGCTGATCGGCGGGACGGGGCTGCACCCGCGCGTGGGCCCCGATGCGCTGGAGATCGGCTACTGGATCCTCGTGGACGAGGCGGGAAAGGGGTACGCCACCGAGGTATCCGCCGCCCTCACCCGCGTGGCGTTCGAGATCTCGGGCGCGCGGCGGGTGGAGATCCGCTGCGACCCCGCGAACCTGCCCAGCGCCGCCGTGCCGCGGAAGCTGGGGTTCGTCCACGAGGCCACCCTGCGCTGCCGCAGCACCACCGAGACCGGCGCCCCGCGCGACGTGATGATGTGGTCGATGTTCCCCGACACCTTCCCGGGCACCCCCGCCTCGTCCGCCGAGCTTCGGGCGTACGACGCCGCGGGCCGGCGCGTGCTGT
>DASSME010000011.1:0-11275 GCA_035689035.1 Longimicrobium sp. | reverse complement strand
CTTCGCCCGCCTGGCGCGCGGATGGGGGCGAGGGAGTCCGCGAAGGCGGACTTCCGGCCGTGGTTGCCGCGGATTCATCCGCCCCCGAAGAATCTGGCTTGGCTGTACCCTGTCCCCTATCCCCTGTCCCCTGCAGCAGTTGCGTGAGGGATGCGCGCCCGGAGGGCCGGGACGCCGACGGCGCGTCGAGACGGGACAGCGGAGTGTCCGGATGCGTGGCGCCGGCGGCGGCCCGGCGCGGTTGGCAACGGCGGTATCGTTGCCTACCGCGCGCGCAGCCCGGTTCGGCGCCCCGGCGCCGAACACGCCCAGACCCCGCCGTTTCTACGGTTCTTCGCGACCCCGCCACGGGGGTGCGGCAAAGGCTGTGCGGCGGGCGCGTAAAACTTGCATCCCCAACAGTTTCCGTGGCACGCCCGTTGCTCCCGTACGGGGGCACTCGAAGCACCCTGACCAGCCCGTGGCCCCCGCGCCGGAACGGCGCGGGGCTCGGGCACACGCGAACCCCGGCGGCCGCCCCATGAGCCTTCACCTGTTCAGCACCCCGGTCCAGTGCACCCAGTGCGGGACCACCGTCGACGACCCCACCGTGGAGCGCTGCCCCAACTGCGGCGCCCTGCTCAAGGAACGCCGCGCGCCCCGGCGGCTGGCCGGCGTGGAGCAGCGCTACGGCTCGCTGCGCATCCTGCTGGCCGTGATGCGGTTCCTGGGCGTGATCCTGCTGATGCTGGGCGCGCTGGTGTTCTTCGCCGGCCTGGGCAGCGGGCGCGGCGACACGGGGCAGAACACGATCCTGTTCGTGGGCGCCATCGTGCTGACGGTGGTGATGTTCGCGGCGGCCGGCCTGTTCGAGCTGCTGATCGACGTGGAGGAGAACACCCGCTCCAGCTTCCGCCTGCAGCAGATGATGCTGGAGGAGCTGGCCGAGGCGCGCGGACACGCGCACCGCGTGGAGGTGGCGCCGTCGCCCGCCGTGCCGGTGGAGCCGGCGGCCGCCCCCGTCGCCGCCGCCCCGGCCGAAACACAACCGCGCGCGGTGCCGGCCTGACGCCGGCCCGCCGTTTCCCGATCCGAGAGCGCCTGATGAAGCCCAGCAGCACCCTGATCCTTTCCGCCGGCCTGGTGGTGGCCGTGACGACCGGCGGCCTGGCCGTGTACGGCACCCGCGCCGAGGCCGTGGACGACGCCGCGCGCATGCGCGCCGCCGAGGAGGTGGCCGCCTCCGCGCCCGACAAGGCGGTGAAGCAGATCCCCGCGTCGGCCGCCACGGAGACGGGCGGACCGCTGCAGGCGCAGGCGCAGGCGATCGTGGGGAACGCCGAGGGGTGGAGCGTGATGGCGTGGTCGGTGGACCGGCAGCAGACGCTGTTCTCCATCAACGGCGACCAGGTGCGCACGCCGGCCTCGAACAACAAGGTCTACAGCACCATCTGGGCGCTGGAGATGCTGGGCCCCGAGCACCGCTTCGCCACCGACCTGCTGGCCACCGGCCCGGTCCAGAACGGCGTGCTGCAGGGCGACCTGGTGCTGCGCGGCTCGGGCGACCCGGCGTTCGGCTACCCCAGCTACGACCGCGACCCGATGAAGCCGCTGCGGATCATGGCCGAGGCGCTGAAGCGGAAGGGCGTGACCCAGGTGACGGGCGGGATCATCGCCGACGCCACCATCGACGACGGGGCGCACCACGGGCCCAACTGGCCGCGCGACACGGGGAACGGCGCCGCGCAGTACGCGCCGACCGTGAGCGGGCTGCCGTTCAACCGCAACATGCTGTGGGTGGAGTTCGAGGGCGGCAAGGTGCAGACCTTCCCGCGCGAGGCGGCGATCCCGGTGGTGTGGACGCAGCGCGGGGGCCGCGCGGTGGCGGTGCGCAAGCCCGACAACGACACCATCATCGTGCGCGGCGCGCCGGGCGGCCGGGGGAGCCGCTACGGGGTGGGCGCCAACGAGCCGGCGCTGCTGGCGCCGAGCGCGCTGCGGCAGGCGCTGCAGGAGGCGGGGATCACCGTGAGCGGCCCGGTGCGGCTGGGGAAGGCCCCCGCCGGCGCCCGGCTGGTGCACCGGCACTACAGCATCACGCTGGGCGAGATGATCCCGCAGGCCAACCGCCACAGCGACAACTTCTTCGCCGAGCACTTCTGGAAGGCGGCGGCCGCCAAGGCCACCGGCCAGGGGAGCTACCAGAAGGGCGGGCTGGCGTCGGCCGCGTTCTACCACCAGCACGCCGGGGTGCCGCAGGGGCAGCTCTGGCAGGCCGACGGGTCGGGGCTCTCCGCCGACAACCGGACCAGCGCGTTCGCCCTGGTGCAGGCGCTGAACTTCGCCAACCAGCAGCCGTGGTCGCAGCTGTTCCACGAGAGCCTGCCGGTGGCGGGGAAGCCGGGCGGCACGCTGAACCGGATGTACGTGGGCCAGGCCGCCGCCGGGAACCTGCACGCCAAGACCGGCTATATCAAGCACGTGCGCACGCTCAGCGGCTACGTGAAGACGGCCGACGGCGAGCTGGTGGTCTTCAGCTTCCTGTACAACGGCCGCAACACCTCCGGCGCGCGGGGGGTGCAGCAGAACCTGGGCAACCTGGTGGCGGCGTACAAGCGCTAGCCGCTACGGGTGTCACGCGGCGAGCGACGGGCCCGGGCGACCGGGCCCGTTTCTCGTTTCCGCCGCGAGCAGGGGCATCCCCGCACGGCGAAAGACGGCCAACGGCGGGTCACACGGAGCAGCGGAGGGCAACGGAGCAGCGGAGAACTGCGTCGCGCGCCAGCTCCCGGGCGTGTTCAGAATTCCAACCTCCCCCGGGCTCTCTTTGGGGGAGGTGGAAAGATCGCGGACAGCCGTACCGTCCGTGATTGGTCGGGAGGGGGCTCGCGCCATTGGCCCGATTCCCCGCTGGTCCAACCCGATTTCCGCCTCGCGCATGCCCGCGCGCACCGGTAGGTTGGGCGGCGTGATGCGGCACCCGGCGTCCACCCGCTGACGAAAGGCGTGTGATGGCTACAGTGGTCGAGGACCTGAGCTACCCGGTGGGCAGGTACACGCCCCCGGCCGAGATCGGCGCGGAGCAGCGGGCGGAGTGGATCGGGGAGATCGAGGAGATGCCGGAGCGGATGCGCGCGGCGGTCGGCGGGCTGAGCGACCAGCAGCTCGACACACCGTACCGCCCCGGCGGATGGACGGTGCGGCAGGTGGTGCACCACGTCCCCGACAGCCACATGAACGCCTTCATCCGCATGAAGCTGGCGCTGACGGAAGACGTTCCGGCGATCAAGACGTACGACGAGGCCGAGTGGGCCAAGCTCCCCGACGCGTCGCTCACCCCGGTCGAGACGTCGCTAACCCTCCTCGACGTGCTGCACCAGCGCTGGGTGATCCTGCTGCGCGCGCTGGGGGACGAGCAGTGGAGCCGCGCCTTCCGCCACCCCGAGTGGGGCGAGATCCGGCTGGACCAGACGCTGGGGCTGTACGCCTGGCACAGCCGCCATCACGTGGCGCACATCACGGCCCTGCGCCAGCGCGAGGGGTTTTAGGGAACTGCAGGGGATAGGGGACAGGGGACAGGGGATAGGGGATAGGGGACAGGGGACAGGGGACGGCGTGCAGGGCGGGCGCGGAGGACGGATCCCGCGGTTGAAGTCCGCGAAGGCGGACTGCGTGCCGTCGTAGCCGCGAGTTCACTCGCATTTCTCGCGAGATTTCTCCGCCGTGCCGATACGCAGCCGCGCCGATGCGCCGCCCGTGTCCTCCGCATCATCCGACAATCACGATGGACCATTGACGTTGACCGACGCCACGAACCTCGAGTCGCGCCTGCTGGGGGTGATCACCCGCGGAGCGCACGCACCGCCCGACGACGCGGAGTTCGACGCGATCGCCCGGGCGGTGTTCGCGCACCAGTACGCCTGCAATGCACCATACCGCGCGTACTGCGACCGCCGCGGCGCCACGCCCGGAACGGTCACGCGCTGGGAAGAAGTGCCCGCCGTGCCGACGGACGCGTTCAAGGCCGCGGCGCTGGTGTGCGGCGATCCGTCAGCGGCGGCGGCCGTGTTCCGCACCAGCGGCACCACCCAGGGCCGCGAGCGCCGGGGCACGCACTACGTGGCCGACCTGACGCTGTACGACGCCGCCCTGCGCGCCGGCTTCCGCGCGCACCTGCTGCCGGACGGCGCGCGGCCGGTCATCCTCTCGCTCGTCCCCTCCCCCGCCGGGCTGCCGGACTCGTCGCTCTCGCACATGATCGGCGAGGTGATGCGCGACTTCGCGGCGGCGGGGAGCGGCTGGTTCGTGAGCGCCGACGGCGGCATCGCGCACGACCGCCTGCGCGGCGCGCTGCGCGACGCCGAAGCGGAGGGGACGCCCGTGTGCATCCCCGGGACGGCGTTCGCGTTCGTGCACTGGCTGGACGCGCTGGCCGCCGCGGGTGAGCGGTTCCGGCTGCCGGAGGGGTCGCGGGTGATGGACACCGGCGGCTTCAAGGGCCGCTCGCGCGAGGTCACGCGCGAGGAGCTCTACGCCGCGATCGAGGACCGGCTGGGGATCTCGCCCGCGTGGTGCGTGAACGAGTACGGGATGACGGAGATGAGCTCGCAGTTCTACGACGGCGTCGCGGGGAGCGCGGCGGCGCCGGGCGAGCGGCTGCACGTGGGCCCGAGCTGGGTGCGCACCCGCGCGGCGGACCCCGAGACGCTGGAGCCGCTCCCGCACGGCGAGGTCGGCGTGCTGCGCCACCACGACCTGGCCAACCTGAACTCGGTGATGGCGATCCAGACCGCCGACCTGGGCTTCACCACCCCCGCCGGCTTCCGCGTCCTGGGCCGTGCGCAGGGCGCCGAGGCCCGCGGCTGCTCCATCGCCATGGACGAGCTGCTGAGCGCGATTCGATGAGGAATGGAACCGAGGGTCATTTGACTGAGTCGGCCGAACGTTCCTTCCTATCCGAGTCGTCACTCTGCGCAACGGTTTTGCCGTGGACAGATACCACGTGTCTAAGGAACGGCTTGAGATTGGAAAGGAAAATTCCCCCACATAGAAACGCTGCTACGATTGCCAAGAAGTTCGGAAGCTTCCAGCGATTTGCCTTGCCACTGGCGACCACGAATCCCGCGCCGGGGACGCCGAGTTTTGCGGTATCCGCGAGGGAAATCCGGTAGAGATCATGTAGTTTTACGAACACGGCGCTACGCTCGAGACATTCGCTCTCTTCCCCGTCCGGGGAAGGGATTGCAGAGCTCTTACACCGGTCGGAAGCGACCGTCGGCATCCGGAGATCAACGAGCGAAAATGTTTGTCCCAGCCTCAACGAATCGGCGATCTCGTGAAGTACCACGGTCAGACGAAGAGTATCATTCCCCCGCACACTGTCCGGTGATGTCGCCATCCCTGCAAATTGATTACGAATCGGAACGCTGAACTGTTGCGTTACTTCAGTTGATCCAGCAGCGGGGCGCCCTGATGGGACCATCGCCTGGGACTTATAATCCGGCAGCGTAACCATTGACGTAATGATCACGCTGACGCCAGCAACCCCCAAGAAAGAACCCGGAGCGGCGTTGTTCAGAACGAACTGCCGATCACCCCACACCGCTTTCAGGTTACCTACACGTTTGGAAATTCCCTGCCGATAAAGGCTCACCCCTGAGAACACGAACGCGGTCCCCGCAAACAGCGCCAGGATGGCCACCGTGAAACGGCCGACGAGTGCGACGGTCTCGGCATTCATGAGGGGAGAACAGGAAAGGGTGCGATTAGAGGCAGGAAGAAAACGAGCAGAGGAGAAGATGGCCGCACCCGCTTCGGGGCGGAAGCTTTTCATTTGTGATCAACCATGTCCAACAACAGCAAAAAGACACGGGGGAGCGCGAGTACCCACCTCGCACTCCCCCGCCCGTCCACGCGGCTCAGCCGCCCCACCCAGACGGCCTCCCCGCACCGTGATGCTTTTGCACAGCGCGTGCCACTCGTCACGCCGGCCTGACGATGGGGAAGCGAAAAGCGTTGCGAAGCAAAGAGTTGCCGCTGCGACAGGGAAACGGGTGGCGGAAGATCCGGCGGTTGCCTCACCCGTCGTGCCCTGCGGCAGGCCGGGGCGGCGGACCGTCCGGCTGTCTACGCCGTATACAAATCGGACGCACGGGTTGACGGAGCGATCGTCATGCGCCACCGTCAGGACACTTCAGTGTTTCACCCGCACCGGGACGGTGCGAACCCGTACGGCGGCCGAACCCCATGCCAGCGCGGAAAACAGCAACAGCGGCGGAGCCCGACGAGACTCTGACCGCGGCGATCGCCGCCGCGGCGGCGGCCGGAGAGCGCTTCGTGGAGGCGAAGAGCGAATTGGAGCACAGGCTGGCCGACATCGACGGCGCGCTGGTGGACCTGGTGCAGCGCGTGTACGACTCCACCCCGGGCGAGTACCAGCGCGTCTTCCGCGTCAGCGAGAACGGCGGCGCCGCGGACGACCTGGCCCTCCCCGACTTCGTGCGCTACCTGATCGAGCGCCCCCGCGGCACCACCGGCACCTTCACCATCCAGGTGACGGAAAACCTGTACGACACCGGCGACGGCGACGACGACCCGGACGAGGATGACGAGTTGAACTTCTGAGCCACCGCGGACCTGATCCATCCCATCACAGGCGGCTGAAGCCGCGGTCTACGACTTCAGGAAGCCTCGCAAACCACGCGAGGCTGCGGGGCCTCGGCACCGTGCTCGTCGCCCCCCTCATCCTGACCCGGCGCTAGTGATTCCGCCTGGGCTCCCCCGGCCCGGATCTCGCAGCGGCGAGGTGGATCGTCCCTCCCCGGTCCCCGTTCCCCAGGAGAACAGCGCAGATGCCGCAGAGTGGTCCAGACGACATGCCCTACCGCACGCTGGGGCACACCGGCGAGCGCGTGTCCGCCATCGGGATCGGCGGGTGGCACCTGGGGCTGCCGGACGTGAGCGAGGAGCTCGCCCTCCGCATCGTCCGCAGCGCGGTGGACCGCGGGATCAACTTCCTGGACAACTCGTGGGACTACAACCAGGGGAAGAGCGAGAAGCGCGTGGGGAAGGCGCTGAAGGACGGCTACCGCGACCGCGTGTTCCTGATGACCAAGATCGACGGGCGCTCGAAGGAAGCGGCGGCCGAGCAGCTGGACGAGTCGCTGAAGCGGATGGGCGTCGACACCATCGACCTGGTGCAGCACCACGAGGTGATCCGCTACGAGGACGCCGACCGCATCTTCCGCGAAGACGGCGCGAACGCGGCGCTGCTCGAGGCGAAGCAGGCGGGGAAGCTGCGCTACATCGGCTTCACCGGGCACAAGGACCCGCACATCCACCTGCACACGCTGGACGTGGCGCGAGACCACGGCTTCACCTTCGACGCGGTGCAGATGCCGCTCAATGTGATGGACGCGCACTACCGCAGCTTCGAGAAGCTGGTCCTTCCCGAGCTGGTGCGGCGCAACGTCGGCGTGCTGGGGATGAAGAGCATGGCGAACGGGCTGATCCTGCGCTCCGGCACCGTGAGCGCGCCCGAGTGCCTGCGCTACGCGCTGAGCCTGCCGACCAGCGTGGTGATCACCGGCTGCGAGAGCATGGAGATCCTGGACCAGGCCATCGACGCCGCCACGAACTTCACTCCGCTGACCGACAAGGAGCGCAACGAGCTGCTCGCCCGCACGGCCCAGGCCGCCAGGTCCGGCGAGTACGAGCTGTTCAAGACGTCGTCGATCTTCGACAGCACGATGCAGAACTTCGAGTGGCTGGGCGAAGAGCCGGAGCGGTACACCAGCCTGATGCCGGCGTGACGCGCGGCACGGACGCTCATCCTCGATCGCGACCCCGGCGGTCGCTGAAGCCCCGGTAAGGTCCAGGGCAGGGGGAACATCGCGGCGCGCATCGGAAGCTCCCGGTGTGCGCCGCCGTCATTTGGGATCAGTGGGAGTGGACGTGCTCCCCATCCAAGTATCAGATCAGGTGCGATCAAAAACGGACAATCGAAAACGCTTGTCCGGCTTACGATCGCGGACACACCTTGGACGGTGCGGCATCCCACTCCCCCCGCCGCGGGACGGGTATCACCAGCAGCAGGAGGCGCGGCATGGACAGCCACTTCGAAACCGACAAGTTCCCCTTCATCAAGGCGAAGAACTTCCGGAAGGTGGACGGCAGCCGGCACGTGCGGGTGATCGTGATCCACGACATGGAGTTCCCCGAGACCGCGAACGCGGCCGAGGTGATCGCGAAGGACTTCGCGAACACCAGCGACCCCCGCTCGGCGCACCTGTGCATCGACAGCGACAGCATCGTGCAGTGCGTGCTGGACAACAACGTTGCGTTCGCCGCGCCGGGCGCGAACCACGACGGGATCCAGATCGAGCTGGCGGGCTTCGCCAAGCAGACGCGCGAACAGTGGCTGGACCCCTTCGGCGTGCTGCTGCTGGACAAGGCCGCCAACGCCACCGCCCAGTACTGCCTCAAGTACGGCATCCCCGTGCGGCAGCTCACCAACGAGCAGCTGGCCGACGGCGAGAGCAAGGGGATCGTGGGCCATCGCCAGGTGAGCCTGGTGTTCAACAAGAGCACCCACATGGACCCGGGCCCCAACTTCCCGTGGGACTTCTTCCTGAAGCGCGTGCAGCAGCACTTCGACGAGCGCGCCCGGAAGTTCGGCCTGCTCCCCGCCTCCGAGATCGCGCCCGCGCCCGTGCCGGCCTGACGCGTCGCCGGCCGTAACACGAACGCGGCCGGAGCACACCCACGCTCCGGCCGCGAATCGTTTCCCCCAGCACTCAGCACTCAGCACTCAGCACTCAGCACCGCCGTCACTCGCCGTACGGCACCCAGATGTTCTTGACGTGCGTGGCCTGGCGCAGGAACTCGGCGCCTTCGCCCTGCTCGGCATCGAGCCAGTCGCGGGTGCGGCCGTAGTCGACCCAGGTGCGCTTCATGTTGCCGGCGCTCAGGCGCTCGACCATCTCGCTCCCTTCGGCGCCGCCGAAGAACCAGAGGCTGTCCACGTCGTCGTGGCCGGCCAGCGTCTGCGCCAGCTCGTCGCGCTTGCCGGTGACGATGTTGATCACGCCGCCGGGGACGTCGCTGGTGTCGAGCACCTGGTAGAAGTCCGTCGCCGCCAGCGGCCAGCGCTCGCTGGGGATCGCGACGACGGTGTTCCCCATCGCGATCAGCGGGGCGACGAGCGAGACGAAGCCCAGCAGCGGCGCCTCGTCGGGGCAGGCGACCCCGACCACGCCGATCGCCTCCTTCATCGCCAGCGTCACCATGCGGAACGGAGTGTGGTGCACGTCGCCGTCCCACTTGTCGGCCCAGGCGCCGTAGGTGTACAGGCGGCGGATCGTCGCGTCCACCTCGCGCGCGGCGCCGGCCTCGTCGCCGGTGAGCGCGGCGATGCGGCGGGCGAACTCGTCGGTGCGCGCGGCCAGGTTCTCGGCCAGGTAGTAGAGGATCTGCGCGCGGTTGTGGCCGGTCTGCTTCGCCCAGCCGGCGGCCTTGTGCGCCGCCTCCACCGCGTTGCGCACGTCCTTGCGGTTGCCCAGCCCCACCTCGCCCACCAGCCGCCCCGCCGCGGAGTGCACGGCCAGCGAGTTGCCGCCGTCGGGGCGCGCCTGCTTGCCGCCGATGTACATCTTGGCCGTGCGGTCGATCGGCGGGAGCCCGCCGAAGCGCGGCGCCGAGTCGTCGGCCTTCGGGGTCTTCGTCTTCTCCTTCTTCCCGGCGGACTTCTTGGCCTCGGCCTCCCAGCGGGGCTTCACGTACTCCCACAGCCCCTCGCGGCCGCCCTCGCGCCCGTAGCCGCTTTCGCGGTAGCCGCCGAAGCCGCTGGCCGCGTCGAACACGTTGGTGCAGTTCACCCACACCGTCCCCGCCTTCACCCTGGGGGCGATGTCGAGCGCCAGGTTGATGTTCTCGGTCCACACGCTGGCGGCCAAGCCGTACGGCGTGTTGTTGGCCAGCGCCACCGCCTCGGCCGGCGTGCGGAAGGTCATCGACACGACGACCGGCCCGAAGATCTCCACCTGCGCGATGGTGGAGCTCGGCGAGACGTTGGTGAAGAGCGTGGGCGGGAAGAAGCACCCCTCCTGCGGGCAGCTCCAGCTGGGCTGCCACATGGTGGCGCCCTCGTCCACCCCCTGCTGCACCAGCTCCTGGATCTTCTGCAGCTGAACGGGGGCCACGATGGCGCCGATGTCCACCGCCTTGTCCAGCGGGTCGCCCACGCGCAGCGTTTCCATCCGGGCGCGGAGCTTCTCGGTCAGCCGCTCGGCGATCCCCTCCTGCGCCAGGATGCGGCTCCCCGCGCAGCACACCTGCCCCTGGTTGAACCAGATGGCGTCGACCACGCCTTCGACCACGCTGTCCAGGTCCGCGTCTTCGAAGACCACGAACGGGCTCTTGCCGCCCAGCTCCAGCGAAAGCTTCTTCCCGCTCCCCGCCGTGGCCACGCGGATGATGCGCCCCACTTCGGTGCTGCCGGTGAAGGCGATCTTGTCCACGTCGGGGTGCTCCACGATCAGCGCGCCCGTCCGCCCGTCGCCGGTGATGATGTTCACCACGCCCGGCGGCAGGCCGATCTCGTGGCACACCTCGGCGAAGAGGATGGCGGTGAGCGAGGTGAACTCGGCGGGCTTGAGCACCACCGTGTTCCCCATCGCCAGCGCGGGGGCGATCTTCCAGGACAGCATGAGCAGCGGGAAGTTCCACGGGATGATCTGGCCGACCACGCCCACCGGCGCCGTGTCGCGCAGCTCCGAGTCGGTCTCCATCAGCTGCGCCCACCCGGCGTGGTGGTAGAAGTGCCGGGCGACCAGCGGGATGTCGATGTCGCGGCTCTCGCGGATCGGCTTCCCGTTGTCCATCGATTCGAGCACCGCGAACATGCGCGAGTGCTTCTGGATCTGCCGGGCGATGGCGTACAGGTAGCGCGCGCGGCCGTGTCCGCCCAGCGCCTGCCACCCGGGGAGCGCGGCGCGCGCGGCGGCCACGGCGGCGTTCACGTCGTCCGCGCCGGCCTGGCTGAGGCGGGCGAGCGGCTTGCCCGTGGCGGGGTTGGCGGTGTCGAAGTACTCGCCGGTGGATGGGTCGCGCCACTCGCCGTTGATGTAGAGGCGCGTGGTGCGGTCGTGCTCGTCGAGCCAGCGGGTGACGGGCGATGCGCTCTCGGGCGCGGGCCCGTATTCCAGCGTCTCGAAGATCTCGGCGATGCTCATGGCGGTGCGTTCCTTCCGTTCGGTCCCGGGAATCTGACGCGGTAAGTATACACCCGCGGCGCCTC
>DASSME010000010.1:0-25909 GCA_035689035.1 Longimicrobium sp. | reverse complement strand
CCGCCGCGCACCAGCAGGTCGAAGGGAAGCGCGCTCGCGTCGGGCAGCGGCACCAGCTGCGCGGTCCGCACGTCGCGTGTCATCGCGAGCCCCACGGGGCGCCAGTCGAAGGTGCGCTGGGCCACCACGTACACCATCGCGCCCGCGAACTCGACCGGCCGCAGCACCCGCAGGATCGGGTCGTTCGGCGCGCCGGGAAGGAGCGCGTCCAGCTCCACGCCGGTGCGCACGAAGCGCGTGCCGTCCCACCGCAGCACCTGGTGCTCCTCGGTGGGGAACACGCGCCAGAACGGCGGAAAGCCGTACAGCTCGCCGCCGTGCTCGACGAAGGTGTAGACGCGGCCCAGCAGGTCGTCGTCCGCCGCCGGATGCCACGTCTGCCCCCGGTCGGCCGACACCTCCACCGTCACGTGGCCGGGAAGGCTGTCGGCCCCCAGCGCGGCGAACAGCAGGCCGCCGTGCATCGCCAGGTCGAAGGTGTGCAGGCCGTGGGGGATGGTGCGGTGCTTGACCCACTTCCCCGCCTCGAGCCGGTAGAAGTTGCCCAGCGTCCAGTCGTCGCGCGGGTCGTGGCCGGGCACGTAGAGCTCGCCGTCCAGCACGCGGAACTCGTCGACCTGCTCCTCGCTGGTGGTGAACTCGTTGATCAGCCCGCCGGTGGCCGGGTCCAGCGACCAGATGGCGATCGGCCCCCAGTTGTCCGTGCTGTCACCGTGGCCGACGTGGATCACCCCGCCGAAGAGCTGCAGGTCCCACACGTTGCGGGCGTAGAGCGAGGCCTCGGTGAACGGCGTCCCCAGCGCGTCCACCGCCGCCGTCACGTCGGGTGGCGGCGGAGGTGGCGGCGTGGGCTCCGTGGCCCCGTCGCCGCACGCCGCCCCCACGACGACGGCCGCGACCCCCGCCGCGCGCCGCGGCACGCGCCGGAGCGGCGCGACCAGGCGCTGGAAGGATCGCGGCATGGGCTCTCCGCCACTGCGGTAGAAGACGGAGCCGGGTGAGCGGCGCACGGACACGCACCGTCTCCGCAGGAATCGGGCGCGCTCCGCAGCCACATCAGCACCCAGCACCCAGCACCCAGCACTCAACAGCCCCTACGCCGCCGGCCGCTTCCACTTCACGGGCCGGGTCGCGCGCGGGTGCACGTCCAGCCGGTGGGCCATGCGGCGGAAGGCGGGGCCGTGGTCCACCGGCGCGCCCTCGATGTACTGCCACAGGTGGATCATCTCGTGGCGCATCGTTTCCTCGGCCTGCCCCTCCTCGCCGTGCGCGCACAGCCGCCAGCTGATCACGATCTCTAGCGGGTGGCTGCTGAAGTGGCCGTTGCGGCGCCGCATCACCCGGCTCAGGTGGATCGGCACGCGCGGCAGCCGCCCGCCGAAGTGCGCGCGGTTGGCGCGGTCGAACTCGGCCTGCATCCGCTCCAGGTGCACGCGGTCACCGGGGTGCACGCGGCGCCGGCGGGGGCGGCGCGGCGGGGCGCTGTCCAGCGGCAGGGCGTTGATGAACTGCTGCACCACCTCCTTGGCCAGCGCCTTCTTCTTCCCGCGCGTGCCTGGCGTGTAGAGCACCGCCACCGCGGCCAGGATCCCCTCGTCGGCGGTGGCGAAGGCGTGGTTCATCCGGATCAGGTGGGGGTCCTTCCCCACGCTCACCATCGTCCGCCGGTTGTTGGTGAACTGGATGCGGCGGTACGGCGCCCCGTGGTTGCGGAGCACCGCCAGCACGCCGGCCTCGGTGCGCGCGGCGGGGTCGCGCGGCTCGGGCGCCGGCGCGTCCACGGGGAGCGGGCGGAGCGCGCCGCGCGGCTGCGGCTTGCGCGGGCGGGGCGGCGCCGGCTGCGGGCGCGGGGGCTCGGGCCTGTGCGGCTCCGGTGCGGGGCCGAACAGGTCCAGGATGATGTCCTTCAGACTCACGTGCCGCGGAGGGTCCTGCGGTTTCAGACGGTGGCGAGCGCCGGCGGGCGCTCGGCGTGGCGGTACTCCACGTTGTACCCCAGGGCGCGCGGAACGCTCAGCAGCTTCTCCAGGTCCAGGTCCACGCGCGCGCCGGCCTTCTGCGTCACCTCGTCCTCGATCGGCAGGTCGAAGTCGTCGGCGCCGTACTCCAGGGCGCGGAACGCCTCCTCGTTCTGCGTGAGCACGCTGGTGCGGAAGTGCTTCACGTTGTCCAGGAAGATCCGGCACAGCGCCATGTGCCTCCAGTACTCGCGCGGCGTGATCTCGCGCCCGCCCAGCGCCGTGCCGTACGGCTTGTACGTCCAGCAGAGGAAGGAGAAGAGCCCGTCGAGCCCGGCCTCGTGGCACTGGTCCTGGAAGTCGCGGGTGCGCTGCAGGTGCTCCAGCCGCTCCTCCAGCGTCTCGTCGAAGCCGATCACCATCGTCGCGGTCGTCCGCATCCCCGCGTCGACGATGGCGCGCTGGGCCTCGAAGTACTCACGCACGGTGTACTTGAACTTGGCGTGCCGCTTCCGGAAATCTTCCGTGAGGATCTCGCTGCCGCCGCCGGTGATCCAGTGCACCCCGGCGTCCCTCAGCCGCACCGCCGCGTCGTGGTACGACAGGTCGGCGCGGTCGGCCAGGAACATGAACTCGGCGATGGTGAGCGCGTAGAACTCCACCCGGTCGCCGTAGCGCTCGCGCACGGCGGCGAACAGGTCGGCGTAGTAGTGCAGCGGCAGCCTGGGGTTGAACCCGCCGTTGAAGCCGACCAGGTCGCCGCCCGCCTCGAGCAGCTCGTCGATCTTGGCGAACACGTCCTCGCGCGTGAGCACGTAGCCGCCGTCCTGGTTGGGAAGGACGTAGAAGGCGCAATAGTCGCACTGCGCCACGCACACGTTGGTGTAGTTGATGATCCGCATCACCATGTAGGTGGCGCGGCCGGGGTCGTGGTAGCGCGCGCGGACGGCCTGGGCCAGCTCCTTCAGCTCGTCGTCGCCCGCGTGGTGCCAGAGCACCGCGGCGTCCTGGACGGTGATGCGCCCCCCCTGCAGCACCGTGGCGGCGATGCTGCGCAGGCGCGCGGCGGGGTCTGTGCTCAGGGACGTGGCGGACACGTGGGACTCCCTTGGAACTCGGGCGGAAATGCTGGTGATGTCTGCGGTTAAGAATGGGGATGCCGCCCCCGCCGGTCAACGCCCGAACGCCCGTTCGGAGGTCAACCAGCCGCACGTGGACAGCCCGAGGTCGACCGGCGGCTGAAGCCGCAGCAACAACGACGAAAAGCCTCGCAAACTGCGCGAGGCTTCAACGGCACGGAAGGACGGAATCGGGAGTTGAACCGCGCGGCCCGGCGCTTCGGCGTCCGCCACGTGGACGAGAACGTCAGCGCCAGTCCATCAGCATGCGGCGGATCTCGTCGCGGTGGCCGGTTAATTGGAGACGATGATGCAGCATTTGGCGTCCCCACCCAAGCAGGTGTTGGCGCAGATCGTACACGAGTTGACCGGATCGATCTTCGCCCGGTAGTAGCACTGCTGGATGCTCTGGGTCGACGCGGGCCGCGAGCCTGCCACGCCGCCGATTGCCAGTGCGATGCCGGCGATCGAGAGAAGAGTTCTGCGCATGCGACGTCTCCTGGAAGAAAGTGGAAGATTCCATCCCCGGACGCGAGTGCTCAGTGGAGAAGCGGCTTCAGTTCCGTTGCGAATGACCAAAGGCGCAGATTGGGGAAGCGGATCGGATGAGCGACGCCGACCGCGGCGCCGCCGTGCCGGATCAGTACGGCGGGCGTGGGCACCCACGGGTGAGCCGTCAGCACGTCGTCTGGCGCGATGACCATCAGCGAAGCACGCACGTGCTCACGGTGCAGATAGGTGCGGTACGCGTCTGCCGATGCCGAATCGACCAGGACGATCGCCGGCGTGCCGGCACCGGTCTGGCGCAGCAGTTCCCGAAGCTGCCGCCCCAGGTCCTCGCACACCCGGCGATCGCGGTCGCGCAGCACGATCAGCACCGCGTCGGCATTGCTCGCGATCTCTCGGACCCCGCGGTCGGCCGCGGGCGTCAGCCGGCCGTTCACCCAGACGCTGGCGGAGTCGGACAGCCCCGCCGGTGCGGCGTTCTGCCCCGCTGCCGTCCCCGGCCGCCGCACGCGTGCGCTCTCCGTCTGTCTCCACGCCAGCGCGCCCCCCAGCATGCACGCGAGCAGCAGCCAACCTGCCCCGCGTTTCATGGTCCCTGCGTCCGTGCTGACTCGGCATCGGCAAGGCGCAGCCGCGCGATCGCGTAGTGCTCCTGCTCCGCGTCCGCGTAGCGCAGGACCAGCGGGGCACCACGGCGGTCGCGGCCCGCGAGCCCGGCAGCGAGATCGGCGCGCGCAATGGTGGCGAGACGCCCCTTCGCCAGCGCCGCGACGATGAACGTGCCGCCCTCCAGCGGATCGGTCCCCGTCTCCGCGTCGTAGCGCGCCACCTGCATGGCCACGCTTCCGCTGTCCAGCGCCACCAGCCCCACCAGGTTCCGCACGCCGTCCACCACGTAGCCGCCGCCGGGCCGCGCCAGCCGCCCACCGTTGCCCTCCAGCAGCGCCCGCGTGGTCGGCAGCGGGTCCACGGGATCGACCGCGGCGGCGCCGAGCCGCTTCCCGGCGTAGTCGAACGCCCATACGCTGTCACCGCCGGCAATACCCGCGAACACCACGCCGGCCATCCCGTCGGCGATCAGTCCCACGTTCTGAAGCACCATCGGGCTGCCGCCCAGGTAGCGCGAGACGTCGAAGAACGTGCTGACCAGGGACCCGTCCGGGCGCAGCAGCGCCAGCGCATGCTGCCGCTCTCCGCCCGGCATCGCCGCCACGGCCAGGAACAGCGAGTCGTCGACCACGCGGACGCTGAACGGCGGGAAGGCCAGACGCGTGAGCGGCACCCTGCGTACGAACCGGCCGTCCGGCGCGAACACGGACAGCCGGCGGTCGAGGAAGTCGAAGGCCACCAGCGAGTCACCGTACGCCTGCGCGGTCATCAGCGCCTGGAACTCGCCGGGCCCCCTCCCCGGCCGCCCGATGGTGAGCGCCCGCCTTCCAATCGGCGCATACACCTTCACGTTCTTGTCGGAGAAGTCCGCCACGAAAAAGCGCCCGTCGGGAGCCACGGACAGCCGCTCCGGCCGGGCGAGGATCGGCTGTCCCGCGTCGTCGAGTTGAACGACCTCCTCCATCACCAGCGCGCGCCGCCCATCACGGCTCGGGTGCCCCTCGGCACCTTTCCCGCACGCCGCGAGCAGGATGCACAACCCACCGGCAACACCCGGGGAAGGTCGCAGTCGCATCGTTCGTTGGATACGAGTTTCCGTAAAGACACAGCTCCACAACGATTGTCTCATTTGGAATTGATGTCAAGCAAAATCGGCCATACGGATGGGAGGAAGACGATTCAGAGCGCGGGGAGCGGCTCGCCCCTCGCGCATCATCTTGCCGGATCGGCCAAACCGCGCACGCAGAGGGAGTGGAAGACACGGAGGGAGCAGAGAACGACCCGCTGTTCTCCGCCCCCTCTTCCCCTCTGCTGTCTCCGCGTGAGATCGGCCGCCGTGTTGCCAGCCGTCGACGTCACGCCTCGCGGAAGCCGTGGAGCCTACCGCCAGTCCATCAGCATGCGGCGGATCTCGTCGCGGTGGCGGCTTTCGTCGCTGATCATGTTTTCCAGCTCCACGCGGATCGAGATCTCGCCGCACTCGTCGGCCTGCTGGATGCGCTTCGTGTAGCGCTCGATGGTGTCCACCTCGGCCTGCAGCGCGTTCTCCAGCATCTCGCGTGCGTCGCGCGGGATCGGCACCGGCGCCACCGTCACCGCGGGGGTGCCGCCCAGCGCCACCACCTTGTCGGCCAGGAACGCCGCGTGCCCCAGCTCGTCGGGGATCTCGGCCTCGAAGAAGGCCCGCAGGTCGCGCCGCCACGGCCCGCTCACCAGCGCCGCGTAGGTCCGGTACATGATCACGGCCTGGTACTCGGCCGACAGGTCGGTGTTCAGCCCCTCGATCAGCTCGCTCACGTCCGCCATTGTTCCGGTTCCCCTCTCGCTCTCCGGGAAAAAAGGTCGAGGCGCTCCCCACCTCGCACTCTGCTCCCTCCCCTCCGCATCCTTTGCGCCCACTCGCCGTCAGCGCATCGACGGTTCACCCAATCCGCCGCGGACACGAAAGGGACGGCCACGCGCGCGGCCGTCCCCGTCCATCCGCCTGGCCCTCGCCCCGAAGATCATCGCCCCAGCGACTCAGCACTCAGCACTCAGCACCCAGCACTCAGCACCCAGCACTTCACTCATCCCCGAGCTCGATCTCCCGCCCCTCCTCCGCGCTGCGGAAGGCGGCCTCCATGATGCGCATCAGCCGCACGTGCTCGGCGGGCGCCTCCAGCCGTTTCTCGCCGCGTACCGCCTCGATGAAGTACTGCAGCTGGTTGCGGTAGCTGGCGGTGAACAGGTTCTCGTTTCCGGCGGGGAGCGCGGGTGCCACGTCCACCATCCCCGTGTCCATCTGCCGGAACACCTGCAACGGCGAGAGCGTGCCCGAGCCGGCGCTCCCCAGCACGTGCAGGAACTGCCGGTCACGGCGCGAGATCAGCGCCCAGGTCACCTCCAGGTTGATCACGCGGCCCCCCTCCAGCCGCAGCAGCAGGGTGGCCGCGTCCTCCACCTCGGCCTCGGCGGGGCGGTGCGTGTGCGCCGCCACGCGGAGGGCGCGCGGGTACCCCAGCGTCCACAGCGCCAGGTCCAGCATCTGGAGCCCCAGGTCCATCAGGGCGCCGCCGCCGGCCGCGCGCATCAGGCGCCACGAGCGCAGGCGGCCGCTGGGGCGGGTGCGGGTGAGCCAGCCGGTCTTCAGGTAGAACACGTCGCCCAGCTCGCCGCTCACCACGAAGGAGCGCAGCGCCTGCGCGTCGGGGCGGAAGCGCTGGTTCATCCCCACCATCAGCCGGTCGCCGGCGCCGGGCTCGGCCAGGACGGAGCGGATCCCCTCGGCGGTCAGCCCGAGCGGCTTTTCGCACAGCACGTGCTTGCCGGCGCGCAGGGCGTCGCGCACGTGCTCCTCGTGGCGGTGGCTGGGCGTGCACACCACCACCGCGCGGATCGACTCGTCGTCCCAGATGCGCTGCGAATCCAGGGCGCGCGCGCCGTAGCGGTCGGCCACGGTGCGGGCGGTGTGCTCGTCGCGATCGCTCACGGCGGCGATCTCCACCCCGCGCATGCGGCTCAGGATGGGCAGGTGCGTCACCTGCGCGATCGCCCCCGCGCCGATCACGGCCACGCGGGTGGAGGGTCTGTGCACGGTCACGGATGCATCTCGTCGAGTGGGAAGTCTCGCACCTGCTTCAAGCGTTCGAGTTTGAACCGCAACGGCGACTGCGGGATGGGGGCGTGTCCCTGCACGACGGGTTGAAACCCGCCGCTGGAACTACGCAAAGTCCGCCTTCGCGGCGCCTTCGCGGACTGCGGCCTCAGCCCCGACGGAATCCCGCCCACCGCACCGACCTCTCACCCTCCCCCGCGAAGCGCACGCGAAGCGCGGGGAGGGGGCCCCGCCGCGGCCGTGCAGACCTCCGCCAACCCGCCGCGATCCCGCGTCCGCGTCCGAAGCAGCCGCGCGAAGCGCCCACGGGTCCCTCCCCCAGGCAGTTTTTGGGGGAGGGACAGGCGTTCAGGACGCGACGCAGTCGCGCCTGGACGCCAGGGAGAGGGCCCCCCGCCGGGGCCGCCACTCCTCAATACATTCGCTCCAGCCGGGTCCCCGGGTAGTAGGCGCCGAGGATCGTGCGGTAGTCCTGCCCCGCCCTGGCGCGGCCCATGGCGCCCACCTGGCACATCCCGATGCCGTGGCCCCAGCCGCCGCCCTCGGCCACGATCTGCACCACCTCGCCCCCGCTGCGCTCCAGGCGGATGTCGAACTTGCTGCTGTTCAGGCTCCCGCCGCGCGGCGGCACCAGGATCCAGCGCACCCGGTCGCGTCCCACGGTGAACGTCCCCGCATCGGTCTCGATCCGCAGCGCGCGGACGCGCCCGCTCTGCGTCCGCGAGACCACGTCCATGTCCTCGATCTCGCGGATGCGGCGGCCGCGCAGCGAATCGGCCAGGGTGCGGTTCAGCACGCCCACCAGCTGCTCGTGGCTCCACCGCTCCGTCCAGGTGAAGCGGCTGCTGGAGCGGTCGTACGCCTCGCCGGTGCGCGGGTCCACGTCCTCCACCGAGACCAGGTAGGGGACCGGGCTCACGTTCCACACCTCGTTGATCGCCGCCGTCCGCCCCGCGCAGGTCGAGTGGTAATACGCGTCGATCGGGCGTCCGCCGTAGGTCAGCACCTCGCCCGCCGTCTCGCGCACGGCGCGCGAGACCAGCTCGCGCTCGGCCGGCACGCCGCCGTACACCTGGTCGGCGGTGCTGGCGTAGACGTCGAAGCCCTGCTCGGTGCGCCGGCCCATGTTCCTCACCGCGTACGTCCGCGCCGCCACCGCCTGCGCCTTGATCGCCTCGTACGCGCTCTCGTCCACCTGGCCCAGCTCCCGCGGCACCACGCCCAGCAGGTAGCTCTCCACGTCCAGGCGGTTGACGAAGGTCAGGCTGCGCCCGCCCGCGCTCTGTACCAGGATCGCGCCACGGTAGGGCACGCCGCGCAGCTCCACCACGCCGCCGTCCGCCGCGCGCACCACCACGGGCGACGCCAGCCCGCGCCGCGACCGCCCCGCCGGCGAGCCGTTCTCGTCCACCACCGTCATCACGATCCCGCCGCCGTCGTTCGAGAACGCCACGGCGCGGCCCTGCGCCAGCTCGTCGATGTTGTCGCCGCTCTCCGTCTCCACCGTCAGGCCGGACGGCGACGAGATCGTCCCCGCGGCGGCGTCCACCACCACGCCCACGCGGACGGCGGGCCCGGCCACCACCGGCGCGGGCGCCGGCTCGAAGCGGGCCGGCGGCGGCGCCTCGGGCGGCGGCGCGGGGCGAGGCGCGGGCGCGCTGGGGACGGGCCCGTAGACCGGCTCCGTCCGTCCACCCCCGCACGCCGCCAGCGCCGCCAGCGAGAGCGCCAGCGCGCGCTCAGCCCAGCGCGGCACGGAGCGCCTCCCGGGCTGCGCCGATCGTGGCGTCCACGTCGGCGTCGGTGTGCGCGGTGCTGGTGAAGCCGGCTTCGAACTGGCTGGGCGCCAGGAACACGCCCCGCTCCAGCATCGCGTGGAAGAAGCGGTTGAACCGTGGCACGTCGCTCGTCTTCGCCTGTTCGAAGTCACGCACCGGACCCGGCGCGAAGAACATCCCCCACATCGACCCCAGGCTCCCGCCGCTCGCGGGGACGCCGAGCTCGCGCGCGACCGAGAGGAGGCCCTCCACCAGCCGCGCCGTCCTGCGCTCCAGCACGGGATACGGGTCCTCGTCGCGCAGGATGCGGAGCTGCGCCAGCCCGGCCGCCATCGCCAGCGGGTTCCCCGAGAGCGTCCCCGCCTGGTAGACGGGGCCGACCGGCGCGACGCGGTCCATGATGTCCGCGCGGCCGCCGTACGCGCCCACCGGCAGCCCCCCGCCGATCACCTTCCCCAGCGTGGTGAGGTCGGGAACCACGCCGAAGCGTTCCTGCGCGCCGCCGCGGCTCACCCGGAACCCGGTCATCACCTCGTCGAACACCAGCAGCGCGCCATCGGCCGCGGTGATGCGCCGCAGCCCGTCCAGGAAGCCGTCCACCGGCGGGATGAAGCCGGCGTTGCCGACCACGGGCTCCAGGATCACCGCCGCGACGCGGCCCGGGTGCGCGCGGAAGATCTCCTCCACCGCGCCCAGGTCGTTGAACGGCGCGGTCAGCGTCAGCCTCGAAAGCTCCGCCGGCACGCCGGGCGAGTTGGGCAGCCCCAGCGTGGCCACGCCCGAGCCTGCCTTCACCAGGAAGGAGTCGCCGTGGCCGTGATAGCACCCGTCGAACTTCACGATCAGCTCGCGCCCCGTGAAGCCGCGGGCCAGCCGGACGGCGCTCATGGTCGCCTCGGTGCCGCTGTTCACGAAGCGCACGCGCTCCATCGAGGGCACCAGCTCGCGCACCAGCTCGGCCAGCTCCACCTCGGCCGCGGTCGGCGCGCCGTAGCTGGTGCCGCGCGCGGCCGCCTCCGTCACCGCGGCGATCACGGCGGGGTGCGCGTGGCCCAGGATCATCGGGCCCCACGAGAGGACATAGTCGATGTACGCGTTCCCGTCCACGTCCCAGATGCGCGACCCCTGCGCCCGCTCGACGAAGAACGGCTCGCCGCCCACGGCGCGGAAGGCGCGCACCGGCGAGTTGACCCCGCCGGGGGTGACCGCCTGCGCGCGGCGAAAGAGCTCGGCCGACTTCGGACGCATCATTGCGAGCGGAAGTTGCCGTAGCTCAGTTCCAGCCCGAAGTCCTGCTTCTTCAGGTGGGCGATCACCGCCTGCAGGTCGTCGATCGAGGGACTGGTCACGCGCACCTGCTCGTCCTGGATCTGCGCGTTCACCTTCTTGAACCCGGCGTCCTTGATCGAGCGCACGATCTCCTTGGCCTTCTCGGTGCTGATGCTCTGCACCAGCGTGATCGTCTGCCGCGCCTTGCCGCCGAACGCCTGCTCCACCTCGCCGTAGTCCAGGTTGCGGATCGGCACGCCGCGCTTGACCAGCTTGCCCTGGATCACGTCCACCAGCGCGGTGAGCTTGTACTCGTCGTCCGACAGCAGCTTGAGCGTGCCCGCCTTGCGGTCGAACTCGACCTCGGCGGTGGCGTTCTTGAAGTCGTAGCGCTGCTGCACTTCCTTGCGTGCCTGGTTCAGCGCGTTGTCCACCTCCTGCAGGTCCACGCTGGAGGTGATGTCGAAGCTCGACGTCTTTGCCATCGTTCCGTTCGGGTTGTGTGGGAAGTGTGGGCGCAATGTAGGCAGGCGCGCCGAGCCGGGGCAAGCGACGGACGGCCACGCCCCGGCAGGAGCGGCAGGATGGACACCGTGGATCAAAACACACATTTGGAGCCTGAGTACAAAATTGCCAGGTTTAATAACAGGACAATACTGAAAGTTGGTTTCTTCATCTTGAGGCTGACAATGTGCGAACATTTACAATGAAACTTCCATTTTGTCGCACATCAAATGTTTGCTTGCGCACTGCTCCATGCGCGACTACTGTGGGAAATGCCCCGTATCTTTCCCGCCGAAGTTTACGGCGTGTGCCGGGGCGATGGTCTCCCTCATCCACATCCCCCGGAGGTGCTCATGAAACACGCCGCCCTCGTCCTTGCCGCCGTGCTGGCCGTTCCCGCGTTCGCCGGGTGCGACAAGGCGCCCACCACCGCCGCGCGCGACGGCCGCTCCACCGGCAACACCGACATCCGCCACACGGGCACGGCCAACGCCAGCGTGGTGGCCGCGTTCAGGCTGTCGTCCGGCTACACCCTGGGCGTGGTGGCCTCGAACAACGGCAGCAGCGTGACCACGGGCACCGCGGTGCTCTACTCCGTCACCGGCGACGTGGCGGCGTCGATCGACATCAAGTGCATCTCCAAGTCGGGCGGGCACGCCAAGCTGTCGGGCACCGTCAACGAGAGCAGCGACACCAGCATCGAGGGGAAGGACGCGTACTTCGAGGTGGTCGACGCCGCGATCGACCAGGCCAACACCGTGAACCTGGCCGATGCGAACACCGGCCCCACCTGCTTGAGCAGCCCGGAGTACGACCTGGTGAACATCTCGGCCGGTACCATCATCGTCAGCTGAACGGCCGAACGGGTGCGTGAGTGCGCCAGTGCGTGAGTGCGTTCGTGATCGCCCCGCCCCTCCCCCGGGGCGGGCGATCGCGACCGCGAAGGCCGATGGTCGCGAAAGGCAGGGGTATCGGGGAAGGCGGCTGAAGCCACGAGCTACGACGACAGCAAGCCTCGTAAACCGCGCGGGGCTGCGGACGAGGCACCCTGCTCGGAAGATGCGCCCGCTGCGCGCGTGGTTACTCGGCCGCGCCGAACGCGGTAGTCCGCGAAGGCGGACTCGTGTAGTCGTTGGAGCGGTTTCAATTCAACCGCCCTGCTCACCGCAGCCCTCGCGACGGGCGGACAAAGCACGCACCCGCGCACTCGTTGAGTCCGTTCCGGATCGGAAACATCGCTGCGCCGCGCCCGGCCCTGTTTTCGCGTCGATGGGTGTCGTAGCTTTGTTCATCTCCGTGGGCACCCGATCCGACCCCTGCCTTACCGATGCACTGCGACTGCCGCACCGACGACCGCCGCCTCGCCGTTCTCGCCGAAAACCTGGACCTGTACCCCGAGCTCCTCTCCTTCGCGCAGAAGGAGGGCTGGGCGGTGCGCCGCGACTTCGAGGCGGTGACGGTGGAGGTGGGCGGCGCGTCGCCATGGTCCGGCGTGGCCGAAGTCGCCGGGTTCATGCGCGGCGTGCTCGACGACGAGCGCTTCGCCTTCCTGCGCGCCGCCTGGCTGGACCGGCACCGCCCGCTCGAGCAGCAGGTGGTCACGCTGATCCATGCCAGGACGCTGGCCGAGATGAGCGAGATGGACAGCTCGCGGCTGGCGGCGCTGCTGCGCGACGGGCGGATCGAGACCTGGTTCCAGCCCGTGTTCTGGGCCGGCACGCTGGAGCCGTGGGGCTACGAGTGCCTGATGCGCGGCCGCGCCGCGGACGGCGAGCTGATCGGGGCGGGCACGCTGCTGGAGTGGGCGCGGCAGGAGCACCTGGCCTTCATGCTCGACCGCGCCGCCCGCGAGGCGCACCTGCGCGCCGCCGGCGCGGCGAAGGTGCCGGCGGGCGTGCACTTCCTGGTCAACTTCCTCCCCACCGCCATCTACCGCCCCGACTTCTGCCTGGCCACCACCGTCCGCGCCGCGCGCGAGAGCGGGCTGGAGCCCGACCGCGTGGTGTTCGAGGTGGTGGAGACCGAGCGCCTGGCCGACCGGGCGCACCTGAAGCGGATCCTGGCCTTCTATCGCGAGAAGGGGTTCAAGGTGGCGCTGGACGACGTGGGCAGCGGCTGGAGCGGCCTGGCGCTGCTGGGAGACCTGGACCCCGACCTGGTGAAGATCGACCGGGACCTGGTCTCGCGCTGCGTGGATTCCACCTTCCACCGCGAGATCTGCGCGGCGCTGGTGCGGCTGGCGCAGGAGGCCGGCGAGCTGGTGCTGGCCGAAGGCGTGGAGACCGAAGAGGAGTGGCGCACGCTGGAGGCGCTGGGCGTGAACCTGTTCCAGGGCTACCTCTTCGGCCGCCCCTCGCCCCAGCCCGTGACCGAGGCGCTCGTCCGCCCCCGCGCCGCCGCGGGCTGACCGGCCCCGTCTCGTTTTCGCGGGTTCGCGAGCCGAGCCGGGCCCGCCGGGGTCAAACGGAGCAGCGGAAAAGAGCAAAGGAGCGGGGAACTGCGGCGATCCAGCAGTTCTCCGCTCCTCCGTTGCCCTCCGCTGCTCCGTGTGACCGCATGACGGCGCCGCTCCAGGCACTCCACCTGGGCGATGGAATACAGGAAAGAGGCGGAGCGACCGAAATCGCTCCGCCTCTTCGCTGATGTACGGGTGGCGAGAAAGCTCAGGCCGCCTTGGAGACCGGCTTCCACCGCCCGAAAGGCAGGCTGGGTGCCGCCTGGAACTCGGGCGGGCCCCACACGAAGCGCAGGTTGGGCGCCGCCTCCACCGAGCGCCGGCCCTGCACCACGATCCCCACCACACCGCTATCGTCGGCCGGCAGCTCGCCGGCGATCCCGTCGTCGTTCGCCATCCATTACGCTCCGGCAAAAGGTCCGGGCGCGCGCCAACATCCGTAAAACGCGCTCGCCGCGGAACCGGCACGACTCGTACCGGACCGCGGCGCACATACAACTCCAATCATTGCAACCACTTCGAAATCGCACTCCGCCGCCGGCCCGGGTCAGACGTGTCACAAATGGGCCAGCGGCGCGTGTCTAACCGACACAGGCCAGCGGTTCGTCCTCGGCGTCGGCGATCACGGCCATGGCGCGCGGGGCCACGGTGCTGGGCGGCGGCGAAAGCTCGCGGAACGGGATCACCCGCGGGTCGTGCTGCGGCTCGGGGCGGCTGAGGCGCTCTTCGAGCCACGCGCGGTACCCCGGCAGCTTGAGCAGCTTGAACAGGTGCCGGTTCATGGCGTCGCACAGCAGCACCTCGGTGAGCTGGTACTGCCCGCCGCGGGCCAGGCGCAGCTCGTCCACCACCTGGTCGGCAATGGCAAGGAGCCGCGACCGGGGAATGGTGTCCTTGAAATCCTCCACCTGCTCCTCGACCCACTCCAGGTACGCGCGTCGCAGCGAGCGGGATGAATCCTTGCTCATGGGCGTGCCTTCGCCGTGTGGCGGTGGCTGGGTTGGCGGTGCAATAGCTTGTGCAGGGGTGATGGACGGAAACGCGGGCTGCCGTGGCACAACGTAACCTCATCCTCGGCTTGCATCAAGGGTTGCGTGTGCAAGATCCATGCGGCACCACCTGCAGAAACCGATGGCTTTGCGGTCCAGGTCCGCAATGTCGCGGGCCGGATACATGACGCACGTGGGGTCCGCACAATGCTCAAGCCCCATCGCATGCGCCGATTCGTGGACCGCCGCTTTCCGCGCGCGAGCGAGCAAAGTCGTTTCCCCGCAATCGCTTCCGTCGTCAAGTGAGCCCAGCCCGATCACCGCGCACCCGCCGCCCACCGCCGCCTCGCCGAACACGCGCCTCCCGTCTCCGCCCACCAGCGGCGCATCTGCGACGACCAGGGTCAGCGCCTCCGGACCGGTCCTGCCCTGCGCATCCGATCGCGCCAGCAACGTGTCGAGCACGGCGCCGGAGCGCAGCGCATCCCCCTCCACCCACTCCGCGGCGGGTTCGATCGAGCCGGCCTCGCGGTGGCGCGTGCCGAGCGCCTCGTCCACCGCGGCTCCGATGGCGGGGAGGAGGGACGACGAAACGCCGCCGGCGGGAACCAGGTCCAGCCGGCGGCGCGGGCGGTCGTCGCTGAAGTAGCTCAGGCGGCGGGCTCCACGGGGGCCGCCGCCTGCGCCGCGGCGGGGACGGGGAGCGCGTCGGGCGCGGCGGCGGCGATGCGCCGGGGCGGCGGCGCGACCACTTTGCGCGTGGGGCGCCGGAACACCCCCTGCGTGGCGATGACGGAGCGGGCGATGTCGGCCATGCTGCGGCTGCGCTGCTGGCTTTCGCGCTGCATCAGCCGGTAGGCGTCGTTCTCGTTCATCCCGCGCAGCTCCATCAGGATCCCCTTGGCGCGCTCGATGGTGCGGCGCTCGTCCATCTTCTGCGACAGCTCGCTCACGCGGCCGTTCAGCGCGCTCCACTCCTTGAAGCGCGCCGAGGCCAGCTGGATGGCGGGAAGCAGGCGGTCGGCGCCCGCGGGCTTGCACAGGTAGTTGAACACCGGCAGCTCGGCGGCGCGCTCCACGAACTCGGGCTCGGTGTGCGCGGTGAGCAGGATCACCGGGATCGGGCGGGTGCGGGTGATCTGGTCGATCGCCTCGAGCCCCGACATCCGCGGCATGTCGATGTCGAAGATGGCGATGTCGGGATGCTCGCGCCCGGCCAGGCTCACCGCCTCGGCGCCGTCGGCGGCGGGGCCGATCACGTGGTGGCCGATGACCTCGAGCAGGTCCTTGAGTGCCTGTGCGCTGGCGGGTTCGTCGTCGGCGACCAGAATACGCATCGTTTCCCCGTCCTCACCGCGAGATCGACGGCACGGCGCTCCGCGCGTGAGGCGCGAAGCCGGTCCTCGTTCCGCCGGTCTCCGTGCCCACCGGCGGCGTGCCATCGAGTGGCATATCCCGTACCGGTCTCCACCCGACGCCGGAGCAGCTTTGTCGCAAGCTCTTGATCCGGCCGGGGTTGGACATCATGCGGCCACGCCGGTCCAGTTCCGGAGACATCCGAGCCGAGGCGAGGCCGTGCCCTCCGCGCGACGATCGGCGCGGCCGCGGCGGAGCCCCCTCCCCCGCCCCTCCCCGCGCTTCGCGGGGGAGGGGAGAACAACGACCGCTGCTTGCACTCAGCACTCAGCACTCAGCACTCAGCACTCAGCACTCAGCACTCAGCACTCAGCACTCAGCACTCAGCACTCAGCACTCAGCACTCAGCACCTCAGCACCTCAGCACTCCCGCATCGTGTTCCCTCCCCGGAACTTCCGTTATATTCCGCCGGTACGCTCCAGACACGCCCGGCACCGGCCGGGCGGCCGCTCCACCCTTCCCCTGACCTGAATGGCTGGCAAGAAACGCCCTGCCCGCGGAAACAAGCGCCGCGGGAAGCCCCGCGCGCGCGGGGTGCTGAAGGCGCTCCTGCTGCTCCTCCTGTTCTGCGTGACGGCCGGCGTCACCGGGCTCGCCATCCTGTGGCCGCGCTGCTCGGGCGGCGGATGCCCGTCCGTTGCCGCGCTGCGCACCTACACGCCGCCGCAGGCCACCCAGGTGCTGGACCGCGACAACCACCTCCTGGCCAGCCTCGCCTCGGAGCGGCGCATCGTGGTGCCGCTGCGGCGCATCCCGGCGCACGTGTCGGGGGCGTTCCTGGCGGTGGAGGACAAGCGCTTCTACCAGCACCACGGCGTGGACTGGCGCCGCGCCTTCGGCGCGCTGGCGCGCGACGTCCGCTCGCGCAGCTGGAGGCAGGGGTTCAGCACCATCACCATGCAGCTGGCCCGCAACGTCTTTCCCGAGCAGCTCACCCGGGCCAAGACGCTGCGCCGCAAGCTGGGCGAGATGGTGTTCGCCTGGAAGGTGGAGAAGGCGTTCCACAAGGACGAGATCCTGGAGATGTACCTCAACCAGATCTACCTGGGGAACGGCCTGTACGGGGTGGAGGCGGCGGCGCAGGGGTACTTCGGCAAGCCGGTGAGCCGGCTCAGCAACGCCGAGGCGGCCACCATCGCCGCGCTCCCCAAGGCGCCCAGCTACTACGATCCGCGCCGCAACCCCGACGTCGTCAAGGCCCGGCGCAACCTGGTGCTGGAGCAGATGGCCCACGCCGGCGTGATCGACGCGGCCGAGGCGGCCAGCGCCAGGGAGGAGCCGCTGCGCCTGTCGGCCCCGCGCGAGGCCAGCGGCGCCGCGCCGTACTTCGTGGCCGCGGTGCGCCGCGAGCTGATCCAGCGGCTGGGCCCGGACGCCGAGACGCGCGGCTACCGCGTGTACACCACCCTCGACCCGCGCCTGCAGGCCACCGCCCAGCGCGAGCTGGTCAGGCAGGTGCAGGCGGTGGAGCAGGGGCGGATGGGGCACTTCCGCAACGCCTCGTGCTCGGGGCGGCGCGCGGCGGCGAACCCGGCGGGGTGCCTGCAGGGGCTGTTCGTGGCGATGGACCCCGCCAGCGGCGAGGTGCTGGCACTGGTCGGCGGGCGCGACTACGGGATGAGCCAGTTCGACCGGGTCACCCAGGCTCGGCGGCAGGCGGGGTCGGCGTTCAAGCCGATCGTCTTCGCCGCCGCCATCGCGCAGGGGATCCCCGTCACCACGCCGCTGCTGGGGCCCGACGCGGTGGACTCGCTCGGCACCTACCGCCCCGCCGACCACGTGGACGAGAGCCAGGACGTGGACCTGCGCGACGCGCTGCGGCTGTCGTCCAACCGCGCCACCGTGGTGCTGGGCAACAAGATCGGCGTGACGCGCGTGGCCGCCGAGGCGAAGGACCTGGGGCTCAACACCCCGGTGCGGCCGTACCCGTCGTCGTTCATCGGCGCCACCGAGGTGGTGCCGATGGAGCTGGTCGCGGCGTATTCCGTCTTCGCCAGCGGGGGCGCGCTGGTGAAGCCGCGGCTGATCCGGAAGGTGGTCGATCCCGACGGACAGGTGGTCTACCAGTCGGCCACCGAGCGGCGCTTCGTCCTTTCCCCCGCCGTGGCGTTCCTGACCACCTCGCTGATGCGCGACGTGGTGGACCGCGGCACCGGCAGCGGCGTGCGCGCCGCGCTCCCCGCCACGATCCCGGCGGCCGGGAAGACGGGGACCACCGACGAGGGCGCCGACGTGTGGTTCATCGGCGTCACCCCCGACATCGTGGCGGGGGTGTGGCTGGGGTTCGACCGGCCGCGGGCGATCCTGGCCGACGCGAGCGGCGGCGGGCTGGCGGCGCCGGTGTGGGGGCGGGTGGTGGCCGACCATTACCGCCGCCATGCGCCGCCCGCGCCCTGGAACGCCCCGCCCGACCTGCAGGTGCGCGAGGTGGACCGCCGCACCGGGCAACTGGCCACGCCGTACTGCCCGCGTGAAGACGTGGTGCAGGAGTTCTTCCTCTCCGGCACCGAGCCCACCGAGAGCTGCCCGCTCCACCCTGACAATTTCGGCGGCGACGGCTGGCTGGGCCAGGCGGTGCACGCGGTGGGCGACGCGTTGTCCGGCGGCAGCGGCGACGACGGCCAGCAGGAGCCCGCGCCCGCGCCGCCGCCGCGGATCCAGCCGGCTCCGCAGATCAAGCCGCGCCCACCCGTGCCCGTCCCGCAGCGCCAGCGGTAGCGCACGCGACCGGCTAGTCGGAGAACGTCAGAGGACCAGGGAGACTCCCACCACAGGGGACGATCTCCCTGGTCCTCCGCCTTTGCGCCCCCCAGGCTCCGTCACGGATCGGGGCGGCTGGACGACTTCGGTCCCACCCGTCACCGTGGATCACCCGGGCCCGGAGGGCACGCGCGTTCGTGGAGGCGGAGCCGCGGCTGGAGCGAGGGCTGATCAGGCGCTCATCCCCCAGCCGCAGGCGGCGCACAGCTTCGCCTTCGGCGTGCGCAGCGGCTTGCCGCAGGCGGGGCACGGCGGGCCGTGGAGCGACACCCGGTGGTGCCAGACCGCGTTCGCCACCGTCTCTTCCATGCCAGTGAACATCTCGTACCCGGCCGTCAGGTGCCACAGCCAGCGCCGAATCGCCGTCACCTCGGGAGGAGCCGGGCGGGGCGCGGGGAGCCCGCGGCGCATCGCCTCGCGCCGCAGGATCGCCAGCGCCTCGGCGGGATCACCCTTCGCGGCGTGCGCCTCCATCAGCACCGCCCACTCGTCGTCCTCCAGCATCGGCAGCACCATCCGGCAGCGCCAGCACCAGAGCTTCTTCATAATCCGTCTCTATCCGTTAGGCTACTTGGCCTCTCACGACAAGCTCTCTGTTCACCCTGCCCCACCTAAGACCAAGTGATGACGACGTCGTTGTGCCCAGGGTGACGGTGTTTACGCGGCACCTTGACGAGGCGCATCTCCGTACGAAAGATCCAAACGCTTTGGCGCCGTCGTGCCGGTCGTGGACCCGGGACGAAAAAAAAGGCGCCGGCCGGGAATTCCCAGTCGGCGCCTATCAGGTCCCTGTGCGACATCGCGAGCGACGCAGGCCAAGGCACACGCGGATACTATAACCAACCCTCTCACCCAACGCAACCCCCCATGCTCCAGACCGCCACCGTCACACCTGCGCCCTCCTCGCCGTGGACGCCGTTCGAGGCATCGTACCGCGCCGCGCTCTCGGTGGAACGGCTCCGGAAGTTCCGCAAGGATCGCGACAAGCAGGCGTGGGGGCCCGCCGTGGGACGCTACCTGTTCAACGTCGAGCTGGCCGGCGCGCTCTACCCGGTGCTCAACTGGGCCGAGGTCTCGCTCCGCAACCACCTCCACGCGATCATCGGCGACGCCTACCCGCCGGGCGCGGGGCGCTCGTACAACCGCGTCGTCTCGTGGCTCGACGCGGTGCCGCCGATCGTGCTGCCGCCCGAGCAGCGGAAGGTGCTGCAGGCGATCGGCGACCTGGATCGCCGCCGCCACGCCCCGGGCCGGAACGCCGCGCCCAAGCCGCTTACCGAAGGGCGGCTGGTGGCCGAGCTGTGTTTCGGCTTCTGGACACGGCTGCTGGACGGCGTCTACGCCGACTGGCGCACGCCGGGGAGCCCGCAATTCTGGCCGCGGTTGATGGACCGCGCCTTCCCACACTGCCCTGGGCCCAGACGGACGCGCAAGGACATCCACACCCGGTACACGCAGATCAAGGATCTCCGCAACCGCACCTTCCACCACGAGCGGATCGTGCACCAGGCCACGCTCGCCCTGTACGACGACGTGCTGGAGGCGGTGCACTGGATCGATCCCGCGCTGGCCGAGGGGCTGCGCGAGCGCGAGCGTCCGCGTTTCGAGGTGATCTGGGAGCGCGGGCCGCAGCCGTTCGTGGAATGGGCGGCGGACCGGGCCGCGCTCCACCTGGCCTGAACGCGGAAAGGCGGCGGCGATGAAGATCGCCGCCGCCGTCCGCCGTGCGACCGCCGCCGGGGCTCAGGCCTGCGCCTCGGCCATCCCGATGGAGCTTTCCGCCGTCTCCAGCACCGGGGCCTCGGCCTGGGCCACGCCGTGGTGCGCCAGCCAGCGCTCGGCCTCGAGCGCGGCCATGCACCCGCTGCCGGCGGCGGTGATGGCCTGGCGGTAGTAGTCGTCGGCCACGTCGCCGGCGGCGAACACGCCGGGGACCGAGGTCTCCGTGCGCCACGCGTTGGGGAGCTTGACGTAGCCGTTGGGCATCAGCTCCACCTGGCCGCCCAGGAAGGCGGTGTTGGGGGTGTGGCCGATCGCCACGAACAGGCCGCCGCACTCGAAGTCTTCCTCCGCCCCCGTTTCGGTGTCCTTCAGCCGCACGCCGGTCACGAAGCTGTCGCCGAGCACGTCGATGACCTGCGCGTTCCAGCGCACGCGGATCTTCTCGTGGTTCAGCGCGCGGTCGCGCATCACCGGGCTGGCGCGGAAGCTGTCGCGGCGGTGCACGATCACCACCTCGCCCGCGAACTTGGTGAGGTACATCGCCTCTTCCATCGCGCTGTCGCCGCCGCCCACCACCACCAGCCGCTTGCCACGGAAAGCGGGGAGCGCGCCGTCGCACACCGCGCAGGCGCTGACGCCGCCGCCGCTCTGCGCCAGCCGCTGCTCGTTGTCGAGCCAGAGCCAGTTGGCGCGGGCGCCGGTGGCCACGATCACCGCCTGCGCGCGCACCTCGCCGCTCCACGCGGTGCGCAGCACGAAGGGGCGCGCCCCCAGTTCCACCGACGCCACGTCGTCCTGCAGGGTGCGGGTGCCGAAGCGGGTGGCCTGCTGCTTCATCCGCTCCATCAATTCCTGGCCGCCCAGCCCCTCGGGAAAGCCGGGGAAGTTCTCGATGTCGGTGGTGAACATCAGCTGGCCGCCGGGGATCATCTCGCGGCTGGGTGCGCCCTCGATCACCAGCGGCTCGAGGTTGGCGCGCGCCGCGTACAGCGCCGCCGTCCACGCCGCCGGCCCGCTGCCGATGATCACCAGCGTCTCCGTATTCCCTTCGGGGCTCATTCCTTGTCTCCGCAAAGCAGGATGGTTCGGGGGGCGGAAATATAACGACGTGCGCCACCGGCCTGCCAACCGGTGGCGCACCCACTACTCCAATGGATTGGAGTCCAACAGGTTACGTCGATTCGCCCACCGCGACGAGCGAGATGTAACGGCCCTGAGCTACCGAATCTGCTGGCCGTTGACCTGAGCGAGGAAGGAAACCAGCGCTTTTGCGAGTGCCGCATTATACAGCGCCAGCGTTCTCCCATAGGCGTAGACTTCATTCCCCTTCGCAAAACCTCGGCTTGCCGGATCCTGGTATTGGAGACGAAGAGGCAGTGTCCTGTAGTCACAGTACAACATGGAGGTTGGGAACAGCGCTACCCCGTATTCGTTGCCACCAAGCAGCGCAATCAGTGGTTCATTCGGGCCAGCGGTTGTAAGCAGCATCCGACTGGCCACCATGATCTGGCTCTGGGGAATCGACGGGGTGACATAAGCCCGGTCCACACCTCGGAACGTCCGCTGTGCGATCGCGCAAACGCGCTCGTACTCAATCTGTCCAGGGGTTGGCATCTGGCGCGCTTGCGCCGGAGGGCCGGTGTCCACGCTCCGAAGCAGCAAGGGGACCAGCGAATCCGATCCTTCGGAAATGAACGCGACGACATCGAGCCACGGTATCTGCTGGCCGTCGCGTAAAAGCCGGGGAATGGCTTGATCCAGAAGATCGGTCTTCGCCCGTCTTACTGCCGTCCGAAATTCGTCGAACTCCACGCTCGACCTTTCCCCAGTCAACGAGAGCGCCGCCACAAAGATGCTGTATCCCAACAGATACGGCCCGAGCCACTTCAGCTTGTCCTCTCTTAGGCGGTTTTCCGCATAATGCACTGATTCCCGGAGTTGTAACGCGTAGACGAGAACCGTGTCGGGACGCTGCATCACCAGCAGTTGAGTCAGGATTTTCGTTCTGATGCGGAGTTCCTCGAGCCTGTCCATCTCAATCTTGTCGATGATCGCGCGAACGCCCTCCGATATGGCAGACTCAACACGAGCCGCTGAACTCTCGAGGTGTTCAAGAAAGTCGGTTCGCGAAACCGCGTCGTCTATGGGGGGCGCAGCGGAAGTGCGCTCCGGGTGCGCGGTGCCGACATAGTTGAGCACCTTGCCAGCCAGAGCGAAGCCTACGTTAAGCATTCCGAGAGTCGCGGGGTCCATGAATGCTTCTCCTGTCGTAACACCAGATCACTCCTCCATTGGAAACTTGCGGTTGGCGGTTGCCAAAGATCAAGGATGGTGAAGTACCGTGCGCCGGCAGCTCCCTATTTCCTCGTTCGAGGGGGCCCCACCCGGTTCTCCCCGGTTAAGCCGGTCCCCCCGCCGTGAGCACCACCGCCCCCGGCCCGCGCAGCTCCAGCCGCCCATCCGGCGACAGCGACGTCAGCTCGCCCTCGGTCTCGCCGCCAAAGCGCCCCTCCTCGGTGCAGAGATGGAGCGCCCACTCCTGGCCGTCCGGCGCCCGCGTCTCCTCCATCGAGCCGAGATCGACCGAGACGTGGGCAGCGCTGAACGACGCGACCAGGAGGAGCGCGGCGGAGTCGTCCCCGGTCCGCCGCAGCGCCAGCGCATCTTCCCCGAGCTCGCGGACCGCGAAGGATTCGCGGTCCCCGCGGCGAAGCGCGGGGTGGGCGAGGCGCAGGTGCAGCAGCGCGCGGTGCAGGGCCAGGACGCCGGCGTGCGGCGGCTGGTCGCGCTCCGCCCAGTCCAGCCGCGAGCGGATGAACGTGGCCTCGGCCTGCGGATCGGGGATGCGCTCGCGGGCGGCGGGGTCGGCGAAGACGGAGAACTTTCCGAACTCCCTGCGCCGCCCTTCGGTCACCAGCCGGCCCAGCTCCTCGGGATGGTCGGTGAAGTAGCGGAAGGGCGCGGTGGCGGCCCACTCCTGCCCCATCCAGAGCAGCGGCGTGTAGGGGGAAAGGAGGAGGAGCGCCACGGCCGCCCGGTACGCGGCGAGCGGCACCTGGTGGTGCAGCCGCTCGCCGAGCGCGCGGTTCCCCACCTGGTCGTGGTTCTGCAGCGCGTGCACGAACGCCGCCGGCGGCAGGCCGTCCGCGGGCGTGCCGCGCGCCCGCCCGTGGTTGCGCGAGGCCTGCCCCTCGTAGAACCACCCGCGCCGCAGCGTGTGGACGATCTCGTCCACCGTCCCCGCGTAGTCGGCGAAGTAGCTCTCGTGGTCGCCCGCGAGCAGACGCCGCACCTGGTGGTGGAAGTCGTCGGCCCAGACGGCGGAGAGACCCAATCCGCCTTCGGTCGGCGGAAGGAGGAGCCTCCGGTCGTTGCGCTCGTCCTCGGCGATGAAGACGAAGGGGCGCGCGCGGCCGACGGAGCGGTGGACGCGGTCGACCAGCTCGGCCAGGATGTGCGTGGGCGAGTCGTCCACGATGGCGTGCGTGGCGTCCAGGCGCAGGCCGTCGACGTGGTACTCGTGCGCCCAGTGCAGCGCGTTGTGGACCACGAACTCGCGGACAGGCTTCGCGTCCGCCCCGTCGAAGTTCACGGCGGCGCCCCACGGCGTGTGGTGGCGCTCGGTGAAGTAGTGGCCGCTGGTGACCGCGGGAAGGTAGTTCCCCTCCGGGCCCAGGTGGTTGTAGACGGCGTCCAGGATCACCGCCACCCCGTGCGCGTGCGCGGCATCGACGAAGCGGCGCAGCGCCTCGGGGCCGCCGTAGCTGGCGGCGGGGGCGAAGAGCGACACGCCGTCGTACCCCCAGTTGCGCGCGCCGGGGAAGGCGGCCACCGGCATCGGCTCAACCGCGTTCACGCCGAGCGCGACGAGGTGCGGGAGCTTCTCGGCCGCGGCGTCGAAGGTCCCTTCGGGCGTGAACGTCCCCACGTGCAGCTCGTAGATCACGAGCTCGTCGACCGGAACCCCCCTCCAACCATCGTCCGTCCATGCGAACGACGATGGATCGACCACCTCGGACGGCTCGTGCACGCCGTCGGGCTGCGAGCGCGAAGCGGGGTCGGGATACGCGTCACCGCCGTCCAGGCGGTACTTGTACCGCGTCCCCGCGCCGGCGCCTTCCACCCGCCCGGCGAACCACCCCGCGTCCCCGGCCGCCAGCGGGATCACCTCCTCGGCGCCCGGTCCATAGATCACCACGTCGGCCGAGCGATGGCCCGGGGCCCAGACGCGGAACTCCACGCCTCCATCCACCACGTTGGCGCCGAACGGCAGCCGGTACTTCGCGTCCTTCAACCCTCATCTCCCGTTTCTGGAGCCACAGAGCACCACCATCGAACGTCCCTCCACCGTCACCAGCTCGCCGGGCGCCACGACGCGGGCGCCGTCCGCCAGCTCGGGCTCGTTGGTGTCGAGCACCACCGTCCATCGCTTCGGCCGGCCGAACGGGGGGATGGTGAAGTCCATCGCCCCGCCGTCGGCGTTGAAGAGGAGGAGGAAGTCGTCGTCCACGATGTGGCGGCCGCGGTCGTCCCACTCCTCCATGGCGTCGCCGCCCAGCGCCATCCCGAAGCAGCGCACCATCCCCGAGTTCCACTCCAGGTCGGTCATGTTGTTGCCGTCGGGGCGCAGCCACACCAGGTCCTTCACCTCGCTGCCGCGGATCTCGCGCCCGCGGAAGAAGCGGCGGCGGCGGAAGGTGGGGTGCTCGCGCCGCAGGCGGGCCACCTTGCGCGTGAACTCGAGCATGCAGCGCTTCTCGGGCGTCATCCGCCATCCCACCCAGCTGATCTCGTTGTCCTGGCAGTACGCGTTGTTGTTGCCGTACTGCGTGCGCCCGGTCTCGTCTCCACCGCAGATCATGGGCACGCCCTGCGACAGCAGCAGGGTGGCCATGAAGTTCCGCTTCTGCCGCTCGCGCTGGCGCACGATGTCGGCCCGGTCCGTCGGCCCCTCCACCCCGAAGTTGTAGGAAAGGTTGTGGTCGGTGCCGTCGCGGTTCCCCTCGCCGTTGTCCTCGTTGTGCTTGTGGTTGTAGCACACCAGGTCGTGCAGGGTGAAGCCGTCGTGCGCGACGATGAAGTTGATGCTGGCGTGCGGCCGCCGCCCGTCGTCCTCGTAGAGGTCGCTGCTGCCGGTGAGCCGGTACCCCAGCTCGCCCAGCGTGCCCGGGTCGCCCCGCCAGTAGGCGCGCACGGTGTCGCGGTACTTGCCGTTCCACTCGGCCCAGAGGACGGGGAAGTTGCCCACCTGGTAGCCGCCCTCGCCCACGTCCCACGGCTCGGCGATCAGCTTCACCTGGCTGATCACCGGGTCCTGGTGGATCACGTCGAAGAAGGAGGACAGCCGGTCCACCTCGTGGAGCTCGCGGGCCAGCGTGGCGGCCAGGTCGAAGCGGAAGCCGTCTACGTGCATCTCCTGGATCCAGTAGCGCAGGCTGTCCATCACCAGCTGCAGCGTCTGCGGATGCCGCAGGTTCAGCGAGTTGCCGGTGCCGGTGTAGTCCATGTAGTACCGCGGCTCCCCCGGCTTCAGGCGGTAGTAGGTGGGGTTGTCGATCCCCTTGAAGCTGAGCGTGGGCCCCAGGTGGTTCCCCTCGGCGGTGTGGTTGTAGACCACGTCCAGGATCACCTCGATCCCCGCCTGGTGGAGGGTGCGCACCATCTCCTTGAACTCGCGCACCTGCTCGCCGTAGTCGCGCGCGAAGGCGTAGCGCCCCTCGGGGGCGAAG
>DASSME010000009.1:0-5023 GCA_035689035.1 Longimicrobium sp. | reverse complement strand
GCTGCTGTACGTCTGCGACTTCAACTCCATCCACTCGCGCACCTTCATCGAGCACTTCGCGGCGCGGCGGGCGGAATACGAGGTCTGCGTGATCAGCACGCGCCCCGCGGAGCCCATGGAGGGGGTGCGCCTGCACCCCCTGGCCCCGGCGGTGGACCGCAAGCGGACGCGCGCCGGGATGGTCGGCGCGCTGGCCTACCGCGTCTCGCTGCACCTTCCCGGCGTCTACAAGCGGCTGCGCGGCTGGGAAGACATGCAGCTGATCCGCGGCAACCGCGCGCGCGTCCACGAGCTGGCGGGCGAGCTGGCGCCGGACGTGATCCACGGCTTCCGCGTTCTTCCCGAGAGTGTGCTGGCGGCCGAGGCGAGCCGCGCGTGCCCCGGCGTTCCGCTCTTCGTCAGCACCTGGGGGCAGGATTTCGTGGCCTGGACCACCATCGGCAAGAACGTGGACCGGGCCACGCGCGAGGTGATGGCCGCCGTGGACCACCTCCTTCCCGACAACCGGCGCGACGAGCGGCTGGCGCGCGCCGAGTTCGGCCTTTCCCCCCGCGCCACCACCCACGTGATGCCGGCCACCGGCGGGCTCGACGTCCCCTTCCTGCGCGCGCAGCTGGGCGGGCCGCCGCTGGGGCTGAAGGGGCGGCCCACGCTGCTCTCGATGCGGGGCTACGAGAACATCTACGTGAAGGTGCGGGTGCTGCTCGAGGCGCTGCGCCTGTTCCTGGGCGACCATCCCGACGCGCACCTGTACCTGGACGGGCCCGCGGGGCACGCCGGCGCGGGCGCGGTGCGCCGGTGGATCGGCGAGCTGGGGCTGGAGCGGAGCGTCACCATGGTGCACCTGAGCCGGGTGGAGCTCTTCCGCCACATGCAGGCGTGCGACCTGAACGTCTCGGCCACCACCAGCGACGGTCTGCCGATGAGCCTGCTTGAGTCGCTCTGGTTCGGCCAGGTGCCGGTGGTGAAGGACCACGAGTCCACCATCCCGCCCCTGTCGCCCGGCGTGAACGGGATCGCCTACCCGCGCATCGACCCGCGGACGATCGCCGACGCGTGGCGCGAGGCGATGCGGCTGGTGCCCGCGCGCGAGGCGCGCACCCGCGCCAACCGCGAGCTGATCGCGCGCGACTACGAGCGCAGCGGCAACCTGCGCCGCGTGGAGGAGATGTACCGCGGCGCCGTCGCGGCGGCCGCGGACGCGGCGTGACCACGCCGGACGCGGCGCGGCCGCCGGCACCGCGTCGCTACCGGCCGCGAAGGAAACCGCGGATCCCGCGGAGCAGCTGAAAAAACGGAGGAACGGAGCACCGCGGGGTGTTCTCCGCTCCTTCGTCTTCCCGTTCGGTGGTTTCGCCGGACCGCTTTTCTCCCGACCGAACCACGGCCACGCCGGACACGGAGGGAATGGCGGCGGTTCTCCGTGTCTCGGTGTGCCCCGCGGCGGCTGATCCACGGCCGCGAGCAGCGGATCGGGCTGTTTGAACCGCTCGTTTTCACGCACCGCGCCCGATTTCTGCATCAGTTACCGTAGCAGAGGGCCGCAATTTGTCCTGTGGGGTCGACACGGGCGTGCGCGGCGTCGATTCTGCACGGCGGGTGCAGGGTGAGATCGCGCGTGGTGAGGCGCCCGTAGCGCGCCCTTTCTCGCGCCTTCATGTCCGGCGGCCTCGGAGACGGCCGAGCGACGCGGATGGAGGAGAGATGCAGTTGCTGGACGGAGCGGAGATCGAAGCGGAGGCCGGTCCACGGACACGCCGGGGAGGTGGCCGTGCTGATCCCGTGCACGCCAGTACGGGGGAAGCGCGCGACGCCTTGCTGCTGCTGGCCGGGCCGCTTCCGCCGCCGCTCACCGGCCAGGCCGTGGCCTTCGGCATGCTGGTGGACGTGCTGCGGGAATGCGGGGTTCCGCACCGGGTGGTCGACATCGCCCCGCGCGCGGCGGAAACATCCACGCCGCGGCGCGCGCTGCAGTACGCCGCGATCCTGGCCCGCTTCGCCCGGGCGGTGGCCGCGCCGCGCGGCACCGTGTACCTCACCCTTGCCCAGTCGCGCCGCGGCTTCGCGCGCGACCTGGCCATGATCCGCCTGGCGCGGCTGTTCGGCCACCGCGTGGTGGCGCACCTGCACGGGGGGAACTACGACGGGTTCTACGCCGCCCAACCGCCGGCGCTGCGGCGGCTGATCGGCGCCACGCTGCGCCGGTGCGAGCGCATCCTGGTGCTGGGCGAGGGCCTGCGCGCCATGTTCGGCTTCGACCGGCGGGTAGCCGCGCGCGTGCACGTGGTCCCCAACGGCCTTCCCGTCCCCGCGCCCGCGGCACGGCAGCAGCGGCTTCCCGCGCCGGGGGAGGGGCCGGTGCGGCTCGTCCTGCTCTCCAACCTGATCGAATCGAAGGGGTGGCTCGACGTGCTCGACGCGCTGGCGCTGCTGCGCGGGCGGTTCGGCCCGGGGCGGGTGCGCTGCGACTTCTACGGCGAGTTCATGGCCAACCCCGCCGACGACCGGCGCGTGCGCGGCGCCACCCATGCCCGCGAGCTGTTCGGCCGGGTGGTGGCCGAGCGCGGGCTGGGCGCCGACGTGGCGTGGCATGGCACCGTGCGGGGCGAGGCCAAGTGGCGGGCGCTGGCCGGGGCGCACCTCTTCGTCCTTCCCACCGGCTACAGCAACGAGGGCCAGCCGGTGTCGATCATCGAGGCGATGGCGTACGGCGCGGTGGTGGTTTCCACCCGCTACCGCGCCATCCCCGACCTGGTGCAGGACGGGGTGACCGGAACGCTGGTGCCGTACGGCGACCCCGCCGCGCTGGCCGCGGCGGTGGCCGAGCTGGTGGAGAACCCCGCGCGCTGGGCCGCCATGAGCCGGGCGGCGCAGGACCGCTTCGCCGCCCGCTTCACCCGCGAGGCGCACCTGGCCGCGCTCCTCCCCCACCTGCTGCGCCCCGGCGAGGCCGCCCTCCCCGTGCCCTCCGGCGACGCCGTGGGGGTGTGACGCGGCGCCGCCTGCCGGGGGACGGACGGACGGCGGCCGCGGGTGGCGCCGATCGTGCACGGAGGTGACGGAGGGCCGCGGCCGGTCGTCTTCCCGGTCCGTGCGGGGACGGTGCGGTTTTGGCCTTCGCGCCCGGCCGAAGAGGGCGCGGGGCGCCGCCGGGGGTTGTGCCGGGGCCTCGAATATTGCAAAATTAAGGGCTGTGGCCGCGCCGGGCGGATTGGACCGATCCCCCGGCGCGGCGCTCGTACAGCGGTCCGATCCCGCCCCGCGGCGGGAGCCGATCCTGGATTTCACCCACGCCGAGCCTGGCTGTCGGCGCGCTCTGGAGAGTACGGAATGAAGATTCTGGTTACCGGCGGACGGGGAACGGTGGGCTCGGTGCTGGTGGACGAGCTGCAGGCGCGCGGGCACCAGGTGGTGAGCTGCGACCTGGACCACGGCGACCGCGAGGTGGGCTACAGCCTGCGCACCGACGTTCCCGACGCCGACTACGTGCGCTGCGACGTGGGGAGCTACCGCCAGCTCGAGCGGCTCTTCGACACCATGGGCCCCTTCGACTGCGTGTACCACCTGGCCGCCGAGTTCGGCCGCTGGAACGGCGAGGACTTCTACGAGCAGGTGTGGCAGTCCAACGCCATCGGCACCAAGAACGTCATCCGCCTGCAGGAGAAGCACCGCTTCCGCCTGGTCCACTTCTCGTCGTCGGAAGTCTATGGCGACTGGCCGGAGCTGATGTACGAGGACGTGCCGGACAAGTACGCCATCCGGCAGATGAACGACTACGCGCTCAGCAAGTGGGTCAACGAGTGCCAGATCCACAACTCGCGGATCCAGTACGGCACCGAGAGCGTGGTGGTGCGCCTGTTCAACACCTACGGCCCGGGCGAGTACTACTCCCCGTACCGCTCGGTGAACTGCCGGATGATCTACTGCGCGCTGATGGGCCTTCCCTGGGTGGTGTTCCGCGGCTACTTCCGCACCAGCACCTACGTGACCGACACGGTGCGCACGCTGGCCAACATCGTCGACAACTTCCGCCCGGGCGAGACCTACAACATCGCCGGCGACCAGTACCACTCGATCGAGGAGTTCAGCGACCTGGTGCTGCGCGCCACCGGCGCCGACCCGTCGCTGGTCGAGTACCGCGACGAGGAGGTGCTCACCACCCGCATCAAGAAGGTGGACAACACCAAGGCGGTGGAGCACCTGGGGCACCGCAGCGAGGTGTCGCTCGAAGAGGGGGTGTACCGCACGGTGGAGTGGATGCGCGGCGTGTACCTGGAGCGCGCCGGCCAGCGCCACCCGGCGCACGACCCGGTCTTCAGCTCGGTGGGCTGAAGGCGGCGACCCGGCCGGCGCGGAGCTTCCGCGCCGGCCTTCTGTCCCGTGGGCCGGCCCCCGGGCCGGGCGAACCGCGCGGCGGCGATGGCCGCCGCGCCTTGCCTTTGGAGCGCAATCCGTTGAAGGAGAAGGCCGAGCGGCCGGTGCGGGTCCTGTTCCTGACCATCACCTTCCAGCCCGAGCCGGGGACCATGCACGGCCTCCCCCTGGCCACCTGGCTGCGCGACCGGCGCGGCTACGAGGTCGAGGTGCTCACGGCCATCCCCTGGTACCCCCTGGGCCGCTTCTACCCCGGCTACCGCTTCCGCTGGTTCCAGCGCGAGGTGATGGACGGGGTGAACGTGATGCGCGTCCCCCTCTACCCCAGCCACGACACCTCGGCCGCGCGCCGCATCTGGACCTACGTGTCGTTCATGCTGGCGGCGATCTTCCTGGGCATCCCGCGCATCCGCCGCCCCGACGTGGTCTACTACTTCGACAACCTCCCCACCACCGGGGCGGTGGCCTGGCTGATCGGCAAGCTGACCGGCGCGCGGACGGTGCAGCACATCGCCGACCTGTGGCCCGACACGGTCACCGAGTCGGGGTTCGTGCGCAGCCCGCGGCTCAAGCGCTGGATGGAGGGGGTGCTGAACGGCTGGATCAACTTCCTGTACCGCCGCCACGCGCTGATCACCGTCCTTTCCCC
>DASSME010000008.1:0-6888 GCA_035689035.1 Longimicrobium sp. | reverse complement strand
GGGGTGATGATGATCGTGCCGAGGGTCACCAGCTCGAGCCCGCCCAGGTCCTGCACGGCCGGGCTGACGAACGGCTTGCGGCGCTCCGCGGAGTGGGTGCCGCCGGCCGGGGGAGTGGCTTCGTGACGTTGCGACATGGTCGGATGCCTGGTCGTGAGGGAGGACTGTACTTCTACAGCGACTGGAGCCGCGGGCGCACGGGCAGGGGTGCGCCAAGGCACGAACATAAGGGTACGGCGGCGGACCAGTCAAGTTCCAAACGGGGTGTGGCCGCGTAACTTACGCCACTGTCGCGGCCCGCAGCGCCAACTGCAACCGTTCTGGGTTGCAGTACGAGTCGAAGCCAAGCCGTAGCTCGTACGAAGGCCGCTTCGCCACCATTTCGAGCAGCGCCAGCACCCCCGGCGCCGCGGCCGGGTCCGACACCATGAACGGCGACTGCCGGAGGAGCTGGGCGAGCGACGCCGCCGGGTGAACGGGGGTGACCGTGGTCGGCTGGCCGGCCTCCACGCGGGGGACGAGGACGCCCGCCACGGGGGCGCTGCGCTGCCACGCGCCGGGTCCGAACAGGTGCGGCTCCACCCGCCCGCGCACCCCTTCGCTGGCGCCCAGGGCGTAGCCGCGGTCGAGCCCGAACGGCCGCGGCCACCCCTCGGCGCGGAGCTCGCCGCCGGCGCCCCGGCCCAGCACCACGTGGTCGTCGCACAGGTAGTTCCACCCCGCGCGGATCAGGGTGATGCAGGTGGTGCTCTTGCCGCTGAAGCTGCTGCCGGGAAGGAGCCACGCCCCTCCGTCCGGCGCCACCACGGCGGCCGCGTGCAGCAGCGCCCGCCCCAGCCGCGCCAGCAGCAGCCCGGCCGCGATGGTGAACACCGCGAACACGTCGTGCGCGTCCGGCGCCGGCCCGGCGGTGTCGACCCGCACCTCCGCCCGCCGCGACTCGAGCTCCACCCGCGCGCCGATCCGCCGGTGGCCGTCGGCCAGCACCACCGCGCCGCCGGCCGTCCATCCCCGCACCCCGTACAGCTCCATCGCCGCCGGAGCGGCGGGGAGCTCGAACGCCGGCGCGCCGGCCCCCACGCGGATCCAGGCGCGGGCCTCGCCGGGCGCCGGCTCGCGCGCGGGCACCCGGGGCACCCACGACGCGACCGCGTCCCACGCCGCGGCCTCCACGCTCAGCGCGAGCGAGCCGTCTTCGAGCAGGGCGCGGGTGACGGGCGGGGCGGCGAGGCCCGGGCGCGGGTCAGCCACCGGGGCGGGGGACGAACCGGGCATCGAGATGGCCGGGGAGGGAAAGTGTGCCGGGCTCGCAGAGCGGGAGCCAGCGCTCGAAGAGCGCCTTCGCCGCGCCGCGGCGCAGCGCTTCGTCCACGGCGGCGCGCTCGGCCGGGTCGGTGAGGGTGCGGCAGAGCGGAAAGCGGTCGCGCTGGGGCGTTCCCGGCGGCAGCGGGCCGGCCGCTGCGCGGGCGACCAGGTCGGCGGTCATCTCCATCCACAGCATGTGGATCGCCTTCGCCAGCTCCTTGCGGGTCTCGCCGCCGCGCAGGGCGAGGAGACGGCGTTCCAGGACGGCGCCGGTGTCGATCCCGGGGTCGACCCGGAAGGCGGTGGCGCCCAGCGGCACGCCGCGCAGCAGCGAATGGTTCACCGGGGTGTTGCCGCGGACCCAGGGGAGCAGCCCGGGGTGCACGTTGACCACGCCTTCATGGGGGATCCGGAGCACCTCCGGCTCCAGGATGCGGGCGCAGCGCGACAGCACCACCACGTCGGGCTCCAGCCGCCGCAGGTCACGCCGCATGGCGCGCCCGTTCACCGCGCCCGTGAGCACGATCTTCCCGAACGGCTCCGCCCGCGCCACCTGCGGGAGGACTCGGCTCCGCACCCAGCGCTGCGGCGCCAGCGCCAGCCCCCCCAGGCGCTGCAGGGGCGACGCGGGAGCGCGCGGTTCGTGCTCGGGCTCGGGCTCGTACACCACCAGCGCGTCCACGCGCACTCCGCGCTCGGCAAGTACGCCGGCAAGTCTGTCGGTAAATGGGCCTGGGCCCGCCAGGATCACGACGCGTCGGTTCATCGGGGCACCGGGTTCGGGGAACCGGGCGGCCCGGCAGGGACGAAGCCGCGCGGCGGCCCGACGCAAGCCGGGCCGCCGCGGCGCGGTGCAAAAGGTATGCGATGTGCGCCGGAGAAATCAACGCGTTCCGCCCGCCCAACCCGCGATCCGGCCGGCGGCGGCGGCAAATGTCTCGTCCCCGTCCGGCCGAACCGACGCGGTCGTCCACATTCAGTCGATCGTGCGGGGAAGGAGTCTTACGCGAAGGCAGCGGAGTCAACGGAGTTCACGGAGACGGGCGGCCATTCCGTCCACTCCGCGCGAAACACGCTCGTGGACCATGGAAGCACCAGAACTGGATCAGCCGCCAGCGCGCGCAGTCCGACGGCAACGGCGGGTGGGGGCGTGGCTCGGCCCGCTCCGCGGAGCGGGCCGCTTCAGATCGAGCCCATCTGCACCGGCTTGCGGCCCTCGGTGGCCTCGGCGCGCAGCTGGCCGCAGGCGGCGGCGATGTCGCGGCCGCGGCTCTCGCGCACGGCGGCGGGGATCCCGCGGCCCTCCAGGACGTCGACGAAGTGGCCCAGGCGCGCGCGGGTGGACGGCTTCCACTCCGTCCCCGGGATCGGGTTGAAGGGGATCAGGTTCACGAACGCATTGAACTCGCCGATCACGTCGGCCAGCTCGTCGGCCAGGTGCGGAAGGTCGGTCACCCCGTCGATCATCACGTACTCGAAGGTGATCCGCTTCCCCCCCGCCTCGTCGAACTTGCGCAGCGCGTCGAGGAGCACGGGGAGCGGGTACTTCTTCTCCAGCGGGATCAGCGTCTGGCGCAGCTCGTGGTTGGGCGCGTGCAGCGAGACGGCCAGCCGGTACTGCTCGGGCATCTCGGCCATCTGCAGGATTCCGGGGACCACGCCCACGGTGGAGACGGTGATGCGCCGCGCGCCCACGCCGTAGCCGCGGTTCAGGATCGCCAGGGTGGGGAAGAGCGACTTCGGGTTCATCAGCGGCTCGCCCATCCCCATGAAGACGATGTTGCTGATCTCGCCGTAGCCGTTCTCGGCCGCCCACCGCCGCGCGCCGCGGTACTGCGCCACGATCTCGCCGGGGGAGAGCTGGCGCCGGTACCCCGCCCACCCGGTGGCGCAGAACGAGCACGCCATGGCGCACCCGGCCTGCGAGCTGATGCACAGCGTCAGCCGCGAGGGGGTGGGGATGAGTACGGACTCGATCAGCTCGCCGTCCTTCAGCCGCCACAGGTGCTTGGCCGTGCCGTCCACCGAGCGCGAGAGCTTGGCCACGGCGGGGGCGGTGAGCGTGAACGCTTCCTTCAACGCGTCGCGCTCGGCGGCGGGAAGGTCGGTCATCTCGTCGAAGCCGCCGGCCAGCCGCTCGTACACCCACTTCACCACCTGGCCGGCGCGGTATTTCGGCTGGCCGCGGCCGGCGAAGTGGGCCTGCAGCACCGCCGTGGCTTCGTCGGGAAGGAGGCCGGCAAGGTCGGGCTGGATGGTGGCTGCCACGGTCATCGGGTACGGACGTTCGGGTACGAGGGACGCTGCCGGGTGCGGCGCGGAGGGAGACTGCCTGCCGTCCATCTTCCGCGCGGACGGATCACCCCCGGGCTCAGGCCCCGGAAACGTGCCCGGCGGCCGGAATCCTCCTTATCCACCACGGCGGCCAAACGGTTCCCGCGCGCGCTTGATGCTGCAACCGCCGGGCGTTAGGTTGCAAGGTCCGCACCGGCCACGCCCTAGCGCGTGGCCGGGCCGTTTGGGGCCCCGTAGACCGAAGTCCGCCCGCGTGCTGCTCACCGAGCTCCTTTCCGCCGAACGCGTCCGCGTGCCCCTCGCCGCACGGACCAAGGACGCCGCGCTGGAGGAGCTGGTCGCCGTCCTGCACGCCAGCGGCGCGGTGGCGGACCCGGCGGCCGTGCTGCGCGCCGTGCGCCAGCGCGAGGAGCAGCTTTCCACCGGCATCGGCGGCGGCGTGGCCATCCCCCACGGCAAGGCCGACGGGGTGGGCGGGCTGACCATGGCCGCCGGGGTGTCGGCCGCGCCGGTCGACTTCGCGGCGCTGGACGGGCAGCCGGTGCGGCTCTTCTTCCTGCTGGTGGGGCCCGAATCGGCGGCGGGGGCGCACGTGAAGGCGCTGTCGCGCATCGCGCGGCTGGTGCGCGGCGAGATCCGCGCCCGGCTGCTGGAGGCCGGCAGCCCCGAGGCGTTCATGGCCGTGGTGGCCGAGGCCGAGGCGGCGTGAGCGCCCGCTTCACCCGCTGGCTGCCGGCGCTGCTGTGGGCGGCGGCGATCTTCACCCTGTCCGCGCAGCCGCGGCTGGTCGAGCTGCCGTGGGTGTTCGGGTGGGACAAGCTGCAGCACTGCGCGGCCTACGCGGCGGGCGGCGCGGCGCTGGCGTACGCGCTGCGCGCGCGGCCCGCGGGCCCGTGGCCCTGGGCCGCCGTGGCGCTCGGCGTGCTGTACGGCGCGAGCGACGAGATCCACCAGTACTTCGTCCCCGGCCGCAGCAGCGACTGGCGCGACTGGGTGGCCGACACGCTGGGCGTGCTGGCCGGCATCATCCTGTATCGAACGTTCCTGACCTGGCAGGGGCGCCGCGCCCGTGCCGGAACCGTGAGACCATGACTTTCCAGAGCCAGACCGCGTACCGCACGTCGATGGCCGGCACGCTCCGCGCGGGCGACGCCGGCAACCTGGTGACCCTGGCGGGGTGGGTGCACCGCCGCCGCGACCTGGGCTCGCTCGTCTTCGTGGACCTGCGCGACCGCGAGGGGCTGGTGCAGGTGTCGTTCGACCCGTCGTGGACCCCCGCCGAGGTGCTGGAGGAGGCGCGCCGCCTGGGCCCCGAGGACGTGATCCAGGTGGAGGGCACCGTCTTCCCGCGCATCGCCGGGCAGCACAACCCCGACCTGCCCACGGGCGACGTGGAGGTGCGCGCGGCCGGGCTCGTCATCGTCACCCGCGCCGAGCCGCTCCCGATCCAGGTGTTCTACGGCGTGCAGGACGAGCTTCCGGCCGAGGACCTCCGCCTGCGCTACCGGTCGCTGGACCTGCGCCGCCCCGAGCTGCAGCACGCCATCCGCACCCGGCACCGCGCGGCGCAGGCCACGCGGCGCTACCTGGACGAGCAGGGCTTCCTCGAGATCGAGACGCCGCTGCTCACCAAGCCCACCCCCGAGGGGGCGCGCGACTTTCTGGTCCCCAGCCGCAACTGGCCGGGCGAGTTCTATTCGCTCCCGCAGAGCCCGCAGCTGTACAAGCAGCTGCTGATGGTGAGCGGGTTCGACCGCTACTACCAGATCGCCCGCTGCCTGCGCGACGAAGACCTGCGCGCCGACCGCCAGCCCGAGTTCACGCAGATCGACCTGGAGATGGCCTTCGCCACCGAGGAAGACGTCTTCCGGGTCGGCGAGGGGCTGATGGCGGCGATCCTGGCCGAGGTGGGCGAGATCGAGATCCCCACGCCCTTCCCGCGGCTCACCTACGCCCAGGCGATGGCGCGCTACGGGAGCGACAAGCCCGACCTGCGCTACGGGCTCGAGATCGTGGACGTGACCGACGTTCTCCGGCGCGCCGACTTCCGCCTCTTCCAGCAGGTGGAGGGAACGCCGCAGCGCATCCGCGGGATCCGCGTCCCCGGCGGGGCCCGCCTCAGCCGCAAGGAGCTGGACGAGCTGCAGGAGGTGGCGAAGCGCGGGGGCGCGGCCGGCGCGCTGTGGGTCAGGCGCGGCGAGGAGGGCCTCGGCGGCCAGTTCGCCAAGGCGCTGGACGACGCCACCCGCGACGCCTTCTACGGCGCCACGGGGGTGGAGAGCGGCGACCTGTTCGTCGCGGTGGTGGGCGAGTTCCGCATGGCCTTCCCGGACGGCGCGGGGCACGTGGTGGGCCACACGGGCGGGAGCGCGCCGGTGGTGGAGGACACGCACCAGGTGCGCGCCGGGCTGGAGCCCGCGGTGGACGAGCTGCGCCGGCACCTGGCGCGGAAGATGGAGCTGATCGACCCGGGCGCCAACGCGTGGCTGTGGGTGACCGAGTTCCCGCTCTTCGGGTGGGACGCGGACGGCGACCGGCTGGTCTCCGAGCACCATCCCTTCACCCGCCCCCACGCGGACGACGTGCGGCTGCTGCTGGACGCCACCCGCGACGGCGCTCCCTCGCCCGACGCGGCGCGGGCGCTGTACCGCCGCCCCGTGCGTTCGCTGGCGTACGACGCGGTGTGGAACGGGATGGAGATGGCGAGCGGGTCGGTGCGCATCCACGAGCCGGCGCTGCAGCAGGCGATCTTCCGCGCGCTGGGGATCGGGCCCGAGGAGGCGGAGAGCAAGTTCGGCTTCCTGCTCGAGGCGTTCCGCTACGGCGCGCCGCCGCACGCCGGGTGCGCCTTCGGGTTCGACCGGCTGGTGATGCTGCTGGCCGGCGGGCAGAGCCTGCGCGACGTGATCGCCTTCCCCAAGACGGCCACCGCGCGGGCGCTCTTCGAGGGCGCCCCCACGCGGGTTCCCGAAGCACAGCTGGCCGAGGCGAACATTCGCCGCGTTGAGACGTAACAATACTCCGTGGGACCGGTTGGAGAACCACAGCGGGCGGGGACCGGCGCAGCGCCGGGCCTCGCCCGAGAGCGTTTGGAATGGTTCTTGGGGATGAACGGCGGAACGGGTGCGCGAGTGCGTACGAACGGGTGCGGGAGTGCGGGAGTGCTGAGTGCTGAGTGCTGAGTGCTGAGTGCTGAGTGCTGAGTGCTGAGTGCTGAGTGCTGAGTGCTGAGTGCTGAGTGCTGAGTGCTGAGTGCTGAGTGCTGAGTGCTGAGTGCTGAGTGCTGAG
>DASSME010000007.1:0-4010 GCA_035689035.1 Longimicrobium sp. | reverse complement strand
CGGCGTGCCCGGCCCCGGCCGCGCGGGCGTTCACCGCGGCGTTCCGGCGCCGCCGGGCCGCGCCCGGAACACCGGTCCCTCTCCCGAAAACCGCCAGCAGAGGGACCCGGGGGGACGCCACGCGCGGCTGCCTGGTCTGGAAACGAGCTTGCCTCTCGGGGAGAAATCACCACTCCCCCTCCAGGGCAGTTTTTGCGGAAGCGTTCGCGGGGAGAGCGCCCGCCCGGCCGCGGCGCGGCTTGTAATCCCCTCCCCCGCACCGGATCTTCAGCGTCACACAGTGCAACGGGAGACGCACGGATGAGCGATGCCGGGTTCACGCACCTGGACGAGCAGGGGCGGCCGCGGATGGTGGACGTGGGGGAAAAGGACGTCACCCGCCGCGTGGCCGTCGCGGAGGGGCACATCCGCACCTCGGGCGACACCGTCCGCGCGATCGCCGCCGGAGAGGTGCCGAAGGGGAACGTGCTGGTGATCGCCCAGCTCGCCGGGATCACGGGGGCGAAGCGGACCGCCGACCTGATCCCCCTCTGCCACCCCCTTCCCCTCACCTCGGTCGAGGTCGACGTATCGGTCGACGAATCGCTCCCCGGGGTGCGGGTGACGGCGACGGCGAAAGTCGATGGAAAGACGGGGGTGGAGATGGAGGCGCTCACCGCCGTAAGCTGCGCGCTGCTCACCGTCTACGACCTGTGCAAGGCGCGCGACCGGGGGATGGTGATCGGCGAAATCCGCCTGCTGCGCAAGGAAGGCGGGCGCTCCGGGACGTGGACGGCGGGTCCGGAGTGAGGGGTTTCCGGGCACGGCGCTTGCCTTGCCACGGGGTGACAACTCTGACCCGGAGACCCGGATTATGCAGGCTGCGCTACTGAAGCTGCAGGCCGACATCGAAGCGCGTAAGCACCGCCGGTGGGACGTGCTTGCCACGGCCAGATCGGCCGTTTTGGGTGGCGGGCTGGCGATCGCCGCGTTCCTGCTGGGGATTCGCGCCGCCGAGGCCAGCGCCGACGGTGGGACGTTCGTGCGCCAGCTCGTGGCGCCCGCGCCCGCCGGCCTGGTGGACCTGCAGGCCGCCCAGATCGAGCACCTGAAGCGGGTGACGGAAAACTCTTCCGCCTACGGCATCCCCGCCGACCTGGCCGAGCGGATCGAGCAGATCGCGCTGGCCGAGGGGATCGACGTGAAGCTGGCGTTCGGGCTGGTGGCCACGGAGAGCGAGTTCAACCGCCACGCGGTGAGCCCGGTGGGAGCCGTGGGCTACACGCAGCTGATGCCCAGCACCGCGCGCTTCTTCCGCCCCGAGCTGGAGCGCGAGGCGCTGTTCGACCGCGACACCAACCTGCGCCTGGGCTTCCGCTTCCTGAAGACGCTGATCGACAAGTACCACGGCAACGTGAAGCTGGCGCTGCTCGCCTACAACCGCGGCCCCGACAAGGTGGACAGCATCCTGCGCAACGGCGGCGACCCCGACAACGGCTACGCCCGCCTGGTGATGCGCAAGCGCTTCCCCAAGCACTGATCCCCGCGCGCCCCACCGGCGCGTCGGAACGACACGGCGGCGGACGGACCACGGCCAGACACGCGCACCGCGCCCCGGCTCTCGAGCGAGAGCCGGGGCGCGGTTGCATCGGGGCGCTCCGGCGGCGCCGCGCGGCCCTCTCCCTGGCGCCTGAGAGCGCCGGTCCCTCCCCCGAACTGCAGGCAACTGCAGGGGAGGGACGGTCGGGGCGGCCTGCGAAGCCGGGTGCGCAGGCTAAGCGCCGGCGTGCCGGGGGTGGACGCGGAATCGTGGCGGAGGGCCGGGGTCTTCGCGGCCGCGGCGGCCTCCGCCCGGCCCCCTCCCCGCGCTTCGCGGGGGAGGGGGTGAACTTCGAGGGGGAAGTCCGTGAAGGCCGGCTTACGAATCCGCGGCCGGCATTCCCTCGTCGTTCGACAGGTAGTTGCCCAGGATGCGGTTGGTGGCGTTGAGCACGGCCACGCTGGCGGCGCGGTAGGGGTCGTCGGCGGCCAGGGCGGCGCCGATCAGCGACTTGCCGTCCACGTCGCTGCGCACCAGCGCCACCACCACGTCGGAGTCGAAGGCGCGGAAGGGCTTGATCCCCACCATCTGGAACTTGACCCGGCCGTCCATCACCTGGTCCAGCGCGGTGAGCGTGGCCATGGCGGCCAGCCGCAGCTCCAGCGCGTAGCCGCTCTCGCCTTCCACCTCGCCCAGCACGGTGCGGCCGGCCCATTCGAGCTCCACCGCGGCGTGCGCGCCCCCCGTGCGCGGCGTGGACACCCGGGCCGACACGAAGCGGACGCGGCGGCGCGGCTCGGGCGCGGCCAGATAGCTCACGTGCACCTCGGCCTCGCCCGGGCCCAGGCCGTGGCGCGCGAGCACGGCGTGCACCATCATCTCGGTGGGGCCGGCCGCGCCGCGATCCGCGATCGCGTACACAGTATACGGCGGACCCTCGAGAAGGGCGCGGCGGACGCCATCGATGGCTTCCAGTTCGGCCCGGACGCTGTCGAGCGCCGCGGTGTCCAGGGTTGCTGGCATGGCGGTGCGGATGCGGTGGCGGGATTCGTTTGTTTCTTGGGTATGCTGCAACGTTGAGGCGCAGCGGGCGCGCTGTCAAGAAGTACAACGCAAACGGAGCCGGAACGCAACCCGTTCCGGCCCCGCCGCGCCACTCCGTGGGCCGATCAGTAGCGCAGCAGCGCCCCGGCCCCCTTCAGGTCGGCCACCTCGCCGGGGTCGGCGTAGGCCACGGTCACGCCCTGGCCCTCGGCCATGCGCACCATCTCCTCCACCACGTCCACGTCGGTGAGCGCGGTGGACCCGTCGTAGGGGCACGCCTCGAGCTCGCGGGCGAACACGAAGCCGCACTGGGCGCAGCGCACGCCGTCGCGGCGCTGGTCGCGGGCCAGCAGCAGCGTGTCGACGCGGCCCTCCTGCAGGGCGCTGAGCGTGCCCTGGAACCCGGCGGTGGCCATGTAGTCGTGCACCACGCGGTCACGCACCTGCTCCACCACCTCGTGCAGGGTGCGCTCCAGCTCGGCGCGGAGAAGGGGCTCGAGCTGCCGGATCACCTCGGTGGCGTTCTCGTCCACCCACATCGGCCCGGTGTGCACCACGCGCTGCAGGATGCTGTCGGGAAGGTGCTCGGCGAAGGCGGAAAGGTTCTCCTCGGTGCCCAGCAGCACCAGGTCGTCGGGGGCGTAGCGGCGGGTGAACTCTTCCACCTCGGCCGCGAAGTCCTTGAAGAAGTGCTTGGTCTCCTCGAGCTTGCGGCGCTGGTAGCGGCTCTGGGCGTAGCCGCCGGCCTGCACGTCGTGCGGGGGCGGCAGCGGGTCGCCGCGGCGCTCCACCTCGTCCAGCACGGTGCCCTGGTAGACGGAGAGCAGGCGCACGTGCTCGCGGTCGATCAGCACCACGCCGTAGTGGCGGTACCCTTCCAGCGCCTGGGCCAGCGGCGCCACCACCGGGCGCGGGGCCACGATCATCCGGTTCTGCAGCGCCGCCCGGGTCTGCAGCGGCTCGAACCAGTCTCCGCCCACCTCGGCGTGGATCACCACGCCGCAGTTCGCTTCGTCGTAGCCGCTGTTCAGCCACCCCTGCACGCGGTCCCACAGCGTCTCGACGCCCTCCTCGTGCTCGGTCATCCACTCCGACTGGAGCTCCTCGAACTGCGCGCGCTTCTGGCTCAGGAACACCTGGTGCGTGCGCTTGTTGTTCTGGTTGACCGACATGTCGAGGAAGAGCGAGACCACGGGACGGCCGGATTCCTGACGGTTGATGAGCCGCTCCAGATCCTGTTTGGTGATCATTCTCCGCACTTGTACAGGTGGCAGGATTCGGGGGCGCAGCGCCCGCGCGGGTTGGGTTCAGCGCGGTGCAAATCGGGCGCCAGCGGGGACGGTGCTGAGTGCTGAGTGCTGAGTGCTGAGTGCTGAGTGCTGAGTGCTGAGTGCTGAGTGCTGAGTGCTGAGTGCTGAGTGCTGAGTGCTGAGTGCTGAGTGCTGAG
>DASSME010000006.1:0-14200 GCA_035689035.1 Longimicrobium sp. | reverse complement strand
CGGCGGCTGGCGGAGCGCGGCGGTGATCTCGCGCAGCCTGGCCATGCGTGCGTCGAGCACCTGGGTCCAGACGTTCGCGCCGCATTGGGGGCAGGTGGTGCCCTCGTCGACGGTGATGGTCTGGCTGCATCCCGTACAGGTGACGGTCACGGCCGTGGAGGGGGTGGTCATGGATTCACCGGTGGGGGTGACGGTGTACGCGAATCAGGTGGGAAGGAGCCCGCGCGGCGGCTGGGCGGCCGTGAAGGTGCGCGGACGGAAGCGCCCGACCGACGTCAGCAGCACCAGCAGCAGCACCGCCGTCGCGGGGGTTCGATGAGCGATTGGCGGACCGAGTGGCGGGCGAGCGCAGGCGCGGTGGGGGCGTGCGTCGTCATGCGAAGGTTTCCTCGGGTCGAAAGCGGTGGGTGCCTCGATGGGGGGACCGGCGGAAGGGACTGCTGTGGGTGCTTCAGCTTCAGAAACGCCCAAGATAATGAGCCGAGCCGTTTCGCGCCCGCATTTATCTACCGCGGGCGGGACAAAAGGACAAATTGGGGCCGGATGAAGAACCGATCACCGCGATGGCGCGGTGCAATCACCCAGGCCCGCGGCGCGGCGTGCGCGACGCGGGCCCGGGCGCGTCAGCAGGGCACCACGTCGATGGACGACGAGCGCGAGTCGGTGAGGCGCCAGCGCCAGCACCCGGCGCCGGTCGTCTGCAGGCGCGTGGAGTAGGTGAGCGGGCCGGTGGTGCCGCCGCCGCTGGTCGCCGCGGTCAGCACCATCGAGCCGCCCGAGGCCGGCACCATCTTGCACACCTCCTGCCCCGGCATCACGTCGAAGCGCACGATGTCGGCGTGCGCCACGATGTTGCCGTAGCCCACCGTGGCGTTCTGCACGCACAGCCGCAGCCGCTGGGCGCTGGGGCTCTCCGGGTCGCGGCGGAACACGCTGCACGCGCCGGCCAGCAGGAGCAGCGCCACTCCGATCCGTTTCATCCTGTATCTCCTGAGTACGTGGACCACCCTGCCTGCGCACGCTCCATGCCCCGCCTCTTGAGCCCGCTCACCCGCCGGCCGCCGAGTCCGCGGCGGCCTCGCCGGCGCACGGTGAAAGGTCGCCGGCGCCGCCGGGGGCTTCGGTGAGCCGCCACGCCCAGCAGCGCGTGGCGCCCACCTGCAGCCGCGCGGCGTAGCTGAGCGGCCCGTGCGCCCCGCCCGACGTGGTGTTCGCGCGCAGCTGAACGAACGGACCGGGCTCCGCCAGCCGCTTGCACACCTCCCGCCCGGGCATCACGTCGAAGCGCACGGGGCCGGCGTAGGCGATCACGTTGCCGTACGCCACCGTCTCGTTCTGCACGCACAGCCGCAGCGGCCGGGGCGCGGGCCCGCCGCCCGGCTGCTGCGGCTTGCACGCGGGGAGCACCAGCAGCACGGCGGCCACGATTCGTCTCATCCACACGCCTCCGGTGGGAAGAACGCAAACCCGGCGGATAGAGTAGCGTTCGCCGTACGCCGGCGCCAACGCCGTCCCCCCGTGGATCCCCACGCGCGGCGGCGAGGCCGATCGGCGCGGCCTCACGACACCCAGGTACCGCGCGTGGCGGCCACGCGCCAGCGGCCTGCGGCGTCGCGCGTGAGCAGGACGATGACGCCGTTGCCGCACAGGCCGCCGCAGCCGCGGTCCACGTTGAGCACGGCCTGGGTCCGCGCGGCGTTGAACCCCACGCGGCTCAGGCTGATCAGCCCCGACGAGCCGGGATAGCGCTCGTAGAATGCACGCCAGAACGGCATCTCCGAGCTGTTCGGGTCGATGCCGGTCGGCAGGCTGGCGATGGTCGCGCGGTCGACGAAGACCACCGGAACGCGCGTGCGCGGCAGCGGCCCCACGCCGCGCGTCTCGCGGCTGCGCGACCAGAAGTCGTGCACCGTGGCGGACTCGATCCCGGGTATTGTCCCGATGGACGCCAGCGAATCCGTGCGGTCGTACACCACCAGCTGCCGCGTGCGCTCGACCACGTACAGGCTGTCGAGCACCACCGCCCACACCGTGTCCTCGGCCGCCAGCCCCGATGCTGGAAGCATCCGCGGATGCGGCGCCGTGCATCCGCGGACCATCCCGGTGCACGCGGCGGCGAGCGCGGCCGATCGCAGCAGGGATATCATCGCGTGTCTCGCGCGGTGAGCGAGCGGATCAGCTCCACCTCCGCCGCCCGGTACGGGGTGCCGTCGGCGCGGAAGACGTCGTGGAACCAGACCGGGGGCTCGGCCGGGTACTTCTTCTCCCAGCTGTCCCACGGGTAGATGGTGTTCGACTTTCCCGCCACGAAGCCCCAGTTGATCGCCCCCACCCCCTGCTCCCTGAAGAAGGGGAGGACCGCCTCGAAGGTGCTGCCGCGCGGGCGGGCCATGTACTCGGTGCAGATCACCGGGCGGCCCAGCGCCTTGAGCGGCGGCAGCTGCCGCCGCAGCGTGGCCGGAGGCTCGTAGCTGTGGAAGGTGATCACGTCCGATTCGTCCAGCATCAGCCGCGTGACGGGGTCCGCCTTGCCGGGCTCTACCCAGTCGCCGTGCCAGGGCGCGGCGGTCAGCGGCTGCGCCGGGTTCACCGAGCGCGCCCAGCCGAAGGTGCGCAGCAGCAGCGCCGTGGCCAGCTCGACCTTGTTCGCGGGCTCGAACTGGCCGTAGCTCCCCTGGTTGGTGTTGTCGGGCTCGTTGAACAGGTCCCACGCCAGCACCCGCCGGTCCCCCGCGAAGCGGCCCACCACGCCGGTCACGTACGGCCGCAGCAGCGCGTCCCAGGTGGTGCTGTCGCGCAGGATGTCCACGCCGGGCGCCTGCACCCAGCCGGAGTTGTGCAGGCCGGGGACGGGCTGGTGCTGACGGCCGGCGTGGGGGAACGGGTCCCACACGGCGTCGAAGAGCACGAACATCGGCTTGATCCCGTGCCGGTCGGCGATGGCCAGGAACTGGTCGACCCGGTCCAGGAAACCCGCCGGGTCCTGCCTGTAGGCCAGGTCGTGCAGGAACACGCGCATGGTGTTGAAGCCCAGCCCCTGCGCCCACCCCAGCTCGCGGTCGATGGTGCGCGGGTCCCACGTCTCGGCCTGCCACATCTCCAGCTGGTTGATGGCGGTGGCCGGCGCGTAGTTGCTCCCCGCCAGCCACCCCGTCTGCCGCTGCCACGCCGCCGCCTGCTCGGGCGTCCACCGCCCGCGCCCCTGCTGCGCCGCGGCCGGCGCGGCCAGCGCGAGTGCCGCCAGCACCACGATGCTGCCGGAGATGATCCGTCGCTGCTTCACGTGCCTCGTGTCGATGAGGTGGGTCTGCCCGCCTGAGGTGTGGAGGGCAAGCTATGCGGACGGGAGCCCGTACGCCAAGCGCTTGAGGATCGCCCGGTGGCCGTTCAGCGCGGCGGTGTCGCAGTGGAGGCGCTCGCGCGTCGGTCGTGGGACGGCGCGCGGTCCGGCGCGGCGAAGCGCCAGACGCTCCAGTGCGCGTAGCCGCGGCCACCCTCGCGGCGCCACCCCTCGGCGACCAGCCGTTGCGCCAGCATGCGGCGGAAGGCGCCGTGCGTCACCACCGCCACGGCCGATCCCGGCGCGGCACCGAGGCACGCCTCGCGGCACCACGCCGCCGCGGCGCGCGCCCGCTCGCGTGCGTCCGCCGCGGGGTGGCGGTGGAGAAGGAGGTCCGCCGCCCAGCGCAGGTAGATCAGCGTTCCCCACGCGGCGAACGGGGCGCGCAGCACGGCGGACGCGGGGATCGGGAGCGGTACTTCGCGGAAGAGCGGCGAGACGGCCACCTCGCGCCCCGGCGCCAGCCTTTGGGCCGAGGCGATCGCGCGCGGCAGGTCGCTGGCGGCCACCGCGTCCGCCCGCGCCACCTCGGCCACCAGCGCCGCCGGCGGATGGCAGTCGTCCACGATCCCGCTCGCGTCATAGGCCGTGCGCCAGCGCTCGATGGCCACGCGGTCCAAGAGCCCGCCGGGGCTCACGTGCGCCGAGCGGCCGTGGCGGATCAGCAGGATGCGCACGGATCGGGTCGCCGCGGGTTCACCGGCGGCGGTCCAGGGTGTTGAGGATACGCGGGAGCAGCTGGCGCAGCGGCAGCGACGGGCGCCCGGGGAGGATGTTCCACTGGTTGACCACGATCACCAGGTCGTCTTCGGGGACGACGAGCGGGAACTGGCCGCCGAACCCCGAGCCGGCCCACATCACCCGCGTGCTGTCCACCGGGTTGGGGTAGAGCCACCACTTGTAGCCGTAGTGGGCGGCGCCGGGCCGGTTGTTGACGGCGACGGCGGGCGCCAGCGACTGCCGCACCCACTCCCGGCTCACCACCTGGGTCCCGTTCCACTCGCCGCCGCGCAGGAACAGGTACCAGAGCCGCGCCAGGTCCTCGCTCGCCAGGTAGAGCCCGCCCTCGGTGTCGGGGAGCCCCGCCGGGGTGCGCTTCCAGTGCCAGTCGCGGATGCCGAGCGGGCCGAACAGGTGACGCGCGGCGTACTCCTCCACGTCCACGCCGGTGGCGCGGCGGAAGACGTGCGCGAGCAGCTCGCTGGCGCCGCTGTTGTAGTTGAAGCGAGTCCCCGGCTCCTCCATCATCGGCCGGTCGATGGTGTACTTCACCCAGTCGTAGCTGTTCTCCAGCCCCGTGGCGGTGTTGGCGGTGTCCACGTAGGGGCGGTTCTCGTCCCAGTTCAGCCCCGCGGTCATGGTGAGCAGGTGACGGATGGTCATCCGCCGCTTGCGATCGTCCACGTTGGCCACGCTGCCGCTGTCGAAGAACGAGAGCACCGGCGTGTCGAGCGACGGGAACTCGCCGCGCGTGACCGCGGTTCCGATCACGATCGAGGTCACCGTCTTGGTGACGGACTGCAGCGTGTGCAGGTCGCCGCGCCGGTAGTACGGGTGCCACCACGCGCTGAAGTAGTTGTACGGCCCCATGCGGTCGTGGCTCACCAGCGAGATCGCCGTCCGCGCCGAGTCGCCGTAGATGCTGTCGTAGTTCTGCCGGTAGCGCCGGTCCCAGGCCAGCCTGCCGTGGCGGATCACCAGGAAGCGGTCCACCGCGCCGTAGCGCCCCGCGCGGATCTCCGCGTCGATGCTGTCCAGCACCGCGCCGTTCAGCCCCACCTGGCGCGGGGTGGCGGTGGGCCAGCGCTCGCCCGGCCACGGGCCCTGCGCGCTGGCATCTCGCGCGACGGAGATCGCGACGACGGTTGCGGCCAGTGCGCCGGCCACCGCGAGCGAACGGGGGCCCGCGGCGAAGCGGAATCGGATCATGGAATCCTCGGCAGGTTGTGCCGCGTGCGGGCGGCGAGACGCGTGGATCGGGGACGGACGATGGCGTTGAATCGGAAGCGCGCCACCCCGCGTAGAGAACGCCGCGCGCGATTCGATGTCAGGATCTCGCGCGGCTTTTCGTTCCATCGACACGATGATGTGGGGTCGGCACCCACCGGCACAATGATCCAGGGATGATACGATGATGCGCACGAAGCGGATCCTGCGTGGCGCCGCCACGGTGCGGAGCGTGGTGCTGGCAATGCTGCTGGTCGCCGTCTCCGGATGCTCCGACGTGCTGGCGGTGGCGGGGCTCACCCGGCTCGACGGCTACTGGAGCGGCAGCTACGACTCCGGCATCGACTTCTACCTGGAGCTGAGCGACGACCTGTACGGCCTGTACGGCCGCGCCGGCCTCACCCGCAGCGGCGAGACGTCGTCCGGCGGCTCGTGGATCGACGGCCGGCGCGAGGGGAGCCACGTCACCTTCTACTACGACGACGGATCGAGCGCGGACGGCCTGCCGCTGTTCGAGGGCGAGGTCACCGGCAGCGATCGCATCGACGGCCTGTTGTACCTCGACGTCATCCCGAAGCACGTGGTGCTGCACCGCCGCTGACCGGCTCACGCGCCGCCGTGTCGCGCTCCGCCAGGTACTCCGCTCGCCGCGCGGTATCGGCGGCGATGACCAGGTTCCTTTCATCCTTCGTGGTCGCGCGCGGCTCGGTGGGAGACTCAGGCTCAGGATAACAACAGCCGGTTTTCATCGCAGTGACAAGTATCCAGGCGAACCTCGTATCATGGATCACCGCGGGCGCGGAGCCGATCGAACACGGCGGCGGGTGCGTCGAAGGTGGCGAAGCCGTTGGTGACGCGGGCGCTCTCCACGCCGTGCTCGTCGCGCAGGAAGCGCCAGAACTGCACGTCCGTCATGCTCGGCGCGTTGGCGCCCGCGATGTCGCCCTCGCTCGCGAACTCGAAGGGGTGGTTGTGCAGGTGCGCCACCGCGCGCCACCCCTCCCGCCGGTCGGCATCGACGCGCTCCAGCAGCAGGTTGGCCCTGGGCGGCCACGGCGCGCTGCTCCCCGCGAAGTAGACGCGGACGAGCCGCCGCCCGGCATCGGCGCGCTCCAGCACGAACGCGTGGAACTCGGTGGGGTGCGACGCCATCGGGAAGCGCGCCGCCTGCGCCTCCACCAGCAGCGCCTCGAGGCAGCTGGCCGGGCGGAGCGTGCCCGCCGATCCCTCCAGCACCATCCGCCCGTTCGCCGCCTCGCCCGAATCCGGCCGCGGGGCGTAGAAGGCGATCTGCCGGCGGAGCATGGCCCGCGCGTCCAGCGCGCCCACCCGGGCGTGCACGGTGTCGAGGTACGCGGAAAGCGCGGGAAGCCGCGACCGCACCCGCTCCGGGAGCTGGCCGGCCTCGTACGTCCACGACTGGTACACGGTGTCGGCGGCCTGCCGCAGCACCACGGGCGCCACGGGCCAGCGGCATCCGCCCACGGAGGGGAGTGCCGGCGACGCGCCGCCGGACCGGGCCGCGCACGCCGCCGCCAGCACCCCAGCGGCCGCGGCCAGGAGGCGGATTGCGGATCTTCGCGGGCGAGGAGGCACGGTCAGCGGGGGAACGAGGAGCCGCGCGTCACGGCGGGGTGGCCGGGAGCCACTCGCGCAGCACGCGCGGCGCCTCGGCGCGGTAGATGGTGGCGTGGGTGAGATCGGGGCGCGGGCGGTACTCCCAGCGCACCCCGGCCGGCGCGTCGGCGCGCAGGATCTCGGCCAGGCGCGCGGCTTCGGCCCCGACATCGTCGCCGGCCGACGAGACGTAGAGCGCCGCGCGCAGCTCCGGCCGCGAGCGCAGACGGTCCGCCGCGGAGCGCACCAGCGCCTCGCCGTTCCACCACAGGCTGGGGCTCAGCGCGATGTATGTGTCGAACAGCTCCGGCTCTTCCAGGAACGTCTCCACGACGAACAGCCCCGCCAGCGACTCGCCGACGATCGCCGTCTCGCCGGTCACGCGGTAGCGCCGCCGCACCTCGGGCATCAGCTCATCGGCGATGAAGCGCCGGAACGCCGCCGAGCCGCCCACCCGCGGCGCGATCGCCCGATCGGACGCGACCTCGGTGGGCCCCGTCATGTCGCGCCGCCGCTCGGTGTTCTCGATCCCCACCACCAACACCGGCCGCATCTCTCCCGTGCGGATCGCGCGATCGACGGTGGCGGCGACGTGCGGGGAGTCTTCCTCCACCCCGCCGTCCGGCATGTACAGCACGCCGAACCGCGCCGGGCCGTCCGCCACGTACCCCGGCGGCGTGTAGACGTTGATGCGGCGCACCTCGCCGAGCGCGGCGGAGTGGAGGGTGAACGTCTCGTGCGGCGGCACCGGCTCCTGGGCTACTGCGGTGTGGACCATGACGGCGAGAACGGAGGCGAGGAAGACAGGTGGGAGTCGCATCGTCGTTGCCGGATCACAAACGAAAGATGGGTTCAGCGCAGCGTGGCGAAGCCGATGACGCGGCCGCCCGAGAGAGCCGTCCACTCCATCCTTCCGGTGTCGCTGCTGCCCTGGACGGAACCGCGGCGCGCGACCGCCGGCTCCCCGGCGACGGAGAAGAGGATGTAGAGCATCCCTTCCGGCGTGACCGAGCCCGCCACCCGGAGCGAGTCGCCGGCCGAGACCGTTCCTTCGCCCCAGAAGTACCCGTTGAGGTAGCTGGTGACCGTGAACCCGGCGCCCTGCGGGAAGAGCTCCTCGTCCACCGCCCGCCACTCCGGGCCGGCGATCCATCGCCATTCGTCGGAGCGCAGCAGCGGATCGGGGAAGCCCGTGAGCTCCGGCGGCGCGGGATCGCCTTCCATCCACCGGGTCATGTACGCCCAGTGCAGGGCGAGCGCCCCGGTGCCGGTGGCCATCTGCATCTCCATCCGCCACGCGCCCTCCACCTGGCGGAGATGGCCGTAGCCGGTCGTCGTCGCCTGGTCGGGGTCATCGGGGGTGAAGACGATGGTGATGTCGCCGTTCTCCGCGATGGCGCCCGACATCGCGTTGGTGGTGGTGCCGAGCGCCGTCATCGCGCCCGCCGGGTTCCGGGTCCACAGCTTGGTGGTGGAGGTGCCCTCGAACTGCCCCTCGCCCGCCGAGGTGATCTCCCAGATCGTCTGGTCCGCCACCGGCTGCATGTCCTGGAGCGCGAGGTCGCAGAGGTAGGCGAGCAGGTTCTGCGGCGGCACGTACCAGGTGGTCCCCGCCAGCCACGACAGGTCGGTGCTCATGCTCGGTGAGGTCATCCGTGGGGTGGAGTGAAGGGAGAGGAGCCCGTAGCCGCAGGCCGCCGCGGCCGGCGCCGCGATGCCGCGGCCGCTCCGCGGTGGAGCGTGCCGTCACCCGTTCACGCCGGCGGGAGCGAGCCGAACTCCGCCCCGGGCTCGTACGGCGAATCCCCGATGAAGAGCCAGTTCGCCAGGTCGTGCAGCAGCAGCCAGGCCGCCTCGTAATATTCGCCCGAGTGCTCGCGTGGGAAGGAGGGATGTGTGCTCCAGTCCCTCACGAACCAGTCCATGTACCAGAATCCCTCCGCGATCCAGCGTGGGATCGGCTCCTCCGGGTCGCGCTGGCGTACGTGCGCGAGCATGGCCGTGGTCACGCGCTCGAACGCCGCCTTGTCCCAGGTAAGATCGCATCGCAAGGCCAGGAGGAATGATCCCTCCCTGGCCTCGAACTCGGAGCGCAGCGTATCGAGCGGCTCTCTCATCTCCGTCACGCGTGGTCACGGGCGAAGTTGCAGGGGAGGCTCCGAGCCGATTCAAAGGGGCTCGGTGACGGCCTCGTACCGCCCGTCGCCCAACACACGCACCTCGCCGACCATGGTCAGGGTTTCGAGGTGGCGGGTGACCAGCGGCGCCGGCGCTCCGGCGAACGCTGCCGCCACTTCGTCCGGCGTGGCGGGCGAGCCGGCGAGCCGCGCCTTCACCGCGCCGATCTGCTCGACGGCGCCCGCTGGCCAGGGCCGCGTCTCGTCAGCCGGCGCGGCTTCGGCGGCGGGGTGTTCCGGCAGCTCCAGCGCGGGCTCGGCCGCGGCGGGCGCGGCGCCGCCGAAGCGCGGCACCTGGTACTCCGGCCGCAGCCAGCGGATGATGCCGCGCTTCTCTTCCTCCACCCGCTCGTCGTGCAGGGCCACGAGGCGCTCCAGCACCTCCTCGCGCTCCATCGGCCAGGGCCAGCCGTACGCCTCGGCCACCAGCCGGTCCAGCTCGTCGTGCAGGTCCTTCAGCACGCCGCACGCGGCGATCTCGTGGATGGCGCGCTCCTTGTCGGTGAACTTCTCGCCGCTGCGCAGCTTCTCGACCACGTTGTACATCCCCGTCATCGTCACCCGCTCGTCGCGGGCGATGGCGTCCTTGCGGTGCTGGTCCAGCGCCTCCGCCACCAGCCCGATCCGCTCCCGCAGGTGCTTCGGCGGATCGGGGAAGGGGTACGGGTCGAAGCATCGCCGCTTATTGTACCGAGGATCATTTCCGATCCCAAGTCGCCCGCCGGCAGCGACAGCCCAGAACACATGTAGCGTGCTTGAGAGGACACCCAAGTGGTATGCATAGGCTGATGTGATACAAACCAAGCTGTGATCCGGTGCCGTGGACTGTGGCAGAAAGGTGAAGTAGCGATGCTTTGTGGTTTCCGGAGTGATAATAAATCGATTCAATCCTCCCAAAGCCTCCCGCAGTTCATGCCGGATTCGATGGAATCTCCACCAGTTATCCCTAATGCCCTTGTCCTTATTCGCATCCCTAGAAGGCTTGACCCGGTCGAGAACTATGTTGTACAAGACGGGATACTCGCGAGCTTCTTCAACATCCCTTAGACCAAAGTCTAGAACGAAGTTACCGCGAATGCGATCTGCAATGTCGCGCCCACTAACGTATGGCTTCACAACGTCAATGTGATTCGGATCCACTTCGAGTAGACGCTCTCCCTCGCCATGCGAGAGGATAAACCCCGGTCCGTTTACAAGGAACCCGAGGAAGCTCATCCCGTTATTACCACAGAGCGTTGTCTGTACGGCACTCGCGACATCTGCCGAAACGCTTAGATCCGCATTCAAACGGTCGGCTGTCACCTCTCGTATGACGTTTGCGGCTTCATCAACTACCACAAGTGTGCTCGCTCCCGCATCACGGCCGGTCACCGTCATCGCGACACGTACGGCGGCGCTTCCCGCCTCATCGATCCAAGGGTGATCAGCAATCGCCCATACAACCCGTGCTCCACTTTCCGCCGAGGCACTGACGACTGCGCGATTCCGAGACTGTGTAATCGAGTTAGTGGTTATCAATCCGGCCCGCGCGGTTTTTACCTCAGCAACGCTCTCGGCAGCGCGCATCCACCAGTACATAACAAAGTCAGCACCTTCGGGCATGAGCGGATACACTGCTCGTAACGCATCGACATAGCCGTCACCGAACGCCTCGCGCATCCGGGTACCTCCCATGTACGGCGGATTGCCAACAATGAAATCAGCCTGCGGCCACTCGGCTTGGCGCGCACCGCGGTGCTCGAAATACGGCAGGCGTGCGTTGGGATCGGGGACGAGCTTGCCGGTGACGGGGTGTACGATTCGCGGCGTGGGGTCGGGGCGTGACTTCTCCGGCACCTCCACGATCTTGTCCCAGGCCAGCACGGCATCGCGCAGTTCCAGCGTGCCGGTGTCCTGCAGCACCGGCTCGGGCGGGTTGACGCCCTTGTGGTGCTCCAGCCAGAACTGGTGATAGCCGATCCACAGCGTGAGCTCGGCGATCTCGCGCGCCCACGGCTTGATCTCGATGCCGTGGAACTGCCACGGGCCGACTTCCTCAATTCCAAGTTCCGGATTACCAGTGATCTCCTCAACTGCACGCAGTACTTCAAGTTCAAGACGCTTGACGAGATGTAAACAAACGTATAAAAAATTTCCGCTGCCGCACGCCGGGTCCAGGAAGCGGAGCCCGCGCATCCACGCGTGGAACTCGCGCAGCTCGCCCAGCGCGGCGTCGCGGTCCTTCTTCCGCTTCGATGCGGCCAGCTCGGCCGCGTGCGCCTGCACGGGTGCCCAGCGCTCGCGCAGGGGCACGTCCACGGTCTGGCGCACCACGCGCTCAACGTACTCGCGTGGCGTGTACTCCGCGCCCAGGCGGTGGCGCTCGCGCGGGTCGAGCGCACGCGTGAGCAGCGTGCCGAAGATGGTCGGTTCGACATAGCGCCAGTCGGCTTCGGCAGCTTCTGCGAGTACCGCGATGTCAGCGGAATGAAGGGGAAGTGCTTTCGCGTCTCGGAAAAAGTGACCGTTGAACCGGAGCAGCCGTAGAGGCCCGAAGCGCTTGCCCTCGTCCATCGCCCGCCAGAGATCCTCCAGCACCTCGGCGAACTCTTCCGCAGCTCCTTTAGCGTCTTCTCGGGGGGGGGGGGTAAATTAGGCCATTGCGCGTTTGCGATGTTCCGCCCGTTGCCACGGAAGTTCTTGACCGCCGTCTGGAAGATCCGCTCCGGAAGCAGGCCCACATCCTCGGCGAACATTGTAAAGACGCACCGCATCAGGAATTGCGCGACTAGCACACCATCCATCCCGCGATTTTCGAGCGATGCGGAAAGCTTCGCGAGCTTCTCCGCCACCTCGCGCGTGACCGCGCGACCGCGGACCGCAGGGTTCAGCGACTCGGGGTTCTCCCAAGCGGCGCGCAGGAACTCGATGTCGTCGTCACGCTGCCAAAGGGTGCGCAGGTCGAAACGCCGCGCGGCGTTCACCCCGCCAAAATTGCCGCCCCAGCGATCCCACACCAGCAGCGTGCGGCCCACGTTCAGCACCATCAGGTATGGCGGCGGCGCGTGCGGGATGTCGCCCGCGTATCCCTTCGCCTGCCCGTATGCCGCGCCCAGCACCCGGTCGGCGCCGGCGCCCGCGTCGGTGTGCTTGGCCTCGAGGATAAAGTGCCCCTGCCGGTACAGGTCGATATAGTTGGTGGTGTTCTTCCCCGTGCGCCGGTCGGTGGTGGTCACGGGGTACTCGAACTCATAGCCCGATCCGCGCGGCTGCGGCCGGGCAACGGCGAGCGCGTCACACAGGTCGGTGACGTACGACTGGAAGTTGGCGCGCTCCGCCGCGGGAACTGCGTCCCACTTCTCGGCAAGCGCGCGAAGTGCTGGGCTTTGTGGATGCACGCGGAGTGTGTATCGGGCGGGGAAGTCGGCCGGGCTGGCGCGATGCACGCGCCGTTTCGCAAAACCTACGCTGCCATCCCGTGTTGCGCGATAGCGCGGCGCCGAGGCCACCTGTGGCGGTAGTCAATCTCGGCGGAGGATTGGGGGCGCGACGTGCTCTACCCGCGCAAGCACCGCTGCCGCCCGTACACCACGGCCCTGGTGGGAGGTGCGCGATCCCGAGAACGAGTTGGGGTGCCTCACCGTGTACCCGAAGGGCGCGCGAGAGGTGGTGCGGCGCCTGGCCGCGTGAAACGCAGCAGCCGCGGGGAATGCCCCCGCGGCTGCATCGCTTCCCAGCTTCCCGACCGGCGACCCCTCAGCGCCGGCCGCCGCGGCCCGGCAGCGGCCGCATCACCTTCTCCAGCACCATGCGGGCGGCGCGGCGGCCGATCTCCTCGCCCGCCTCGTTCGAGAAGCGGTAGTGCACGCCGCCGAGCATGCGCGAGTCCGACACCTCCCGCGCCCACTCGTCCCACCCCGGGAACACCTGGACGGCCGAGTTCGGCACCGCACCCGCCAGCACCCGCACGCCGCCCGCCGGGTGCGCGCCCACCTCGGCCTTCATCACCTCGGCGACCGCCCCCGCCACGGTGCAGTGGCCGCACGGATACTCGGGAAAGTTCGGCGTGGGGAGGAGCGGCAGCCACGCCGGGTCGGGCTGCGTGGCGTCGTTGCCGTCGCTCGCGCCGTTGCGGATGGCGGTGATCGGGCGCCAGAAGTTGTAGTAGAACTTGGCCTCGAGCATCGCCAGCGCGGCGTCGTCGAACGCCATCTGGTAGATCGCCAGCATCCGCGCGTTCTGGACCGGCGTGCGCCCCGGCGTGGCGGCCGCCGCCCGCAGCGCGGGGGCCAGCTCGGGGACCTGGCGGTAGCGCGCCGCCAGCGTCTGCCGGGGCGTGCGCTCGGTGCTGGCGCGGCCGCCCAGCCGCCGCACCTCGTCGTAGTCGCGCGCCCATCGCGCGCTGCCGAGCGCGGGCGGGGGCGGCGGCCGGAGCGCGGTGGCGCTGGGGATCACCCAGGGGTGGAACGTCACCATGTACGGCTGGATGTCGGGGAGCGCCGTGGCCACCCACTCGCCCGGCGTGGTGCGGGGGCGATAGGGCACCGGGGCGATGGTGGAGTCGATCCCGCCCACCGCCAGCGCCGCCGCGGCCGCTCGCTCGCCGATCAGCCGCCCCGCCTCCTTCGCCGGCGCGTCGGCCACCGCGTCCATGGCGATGGAATAGCTTTCGTCCAGCGCCGTCTTGTGCTGCGGGAGCGACGCCACGAGCACGCGATACGCCGCCGTGGCCGCCGCGGCGTCCTGCGAGGCGGCCGGATCGCCCGCGGGGAGGTTGAGGTAGCTCTCGTAGCGGCGGTCGATCGCGTTCAACGCCTCGAACATCGCCAGCGCCACGCGGGTCACCGTGCGCTCCTGCTCGGGCGGGTGCCCGGGCACTCCCTGCACCGTCCCGTACAGCTTGTTGCTGAATTCCCACCAGTCGGTCACCGTCTGTGCGCTCGCTGTCCTGGCGACGACCAGTGCGGCGGCCACGGCCATCCGCAGGTATGCTCGACGCATGGTGCTCTTCTCCGGGGAGGGTGATTGATGAGATGCACTAGAGTGATGGTGTTATACTCTAGTATATCACCAGAACGGAAACCCGGGTGGATTTGTTTCAATGGGCGCGATGCGGAAGCGAAGGAGCCGCGGAGTTCTC
>DASSME010000005.1:0-10677 GCA_035689035.1 Longimicrobium sp. | reverse complement strand
GCCAGGTCGAAGCGGAATCCGTCCACGTGCATCTCCTGCACCCAGTAGCGCAGGCTGTCCATCACCAGCTGCAGCGTCTGCGGGTGGCGCAGGTTGAGCGAGTTGCCGGTGCCCGTGTAGTCCATGTAGAACCGGGGGTTGTGGGGCACCAGCCGGTAGTAGGTGGGATTGTCGATCCCCTTGAAGCTGAGGGTGGGGCCCAGGTGGTGGCCCTCGGCGGTGTGGTTGTACACCACGTCCAGGATCACCTCGATCCCCGCCTGGTGGAGGGTGCGCACCATCTCCTTGAACTCGCGCACCTGCTCGCCGTAGTCGCGCGCGAAGGCGTAGCGCCCCTCGGGGCTGAAGAAGTTGAGGGTGCTGTAGCCCCAGTAGTTGCGCAGCCCACGGTTGACCAGGAACGGCTCGTCGGCGATCTCGTGCACCGGGAGCAGCTCCAGCGCGGTGACGCCGAGCGACCGCAGGTGCTCCACGATCGCCGGGTGGGCCACGGCGCGGTACGTCCCCCGCATCTCCTTCGGGATGTCGGGGTGGAGCATGGTGAGGCCCTTGACGTGGGCCTCGTAGATCACCGTTTCGGCCCAGGGGATGCGCGGCGGCTGGTCGTCCTGCCAGTCGAACGAGGTGTCGATCACCACGCCCTTGGGGACGCCGGCAGCGTCGAACTCGTCGTCCATCACCCAGTCTTCGCCGGGCTGGTCGAAGGGGTAGGCGAAGGGGTGCGCGCCGTAGTCCACCGGCCCGGCCAGCGCGCGGGCATAGGGGTCCACCAGGAGCTTGAAGGGGTTGCAGCGATGCCCGCGGTCCACCTGGTACGGGCCGTTGATGCGGTAGCCGTAGAAGGTGCCGGGCCCCAGCCCGGGGACGAAGCCGTGCCACACGTAGCCGGTGCGCTCGCGCAGGCGGTAGGTGGCCGACGGATCGGCGTCGCCCGGGGCGGCGAAGACGCAGAGCTCCACCTCGTAGGCGAGCTCGGAGTAGATGGCGAAGTTGGTGCCGCCGCGCTCGGCGTCCCAGGTGGCGCCCAGGGGGTACGGCTTGCCCGGCCACGCGGTGGTGGCGCTTTCGAGAAAGCCGGGAACCTGCGGATAGACCGGCTTGCGGATCGGGGGAAATTCCATCGGGGCGGTTCGGGGTGTCCGGCTGCGTGTCGGTGAAGACCCGAAGACTTTTAGGGGGACGCGGCGGCGCGGGCGGGGCGATCCCCTGCCCCGCCGTGCGCCCGCTTCTTGCGCCGGTGCCGCGGCGCCCGCCGCCCATCGCGCGGGCTCGTCAGCCAATCCACGGAAAGCAACAGTGTCGAGCACCGAGAATACCGGCGGCGCGTCCGCGGCGGCAACCGTCACGGGCCGCATCCCGCGTTCAATCTACCGCATCCAGTTCAACGCAGCGTTCACCTTCCGGCAGGCGGCCGAGATCGTCCCCTACCTGCGCGAGCTGGGGGTAGGCGACCTGTACGCCAGCCCATACCTGCAGGCGCGCCCCGGGAGCATGCACGGGTACGACATCACCGACCATGCTTCGCTGAACACCGAGATCGGCACCGAGGAGGACCACGCGCGGATGGCGGCGGTGCTGCGTGAGCATGGAATGGGCCACCTCCTCGACATCGTTCCCAACCACATGGGCGTGGGCGGGCACACCAATCCGTGGTGGTGGGAGGTACTGGAGGGCGGCCGCGACTCGGCGTTCGCGCGCTACTTCGACATCGACTGGGACCCGCGCAAGCCCGAGCTGCAGGGGAAGGTGCTCCTCCCCGTGCTGGGCGACCAGTACGGGCGCGTGCTGGAACGCGGCGAGCTGAAGCTGGTGTACGGCGACGGGCGCTTCCGGGTGGAATACTTCGACAACCGCTTCCCCGCCGCGCCCGCCTCCACCGCCGCCGTGCTGCGCGAGGCGCTCACCCGGCTGGACGGCGTGCTGGACGAGTGGCACCCCGACCGGATGGAGCTGGAAAGCATCGCCACCGCGCTGGAGCGCCTCCCCAACCGCCGCCGCACCGACACCCAGAGCGTGGCCGAGCGGCGGCGCGAAAAGGCCGTCACCCAGCACCGGCTGGCGGGGCTGTACGCGATGTCGCCCGCGGTGGCGCTGGCGGTGGACCAGGCGGTGATGGCGTTCAACGGCACCCCCGGCGACCCCGCCACCTTCGACCGGCTGCACACGCTGCTCGAGGAGCAGCCGTACCGCCTGGCGTTCTGGCGCGTGGCGGCCGAGGAGATCAACTACCGGCGCTTCTTCGACGTGAACGACCTGGCCGGGCTGCGCGTGGAACTGCCGCAGGTGTTCGAGGACACGCACCGGCTGATCCTGCGCCTGGTGCGCGAGGGAAAGGTCACCGGGCTGCGCATCGACCACCCCGACGGGCTGTTCGACCCGCGCGGCTACCTGCGCGAGCTGCAGCACCAGGCCGCGGGGGTGGACGCGCGCGAGCGCTTCTACGTGGTGGTCGAGAAGATCCTCACCGGGCACGAGCCGCTCCCCGAGGAGTGGCCGGTGGCCGGGACGGTGGGGTACGAGTTCCTGAACCAGGTGAATGGGCTCTTCGTGGCCGCGGCGAACGAAGCGGCGATCGACGAGGCGTACCGGCGCTTCACGGGGCTCCGCGCGCGCTTCCGCGACCTGGTGTACGACCGCAAGAACACCATCCTGCGCTTTGCCCTGGTGAGCGAGCTGACGGTGCTCACCACCATGCTGGACCGGATCAGCGAGAACAACCGCTGCTACCGCGACTTCACCTGGGGCGCGCTGCGCTCGGCGCTGCGCGAGGTGGTGGCGTGCTTCCCCGTCTACCGCACCTACGTCGACGCCTTCGCGGGGCGGGTGAGCGAGCGCGACCGGCGCTACGTGAACGACGCCATCCGCCTGGCCAAGCGCCGCAACCCCAGCGTGAACGCGTCGGTGTTCGACTTCGTGCGCGACGTGCTGCTGCTGCAGTGGCCCGAGACGCTGGACGCCGAGGCGAGGGAGGAGCACGCGCGCTTCGTGATGAAGTTCCAGCAGCTGACCGGGCCGGTGATGGCCAAGGGGGTGGAGGACACCGCCTTCTACGTCTTCAACCGCCTGGTCTCGCTGAACGAGGTGGGCGGCGAGCCCGACCGCTTCGGGGTCACGACCGACGAGTTCCACGCCTTGAACGCCGCGCGCGCGGCGACGTGGCCGGGCGCGCTCAGTGCCGGGAGCACGCACGACACCAAGCGCAGCGAGGACGTGCGCGCCCGGATCAACGTCCTTTCCGAGATGCCGGAAGGCTGGGCGGCCGCGTTCAACCGCTGGGCAGGGATGAACGCCGCGAAGAAGCGCGACGAGGACGGCGACCCGATCCCCGACGCGAACGACGAGTACCTGCTCTACCAGACGCTGGTGGGCACCTGGCCGCTGAACCCGTTCGACCCCCGGGCGCACGCCGAGTACGTCGCGCGCATCCAGGGCTACATGGAGAAGGCCACCCGCGAGGCCAAGGTCCACACCAGCTGGATCAACCCCAACGAGGCGTACGACGAAGGGCTGAGGTCGTTCATCGCCGCGATCCTGGACCGCGGCGGCGACAACCCGTTCGTGGCGGACCTGGCCGCCTTCCAGCTCCCCGTGGCGCGGATGGGGATGGTCAACTCGCTGGCGCAGACGCTGGTGCGGATCACCTCGCCCGGCGTCCCCGATATCTACCAGGGGCAGGAGGTCTGGGACTTCTCGCTGGTGGACCCCGACAACCGCCGCCCGGTGGACTACGCGCTCCGCCGCGACCTGCTCACCGCGCTGCGGCGGCGGATGGCGGGCGACCGCGCCGCCCTCTGCCGCGAGCTGGTGGAGCGCTGGGACGACGGGCGCATCAAGCTCTACGTGACCCACGTGGGCCTGTGCGCCCGCAAGGAGCACGAGCCCGCCTTCACCGGCGGCGAGTACCTCCCCGTCTCCGTCGTGGGCGAGAAGGCCGAGCACGTGCTCGCCTTCGCGCGGCGCGGGGAGGGGAGCACGCTGGTCACCGTCGTCCCACGGCTGGTGGGGACGCTGATGACGGACCGGGACCATGCGCTGCCGGACGCGGAGGTGTGGGGCGACACGCGGATCGGCGTTTCCGCGCTGGGCGGCCGCTGGCGCGAGCTGTTCAGCGGCGTCGAGATCGAGGCCGGGGATGACGGGCCGCGGCTGGCGGACGTCTTCGCGCACTTCCCCGTCGCCCTGCTGCTGCGGATGGATTGAGCGCGATTCCCATCCCGGGAAGTCTCATTATCACGCAGAGAAAGCAGAGAAGCAGAGGAAGCAGGAGAACGGCCACGAAGTTCTCTGCTTCCTCTGCTTCTCTGCTTCCTCTGCGTGAACCCGGGCTACTCGGTCTGCTGCCCGAAGGTGCCCAGGATGATCGGCGCGGTGCTGGGCTGCGGCAGGCCGCCCTCGGGCTCTTCGGTGACGGCGACGGCGCGGAGCTGGCCGGGCGGCAGGGCGTAGGTGGCCTGCATCTCGGCGGTGCCCTCGGGCGTGGGCTTGAAGGTGCCCGCGCTGATCGGTCCCTGGGGGGTGATCAGCCACATCTGGTAGTCACGCCCGGGCCGCAGCGCCGGCAGGTCGTGCGCGAAGAAGATCCACTTTCCGGCGCGCGGGTCCCAGAACATCCGCCCGCCCGGCGCCTTCCGCTGGGTGCTGGCCAGGTCGATCATCCGCACGCCCGGCGTGGCGAGCGCCGCCAGCGTCGAATCACGCTTCGCGATCCCCCGCAGGAGCTGGTCGCGCTCGCCGTCGATCTGCGCGTACTGCTCGTTCAGCGCGTCGTAGCGGCCCTTCATCCGCGCCGCCCAGCCGCCCACGGCGATCAGCAGCAGCACCGCCGCCGCCGCCGCCAGCCACGCCGGGTGCAGCCCCCGCCGGCCGCGCGCGCGGCCGATCGGGATCACGGCCGGGCCGGCCGCGTCCGCCGCAGCGGCGTCGCGATCCAATGGGACCGGACGCGGGCTCGCCGCGCCGCGATCCGCCGCGGCGCGGGCGAGCAGGCGGGCGCGCAGCCGGGCGGAGCGATCGGGGTCCATCGCCACGGGCGGGGCGGTGTACGCCAACGCCGCGGCGGCGCGTTCGAGCTCGCCCAGCTCGCGCCGGCACTCGGGGCAGGTGTCCAGGTGTGCGCGCACCGCGGCCGCCTCCTCGCCGTCCAGAGCACCGAGAGCCTCGGCGGCCAGCGCGGCCTGCACGTCGTCGTGCGACCTGTCGAGACTCATGGGGCATCCTCCCGAAGCACGGAGAGTGCTTCGCGCAGCTTCTGCAGGGCCAGCCGGGCGCGGGTCTTCACCGTTCCGAGCGGCAGGCCGGTGGCCTGGGCGATCTCGGTCTGGCTCATCCCGCCGAAGTAGGCCAGCTCCACCGCCTGGCGCTGCTCGCGCGGCAGGCCGGCCACCGCGCGGGCCACCACCCGCCGCACCTCGTCGTCGTGCGCGCTGTCCAGCGGCGACACGGGCGCGGCTCCGTCGTCGAACCCGCTCTCCGCCGGCTCGGCGAGCTCGTCCCAGCGCTCCTCGCGAAAGCGGCGGCGGCTGCGCACGCGGTCCACGGCCCGGCTGCGGGCCATCATCACCAGCCAGGTGCTGATCCCGCCGCGCCGCTCCTCGTACCGCCCAGCCTGGCGCCACGCCTGCCAGAAGGTCTCCTCCAGCACCTCCTCGGCGTCGTCGGCGTCGCCCAGGATGCGCAGCACCACCGAGTGCAGCAGCGGGGCGAAGCGATCGTGCAGCTCGCCCAGCGCGGCCTCGTCGCCGGCGGCCATGCGCCGCACCAGCGCCCGGTCAGCCTGTGCCGGAACGAGCGGGTCGAGCACGGCCAAATCGTTGCTCCTTGTGGATGATACGCTGCGCGGCGCGCCGTGGATTCGTGGGCGTGCCGCGCCCGGTGCCGGGGAAACGCGGCGGAAATCTACCCGCCGTGCGGGCGTGCATCAATGCCTCAGGTTTGCATCATCTTGTCAGGGGACAGGGGACAGGGGACAGGGGACAGCCGGCGGCGCCCGTCCCGGTCGCGGATCAGCCGCGCACGTCGCCGCCGGGCTCGGGGCCGTGGTACGGCTGGAACTCGCACGCGGAGCTCACGGGCAGGTACAGCACGGCAGGCGTGGAGCGGTCGTCAATCCGGCCGCCGAGGCGGGGCACGCCAGCCGACAAGGCTCGTCACCCCCGCACGGCGCCGGCGTCCTCGCTGATCTGGTACGGCTGGAATTCGCAGCTGGGGTGCACGGGCAGGTACACCACTTCGGGACGATCACGATCCGCATCGGGCTCGGCGAACACCATGACGCCGCGGTACGTGCGGACCGCCACCACGTCTTCGGGGCTCAGCACCCGCGGCAGGCCGTACTTGACGTAGCGGTGGCCGGACAGGACGATCGGCTCGTTGGCCACGTACCACGGCGCGCGGGCCAGGTACTCGTCCGTCAGTGGATACGCCTCGCGCCAGGGACGGTCGTTCACCGTGGTGTCGCCGGATGACGGGACGTAGCCGGGGTAGATGATCGTGATCCGGCCGCCCTTCACCACGCACAGGGGGATCGGATCGCCGATGATGGGGGCCGTGGACCTTGCCGGAGGCGGTGGCGGCGCGGGCAGAGGCTCGGGCGCCGGCGCGGCCACCGTCGCCGCGCGGCACCCGGCGGACGCGGCGACGAGGAGGGCGGCCACGGTGGTCCATGCACGCTTCATCGGCACTCTCCAGGACGGATCTCTCGCCGTTGAGCCGACGCGCCGCGTCATCCGCGCACCGCCGCGCCGGCCTCGGCGATCTGGTAAGGCTGGAATTCACACATCTCGTGGATCGGCACGTACACCACGTCCAAGTCCAGCGCGCCGGCGTGGGGCTCGGCGAACACCGCGACGCCCCGGTAGCTCCCGGCCGGCACCAGGCCGTCGGGGCCGAAGGTGCGAGGCAGGCCATACCGCACGTACCGGTGGCCGCCGAGCGCGATCGGCTCGTTGTTCACGAACCACGGCGCCGATCCGGCGTAATCCGCGGCCGGGAACGCCTCGCTCCAGGGCCGTCCGTCCACGGTGGTGGCGCCGGACACCAGGGTCAGCTGCGTGACCTGGCCGTTCCGCACCACGCACATGTTGTGTACCTGGTACACCAGGTAAGGGTCGGGCAGCATGTCGACCTCCCGCGCCTCGGCCGGCGCGGGCGGAGCCGCGCGCGGCGCACGGCACCCCGCCGAGGCGGCGCAGGCGGCCAGCACGACCGCCCCGCCCAAACACGTCCAGCGACGGTTCATCGCTCCATCCCTCCACCGGGTGATGTGAACGCACCCCCATCATTTTCGCCCGCCGCCCAACAGACCGCCAGCACCGCATTCCCGAGCGAGGGCCACGCACGCGCTCACGCCCGGACTCACCCCAGCGGCCTGCATCTTGAAACAACGGCATGCAAAAGGTTGCCGTGGCACCAGTTCCCAGCAGCGAGCCGTGACCGAGAACCACCCGATCCGCAAAGCCATCCGCCGCGCCATGGGCGACCGCCGTGGCACGCTTCACCCCGACCGCTCGCCCGGCCGCCGCAGCGCCGACGGCCAGCCGATGCGCGGCTGGATCCCCACCCTGGTCATCGCGCTTTGCGTGGCGGGCTTGGACTGGGGCACCAAGTTCCTGGTCGCCCGCAGCATCGAGCTAGACGACCTGCGCGAGGTGATCCCCGGCCGGCTGGCCTTCTGGCACGTGCGCAACCCCGCGATGGTGCTGGGGCTGTGGGACAACTTCCCGCTCACCACGCGCAAGGTGATCGCGGTGCTGGCGGCCGTGCTGGGCTCGCTGGTGCTGCTGCAGATCCTGGGGCGCGGCCACCGCTTTCCCCGCCGGCACCGCGGGTGGGCGTGGGCGTTCGTGGGGCTGGTGCTGGGCGGGATGCTGGGCAACCTGGGCGAGCGGGTGGTGCACTGGGGCGTCACGGACTTCATCTCGTTCCGCTACGGCGAGTACTGGCTGCCGCCGGGGAACCTGGCCGACCTGGCGCTGTTCCTGTCGATGCCGCTGTCGCTGTTCGTGATCGGCTTCGAGCTGGCCGGCCGCCGCCAGCGACGCAAGGACGCCGAGGCCGCCCTCGTCGCGGCACCGGCCGTGACCCCCGACCCGGTGGTTACCCCGCCCAGCGCCCCGGAGCGGGTGGCGTAGGCGCCCGGTGCATCACGCGACCGATGATCCCCTCCCGACCCCACGCGTCTGGAGGGGATTCTCGTTTCTCCCCCCGCTCGCGCTCGACCTTCTCCGCGCCCGGCCGATCCTCCCGTCACGGCGACACTCGGATTCAAGCCCTCTTTACGCCGTTGGGCAGTTCTAGAACCGAACCAGCGGGGACATTGCGGTTCGCCGCAAACGCCTGGACTCCGGTCGGTGGGCCGACCAGATGATTCCGGGCAGGGCGTTAGATCCGTTTCGTTTACAAGTTTCCGCCGCTGCCGCATCTCCGTTGTTCACCCCCCAAGATCACTCCGCCGTCTACCCTGCACATCTTTCACGATCATCCCTTATCCGGCCGGATTATGGTACGAGGATTGCGGCGCCGGGAAGCCGCTGGTTCGGTCGGTTCATCACCCATCCCCCGGGACCTGGCCAGGTGCCGGTCCCCACCCGTACCGCGTGCGTTTGCTCCGGGACGCGAACGGGTGCGCAACGATCACCGGAGCACATGGAGATCGCAGTATGCTCGCGCGCGGCAAACCCATCTTTGCGGCCATGGTGTTCACCCTGCTGGGCCTGGCGGCGTGCTCCGACACGCCCAGCGCCCCCGTGGCCGCCCCCCGCGACCCGGCCGCCGCGCGGCCCGCGTCGCGCTCGGCCCAGCCGGTGCCGGACCAGTACATCGTGGTGTTCAGGAGCGACGTGCGTGACGCGCCGGGGCTGGCCAGGCAGCTCGCGGCGGCGCACGGGGGCACCCTGCGCTACACCTACCAGCACGCGCTCAAGGGCTTCTCGGCGAAGCTCAGCTCGGCGGCGGCCGAGGCGCTGCGCAAGAACCCCAACGTGGCGTACGTGGAGCAGGACCAGCGCGTGAGCGTGGTGCAGGTGGGGAGCTGGGGGCTGGACCGGGTGGACCAGCGCGACCTTCCGCTCAACGGCAGCTACACCTACACCGCGACGGGCGCGGGCGTCACCGCGTACATCATCGACACCGGGATCGAGACCAGCCACTGGGACTTCGGCGGGCGTGCCTGGGCGGCGTACGACGCGTTCGGCGGCAACGGGCAGGACTGCTACGGCCACGGCACCCACGTGGCGGGCACGGTCGGCGGCGCCACCTACGGGATCGCCAAGAGCGTGAGCCTGGTGGCGGTGCGCGTGCTGGACTGCAGCGGCTACGGCACCTGGGACGGCGTGATCGCCGGCATCGACTGGGTGCGCTACTACCACGCCACGCCGGCGGTGGCCAACCTGTCGCTGGGCGGCGGCTACATGCAGTCGGTGAACGACGCCATCGAGAACCTGGTGGCCAGCGGCGTGACGGTGGCGGTGGCGGCGGGCAACTGGTCCGACAACGCCTGCAACTACTCGCCGGCCAGCGCGCCGAGCGCCCTGACCGTCGGTGCCACCAACGCCTCGGACCAGCAGGCCTGGTTCAGCGACTGGGGGAGCTGCGTGGACCTGTACGCGCCGGGCGAGGGGATCACCAGTGCGTGGCTGGGCGGCGGGACCAACACCATCGACGGCACCAGCATGGCCACGCCGCACGTGGCGGGCGCCGCCGCGCTGTACCTGGAGGGCAACCCGTACGCCTCGCCGGCCACGGTGGGCAGCGCCATCATCAGCAACGCCACCACGTACCACCTGGGCGGCCTGGGCGCGGGCTCGCCCAACCTGCTGCTGTACACGCTGTCCGGCGGCAGCCCGCCGCCTCCGCCCCCGCCGCCCTCGGGCGTGTCGGCCAGCATCAGCGGCGACGACTACCTGTACGGGATCAGCACCGGCTACTGGTACGCCAGCGCGTCGGGCGGCACCGGCACGTACACCTACCAGTGGCAGTACCGCTCCGAGACCGGCACCACGTGGACCAACGTGGGCACCAACAGCAGCAGCTACACCCGCAACGTGGCGAACCTCGCGCCGTCGTTCTACCTGCGCGTGATCGTGACCTCGGGCGGCGCGAGCGCTACCTCGCCCGAGTTCTACGTGTACCACGAACGCGGCGAGCCGATGTGCGGCAAATACTACTGCTGAGCCGGTGAGACCGTCGTCGTCGCCGGACGACGACAGGTCGAGGTGAGAGCAGACGAGGGGCTGGCCCGCGGTGCCGTGGGCCAGCCCCTTCGCGCCTCACAGCCTGGGGAGGGGGGCGAATGAATTCGCTGCTTCGCTGCAACAACCACACGAAGTCCGCCTTCGCGGACTACCAGCGTCCGCTCGGCCGCGAGCTCGGCGCGCGCATCACGGTTCGAGGGCTCCTTCACCCGGAGACTCACAGGTGGCGATGAGCTCGGTCCGCAGCACGATGCTCGTGTGCAGCCTCGCGCCGTTTGCGAGGCTTCCTGTCGTCGTAGCCCGTGGCTTCAGCCGCCCGGTGCGGGTCTCGGCCACCCCGCGGTGCGGTCTCGGCCGCCGCGGCACGGACCGACTCCGGTGCGATCCCCGCGGCGGTGAGGATGACCGGTCCGCCGCTGGCGGGGTATCCACTGGTGCGGCAGATTGTCCGCTCTTCATCATCCCGTGGTTCCGCAGCGAGGTGCAG
>DASSME010000004.1:0-17562 GCA_035689035.1 Longimicrobium sp. | reverse complement strand
CAAGACCTATCCGTACATCAAGGTCACCGTCCACGAGCGCTTCCCCCGCGTGTGGGTCACCCGCCGGCTGGTGAAGGACGGGAGCCGGTACTTCGGGCCGTACACCGACGTGCGCCGCATGCGGCAGTCGCTGGAGCTGGTCAAGAGGCTCTACACCGTCCGCAGCTGCCACTACGCCCTGCCGGACGACGTGCCGGCGCGGCCCTGCCTGGACTACCACATCGGCCGCTGCAAGGCGCCGTGCGTGGCGCTGCAGAGCGAGGCCGAGTACCGCGGCATGGTCGACGAGATCCTGGAGGTGCTGGGCGGCCACACCCGCCTGGTGGCCAACCGGCTCAAGCAGGAGATGCAGTCGGCGGCGGCGGAGATGAACTTCGAGCGCGCCGCCGAGCTGCGTGACGCCATCGGGCAGCTCGACGCGCTGGAGCGGCGGCAGCGCGTGGTGGACATCAGCGGCAGCGACCGCGACGTGGTGGGCTTCGCGCGCGACCGCGGCGAGGGGTGCGGCGTGGTGCTGCTGATCCGCGAGGGGAAGCTGCTGGGGCGCGAGGTCAGCTTCCTGGCCAACGCGGGCGACGGGAACGACGAGAGCGCGTTCAACGCCTTCGTCACCCGCCACTACACCGACCGCGCCATCCGCGACCGGCTGTCGATCCCGCCGGAGATCTTCTTCGCCGAGGACTTCGAGGACCGCGAGGTGCTGCAGGAGCTGCTGCGCGAGCAGGCCGGGCGCGCCGTCCGTCTGCACGTGCCCCAGCGCGGCGAGAAGGTGCAGCTGGTGGAGCTGGCCGGGCAGAACGCGCGGCACCTGATGGAGGAGCGGCGGATGGTGGCCCAGGCCGACGCCGGCCGCGCCCCCGACGCGCTCTACGAGCTGCAGGAGGTGCTCGAGCTGGAGAGCGTGCCGCGCACCATCGTCTGCTTCGACATCTCGCACACGCAGGGGAGCGAGGTCGTCGCGTCGGGGGTGTTCTTCGAGAACGGCGAGCCCAGCAAGGGCGAGTACAAGAAGTTCAAGATCCGCGGCGAGTGGGGGAACGACGACTTCGCCAGCATGCACGAGGTGGTCACCCGCTGGTTCACCCGCCGCGTGAACGAGAGCAAGCCGCTCCCCGACCTGGTGGTGATCGACGGCGGCAAGGGCCAGCTGGGCGCCGCGCAGAAGGCGATGGAGGAGATCGGCCTGCCGCAGCAGGCCATGATCTCCCTGGCCAAGCGCGAGGAAGAGGTCTTCCTCCCCGGCCGCGGCCAGCCGATCCGGCTGCCGAAGCGCTCGCCGGCGCTGCGCCTGCTGCAGCGCGTGCGCGACGAGGCGCACCGCTTCGCCATCGGCTACAACCGCAAGCTGCGGACGAAGCGCACCATCCGGTCGGAGCTTTCGACGATTCCCGGCGTCGGGCCTGCCCGGCAGCGCGCGCTGCTGGATGCGTTCGGTTCGATGCGCGCCGTCGCCGCCGCCAGCGAGGAGGAGGTCGCCGCCGTGGTCGGCCGGGCCGTCGCGCGGAAGGTAAAGGTGGCGGTGGGCGACGGGGAGACGCCGCGCGCGGCGTAAGGGGGTAAGGATCGATGCGGCTTGCCGAACCATACCGCGCGCGGTATAGTTCGGCTGCATGGGCCGCATCGTTTCCAAACCCCTCTTCTGGGTCGGATCGTCCGAGGACGATCTCTACGCGTTTCCTTCTCCGGTAAAGCGAGTGCTCGGCTTCGCACTACGCGCGGCCCAGAACGGGGAGAAGCATCCCCAGGCAAAGCCGCTGAAAGGGTTCGGTGGCGCGGGTGTTCTGGAGATCGTGGAAGATTACGATGGAGATACGTACCGTGCCGTGTACACGGTGAAGTTCGCTGGTTCGATCTACGTCTTGCACGCGTTTCAGAAGAAGTCGAAGCAAGGTATCTCGACACCACGGCACGATGTGGAGTTGATCCGCTCCAGGCTCGAAACGGCTCGCCGGATGTATCAGGAATCAAACGCAGTGTAGGCGTGGTGGTTCCGTAACTCATGGGAGCGCTCATGAAGGATGACAGCGTAGTTCGGGCCAGCAGTGGGAACGTCTTCGCTGACCTGGGTCTGCCGGACGCTCCGGAGCTGCTGGCTAAGGCCGACCTTGCCATTGAGATCGGACGTGTGCTGGACGAGCGGGGGCTTTCGCAGGCAGAATCGGCGCGGCTGCTGCGCACGTCGCAGCCGCGGATTTCGGATCTGCGCCGCGGGCGGCTCGAAGGCTTCACGCTGGACCGGCTGGTGCGCTTCCTCAACGCGCTCGATCAGGACGTGGAAATGCGAGTGCGGCCCAAGCAGGCTGCGGATGCGCGCCTGGTCGTAGCGCGGTAGCCACGATCATCCCGTTCTACCGAGCGGTCGCTGTGTCGCGCCATGCGCGGCATGGCTTCTGCCCTTCCTTACAGTACCCGCAGGCGCATCCCGTTGCGCAGATTCGCGGGCATCTGCTCTCCACCCGGATCCGGGAGGACCCCATGACATTCTGGACGCGGACGCGGCGGTTCATGGCGGTGGTCTGGGGGAGCACGCTCATCCTCGAGGCCGTCGCGTTCGAGATGTTCCGGCGCACCTTCGATTCGTGGGTGCTGCTGCTGGGCGTCGCGCTGCTGGTGATCCCCTTCGCCGCCTGGGAGATGACCAGCCGCTGGTACGCCCGCCCCAAGCGCAAGCGTTGGAAGCGCCACGACCTCGAAGCCGCCATCAAGGCCGGGCGCGACCCGGCGGCGGCGGAGGCGGAACTGCTCGCGCAGTCTCGCCCGAGCTGATCGAAGCTCCGTACTGTCTGAATGGCCGCGCCCCGCGGGATCTCCCGCCGGGCGCGTTTGCCATCCCCCCGCGGCGCCGCGTCGCGGCCGTCCATCCGCGGCTTTCCGGCCGCCGGACCCGATGCGATCATCCCGATCCGCCGGAAGCTCTGCGACGGCGCGAAGGTGCAGTTATCCTGACTCGGCGTCACATATTGCAAATGAATATCGTCTGATCTAGTATCGGCTCTTCACCGCACATCCACCCACCGCAGGAGCAGCCGATGAAGAAGCTAACGCTCGACCTCGACGTGCTGGCCGTCGACTCGTTCGACACCGCGACCGCGGCCGGGACGCGCGGAAACGTGCAGGGGCATTTCGTCCCCACCAACCCCTGGTGCGCCGCGAACACCTACAAGAGCTACTGTCCGGACTCGCTCTGCACCTGCCCGCCGCCGATCTACTGAGCAAGAGGCAGACGTTCGACGCGCCCGGCGGGGGGGCATCCCGCCGGGCGCGTCGTGTTCCGCCCGCCGTAACCGCGCTTCCGCGTCTCCACCCACGACATCCCGATCCGACGTAGAATCGGCGCGCGCGGCGCCGTGCGCCGCCTTGCATTCGCGCCCATCCTCCGCCAAACTACCCGTTTACATCCAAGCACTCCGCGCGCGGCCGATCCGCGCGCGGGCAGACGTGAAAACCGAGCCGGAAGCCGACCGCTGTTCGAGTTCCAGGTCCAGGCCACCGACGGCCCCGCGCGCGCCGGCGTGCTGACCCTGCCGCACGGACCGGTGCGCACGCCGGTGTTCATGCCCGTCGGCACCCAGGCCACGGTCAAGACGCTCACGCCCGAAGAGGTGGAGGGGCTGGGCGCCCAGATCATCCTCGGCAACACCTACCACCTCTACCTGCGCCCGGGGCACGACGTGGTGCAGACCCTGGGCGGGCTGCACGGGTTCCAGGGGTGGCGGAAGCCGATCCTGACCGACAGCGGCGGGTTCCAGGTGTTCTCGCTGAGCGACATCAGCACGATCGGCGAGGATGGGGTCGAGTTCCAGAGCCACATCGACGGCTCGCGGCACCTGTTCACCCCCGAGCGGGTGATGGAGATCGAGCGGGCGCTGGGGGCCGACATCATCATGGCCTTCGACCAGTGCCCGCCGGGGCAGAGCAGCCGCGAGAAGGCGACCGAAGCGTACGAGCGGACGCTGCGCTGGCTGGCCCGCTGCCGCGCCGCCTTCGACCGCATCATCGCCGAGGACGGCGACACCCCGCGGCAGACGCTGTTCCCGATCGTGCAGGGCGGCATCCACCCGGAGCTGCGCGTCGCCAGCGCCCGGGGCACGCTCGCCAGCGGCGACTGGCATGGAATTGCCATCGGCGGGCTCTCCGTGGGCGAGCCCAAGCCGCTGATGTACGAGATGATCGACGTGGTGCGCCCCGAGCTCCCCGACCGGCTGCCGCGCTACCTGATGGGCGTGGGGTACCCGGACGACCTGCTGGAGGCGATCGGCCGCGGGATCGACATGTTCGACTGCGTGGCCCCGACGCGGAACGGGCGCAACGGCGCGGTGTGGATCACGGCCGAGGGGCAGGTGAACATCAAGCAGCGCCGCTTCCTGACCGACGCGGGGCCGCTGGACCCGGAGTGCGGCTGCTACACCTGCCGCACCTACACGCGGGCGTACCTGCGGCACCTGTTCGTGGCCGGCGAGGGGCTCAGCATGCGCCTGCTGTCGATCCACAACCTGCACTTCCTGGTGAACCTGGCCGACCAGGCGCGCGAGCACATCATCGCCGGCGACTACGCGGGCTGGGCCCGCGCCTGGCTCGACCGCTTCGCCGCCGGCAAGGCCGCCGCCGCGAAGGCGTAGTCACCGCAAAGGACCGTAGCGGGGTATCAACCACCACGGTGACCGGGGCCTTACCGGGTGCCGATCCGCGCCCACCCTGCCATGCGGGAACCTCGGGGTGCGCCGGCGGCCGCTGGGCACACGAGATCGTCCCTCCCCCGCAGTTCGGGGAGGGACAGGCGGCTCCGGACGCGACGCCGTCGCGCCGGAACCTCCAGGGAGAGGGCCGCGGCGCCGGTCACGCGCACCAGACCATGACGGGACGCGGAAACGACACACATCCACCGATTACGGGAGACGGACATAGATGAACACCGCGCTGCTGATGCTGGCCCAGGCGCCCGCGGGCGCCAGCTCGCTGGCCACGCTGATCATGCCGCTGGCGATCCTGGCGGTCTTCTACTTCATCCTGGTGGTGCCGCAGCGGCGGCAGCTCAAGGAGCACCAGAACCTGGTCGACGCGCTGCAGAAGGGCGACCAGGTGGTGACCGCGGGCGGGCTGATGGGCGAGATCACCGCCATCCGCGAAGACTCGGTGCAGATCAAGAGCGGCACCGCCACCGTGGTGGTGGAGCGCAGCCGCATCGTGAAGCGCACCACGCCGGGCGGCGAGACCACCACCAGCGAGCGGAAGTAAGGCCATGCCGCTGCTGAAGATCGAGCTGCTGGGCAGCGACGTGCTGCGGCGCCACGCCGAGCCGGTGGCGGCGCCCGGCCCCGAGTTCGACCAGCTGATCGCCGACATGTTCGAGACCATGTACGACGCCAAGGGGATCGGCCTGGCCGGCCCGCAGGTGGGCGTCGCGCAGCGGCTGATCGTGGTGGACGTGAACGACGAGGGCGGCCAGGCGCTGGGGCCCACCGCGCTCTTCAACCCGCGCGTGGTGGAGGCGAGCGCCGAGACCGACAAGGGCGAGGAGGGTTGCCTGAGCATCCCCGGCGTGACCGGCGTGGTGGAGCGGCCCTGGCACGTGGTGGTCGAGGCGCAGGACCGGCAGGGGAACCCTGTCCGCATCGAGGCCGACGACATGCTCGCCCGCTGCCTGCAGCACGAGATCGACCACCTGGACGGCGTGCTGTTCATCGACCGGCTGTCGCCGCTCAAGCGGAACATGGTGCTGCGCAAGTACCGGAAGCAGGCCTCGTGAGAGTCATCTTCTGGGGGACGCCCGCCTTCTCGCTCCCCGCGCTGCGCGCGCTGGGCGACGAGGGGCACGACGTGGTGGCCGTGGTCACGCAGCCCGACCGCCCGGCGGGCCGGGGCCGCGAGCTCACCCCGTCGCCCGTGAAGGTGGAGGCCGAGCGCGAGATGATCCCCGTGCTGCAGCCCGAGAAGGCGCGCGGCGACGAGTTCGTGGCGCAGCTCCGCGGCTTCGAGGCCGACATCTCGGTGGTGGTGGCCTACGGGCAGATCCTGAAGCCGGAGGTGCTGGCGGTGCCGCGGCTGGGCTCGGTGAACATCCACGGGTCGCTGCTGCCGGAGCTGCGCGGCGCGGCCCCGGTGCAGTGGGCGATCATCCGGGGGCTGGAGACCACCGGCGTCACCATCATGCAGATGGACGCCGGGCTCGACTCCGGCCCCATGCTGCTGCGCGTGGAAGAGCCGATCGAGGCCGACGAAAGCGCCTGCGAGCTGGCCGACCGCCTGGCCGAGATCGGCGCCGAGGCGCTGGTGGAGGCGCTGGCGCTGCTCGAGGCCGGCGCCCTGGTGCGCGAGGACCAGGACCACGCGAAAGCCACCTACGCGCCCAAGCTCGACCGCGAGACGGCGCGCCTGGACTGGTCGCTCCCCGCCATCGAGGTGTCGCGCTGGATCCGCGGGCTCGACGACGTGCCCGGCGCGTGGAGCCCGCTGGGCGCGCGCGGCCCGGTCAAGCTCTTCCGCCCCAGGCTGGAGGAGCCGGGCGGCGAGCCCGGGGCCGTGCTGGCGGCGGACGAGTCCGGCGTGCTGATCGCCTGCGGCCGGGGCTCCGTCCGCGTGACCGAGGTGCAGCCGCCCGGCAAGCGCCGCATGGCCGCGGGCGAGTGGGTGCGCGGGCGCGGCGTGGCGGTGGGCGACCGGTTCGGGGTGGAGGGGTAGGGTTTGCTCGTCCGCCGCCGTTCGCAGGGGCCGCAGGGGCGAATGAATTCGAATTCGCTGCAACGACCACACGAAGTCCGCCTTCGCGGACTACCGGCGGGTGTGGAGACGCGGTGATGGTGCGCGGCACGAGCTTCGTGGATGCGGTCGCGGCATAGTTCTCCGATCCACACCTGCGCGGTGTCATCCGGAGGGAGCGCCGCGCCGGTCTCGGGACCTGCACATCAGCCCGGCGCGACCGGAGGATCGATCGCCGTTCGACGCAGCCGCGCTTTGGAAAACGCCCGTGACTGACCGCCCGCTCCCGCCGCTCCACGCCGTAACGGACGACGACGTCGTCGCGCGGGCCGAGTTCGAGCGGATCGCGGGCGAGGTGCTGGTGGCGGGTGGGGCGGGGGTGGCGCTGCACCTTCGCGCGCCGCACACGTCCGGGCGGCGGATGCACGAGGTGGCGGTGCGCCTGGCGAAGACCGCGCGCGACGCCGGTTCGCTGCTGATCGTGAACGATCGCGTGGACGTGGCGCTCGCCGCGGGCGCCGGCGGGGTTCAGCTCGGCCGCCGCGGCATCCGGGTGGAAGATGCGCGGCGGCTGGTGGGCGACGCGCTGCGGATCGGCGCTTCGGTGCACACGATCGGCGAGGCGCGCGAGGCGGTGGAGGCGGGGGCGGACTGGCTGCTGGCAGGGCCGGTGTTCGCGACCGCCTCGCATCCCGGCGAGCCGGGCGCCGGGACGGGGCTGATCGAGCGGATCGCTGTGCTCGGGCGGCCGGTGATCGGGATCGGCGGGGTGACGGCGGAGCGGGTGGCGGAGATGTGCGCCGCGGGCGCGGCCGGCGTCGCGGCGATCCGTGGGATCTGGAACCAGCCGTCGCCGGCACGGGCGGCGCGAGCATACATCGAGGCATGGCAGAGCTGCAGGTCGCCGCGGAGGTGAGCATCCGCGTGAACGGGGACGAGCGCACGGTGCCGGCGGGGCTCAACGTGGCCGCGCTGCTGGAGCACCTGGGCCTGCACCCGCGCATGGTGGTGGTGGAGCGCAACGGCGAGATCCTGCGCCGCGACGCGCTCGACGGCGTGCTCGTGGAGCCCGGCGACAGCTACGAGCTGGTGCACTTCGTCGGCGGGGGGTGATCTCCCGAGTGCCGATGGAACCCGGCGAAGTCCGCCCCAACCCCGGGTTGAAACCCGGGGCTGGAACTTCGGGAAGTACGCCTTCGCGGACTGCGAGTCAATGCGGGCGCGCGTGAGGTTGCATCGGTGAGGCCAAGGTTGTTCCAGGCGATTGAAATCGCGGCAACAACGGCCCAAAGTCCGCCTTCGCGGACTCGCACGCCAGCATCGCCGCACGACCCCGAAGTTCCTCCCCGTCCAACCTCCCTCCCCCCGCGCAGCGGGGGGAGGGCCGGGGAGGGGGGCCGCCGCGGCCGCGACGCAGCTGGAAGAAGTGCACCGGTGCAGTCGTGCGTCCCGGCACACGAATGTGGAGGCATGGCACCCCGGTGGCAGGCCGCCTTCTGATCTAACCGCAGTGGAGGTACCTACATGGCTACGGTGATCGCCGAGCCGCAGGTGATGGACGAGCCGCTGGTGATCGCCGGCCGCACCCTTCGCTCGCGCCTGATGGTGGGCACGGGGAAGTACCGCTCCAACCAGCAGATGGTGGACGCCATCGAGGCATCGGGCGCCGAGGTGGTGACGGTCGCCGTCCGCCGCGTAGACCTGGACCGGGCGCGGGAGGAGGGTGTCCTCTTTCACCTCGACCCGGAGCACTACCTCCTTCTCCCCAACACCGCCGGGTGCTACACGGCCGAAGACGCCGTCCGCTACGCCCGCCTGGCCCGCGCCGCCGGCTTCACCGACTGGGTGAAGCTGGAGGTGATCGGCGACCAGGAAACGCTCCTCCCCGACGCCGAGGCCACCCTCCGCGCCGCCCGTGAGCTGGTGGCCGACGGCTTCACCGTGCTGGCCTACACCAACGACGACCTGATCACCGCGCTGCGGCTGGAGGACGCCGGCTGCGCCGCGGTGATGCCGCTGGCCTCGCCGATCGGGAGCGGGCTGGGGCTGGTGAACCCGTTCAACGTGCGCACCATCAAGTCGCGCCTCTCCGTCCCCGTGATCGTGGACGCCGGTGTGGGGACCGCCAGCGACGCGGCCATGACGATGGAGCAGGGCGTGGACGGCATCCTGATGAACACCGCGCTGGCCGAGGCCCGGGACCCGGTGCGCATGGCCCGCGCGATGGCGCTGGCCACCGAGGCGGGACGGCTGGCGTACCTGGCCGGGCGGATGCCGCGCCGCGAGCGCGCCGTGCCGTCCTCGCCGCTCACCGGGATGCTGGGCTGAGGCGCAGCGACGTGGCCGGCCGCGTGACCGACACCCGCCGCGCCGCGCTGGAGGTGATGCAGCGCGTGCGCGACGGCGACCTGGCCGACCGCGCGCTGGACGCCGTCTTCGGCCGGCTGGACCCGCGCGACCGCGCCTTCACGCAGGAGCTGGTGTACGGCACCCTGCGCCTGCGCGGCCGCATCGACCACCTGCTGGGCGCGCTGCTGCGCGACGGCACCGGCTCGGTGGCGCCCGACGTGCTCGACGTCCTGCGCCTGGGCGCCTACCAGTTGCTGGAGATGGGGAGCGTGCCGCCGTACGCCGCCGTCAGCCAATCCGTCGACCTGGCGCGGATGGCGGGCGCGGGGCGGGTGTCGGGGCTGGTGAACGGCGTCCTGCAGAACCTGCAGCGCCGCGGCGAGGCGATCCGCTTCCCGGACTTTCGCCCCGATCCGGCCGGGCACCTGTCCACCTGGGGGTCGCACCCGCGCTGGCTGGTGGAGCGGTGGGTGGCCCGCTGGGGCGAGGACGACGCGCGCGCGCTGGTGGAGGCCGACAACCAGCGGCCGGAGCTGTACATCCGCCCGCTCGGTATCAGCCTGGACGAGGCGCGGGCGCGGCTGGGCGAGGCGGAGATCGCGAGCGAGCCGGTGCCGTTCTCGCCCGACTCGCTGCGCATCCTCCCCCCCGCGTCCGCCGCCCAGGCGCTGGCCGCCGTCCCCGCGGTGGTGCAGGACCCGGCCGCCGCCCTGGTCGTCCGCTACGCGCAGGTGCCCGAGGGGGCCACGGTGCTGGACCTGGCCGCGGCGCCGGGCGGGAAGGCGCTGGGGATGGCGGAGCGCGCGGCCCACGTGGCGGCGGCGGACCTCTCGCACCGGCGGCTGAAGCGCGTGGTGGAGAACGCGGCCCGCGTGGGGTGGGGCGGGCGGATCGGGGCGGTGGTGGCGGACGGGCGGCAGCCGCCCTTCCGGGCGGCCGACGCGGTGCTGCTGGACGCGCCGTGCACGGGGACGGGCACCTTCCGCCGGCACCCGGACGGGCGCTGGCGCGTGACGCCCGACGACCTGGCGGCGCTCGCCGCGCTGCAGGGCGAGTTGCTGGCGGCCGCGGCGCCGCTGGTGCGCCCGGGCGGACTGCTGGTGTACAGCACGTGCTCGCTGGAGCGCGAGGAGAACGAAGAGCGAGTGGACGATTTCCTGGCCCGCAACCCCGAATTCACCCCCGAGCCGCCCGCCGGCGCCGTGCCGCCCGAGGTGCTGGACGCGGCCGGCCGCCTCTGCGTGCTGCCGCAGCGGCAGGGCGTGGACGGCGCATTCGCCGCGCGGCTGCGGAGGCGCGCGTGAAGGTGATCCGGCCGAAGGAGCGGCGCCTGCGCCCGCGCGTCTCGGACGTGCGGCAGCGCGTGAAGGCGTACTTCGACGAGCGGCGCCTGCTCAAGTACATCATCTACTGCGGGCTGGGCGGCTTCTTCGTGGGGTACGTGTTCATCACGCTCCTCTTCTTCCCCGGCTTCGGGCGCTCGGCGATCGTCACCGTGCCCGACGTGCGGGGGATGACGCTGTCGGCGGCGTCGCGCGCGCTGGACAAGGCGGGGCTGGAGTACACGCGGGGGACCACGCTCAACAACCCGCGCATGCCCGCCGGCCGCGTGTTGAGCCAGGTGCCGCTCCCCGGGCAGGAGGCGGCGCGCGGCAGCAACGTGCGCGTCATCCTGAGCGCGGGGCCGGACCGGCGCCCCGTGCCCTCGATCGAGGGGATGGACAAGGACGACGCGATCTCCCTGCTGCAGCGCATGGGCTTCCAGGTGCGGCTGCGCAGCGTGCGGAACATGGCCGACGAGGGCACGCTGCTGGGGATGGAGCCCCGCGCGGGAACGCAGGTGCCGATGCCGGGGGTCGTGGTCCTGAACCTGAGCGCCGGCCCGCCCCAGGTGGCGGCGCCCAGCGTGCTGGCGGCCACGACCGACGATGCCGCCGCGCGGCTTGAATCGGCCGGGCTGCGCCTGGGCCGCGTGTCGTACGACCCGGAGTCGGCGGAGCCGCGGGGAACGATCGTGGCGCAGAGCCCCGAGGCGGGCGACAGCATCCGGATGGGCGGCGCCGTGCGGGTGACCGTCGCCGGCCCGGACCCGAACCCGCCCGCGCCCGTGGACAGCGCCGCCGCCGCGCCCCCCGACAGCGCCGCGGCCGCCGACGAGCCCGCCGAACCCGAGCCTGAGCCCGCCCCGCCGCCTCCTCCCCCGCCCACCCCCGGCGCGGGGACACCGCGGGGGTGACGGGGTAGATCCTGCGGGGGCGCGCGGATGGCGGAGGTCGGCGCGGCCGCGGCGGGCCCTCTCCCCCCGGCCCCCTCCCCCAAACAACTACCTTGGGGGAGGGGAGAACTTCGCGTCGGTGGGAGGTGCGAGGGCCGAGGGTCACACGGATCTTCACCTGCGAGTCCGCGAAGGCGGACTTCGTGAACTTCCAGCGGCGGGTTTCAACCCGCCGTGGCGGGCCGCGCCCGGGGGCGTGCCGAAGCGCACGGATGCCCGCGTGGGAGTCCGCGAAGGCGGCGCGAAGGCGGACTTTGGGCCGTGGTTGCCGCGGTTTCAACCGCCTGGGGGCCCTTCGCCACACTCAGGATGACGGCATAATCCGAATCGAGCCGATGACGAGCGAGAGCAACCGGCGGCAGTGGATCATCGTGGGCGCGGTGGTGGCCCTCCTCGCCGCGCTGGTGGGCGTGGGGTGGGCGATGCGCGACCGCTTCCTTCCCGTGGAGGTGGGGAGCAGCGCCCCCGAGGTGACCGCCACCGACCTGCAGGGCAAGCCCGTGCGCCTGTCACAGCTGCGCGGCCAGGTGGTGCTGCTGAACATCTGGGCCACCTGGTGCGGCCCCTGCCAGCAGGAGATGCCGTCCATGCAGCGCCTGTACACCACGCTCCGCCCCGAGGGGCTGCGCATCGTGGCGGTGAGCGTCGACGCCAAGCCGGGGCAGCCGGACCCCGTCGGCCGCCCCGGCGGCGACGTGGCGGCGTTCACCCGCGAGTTCGGGCTCGGCTTCGACGTCTGGCAGGACCCCGGCGGCGCGGTGAGCCGCGACTACCGCACCACCGGCGTCCCCGAGAGCTTCCTGGTGGGCCGCGACGGCAGGATCGTGAAGAAGGTGATCGGGGCCACCGAGTGGGACGACCCCGCCACCGTGGCGCTGATCCGCCGGATGCTGAAGGAGTGACGGTGCGGCGGATCACGGTGCGCACGTTCACCAACCAGTGGCGGCTGAAGCTGGCGTCGCTGGCGCTGGCGATCGTGCTGTGGGGGGTGGTGACGGCCGAGCAGGTGACCACGCAGTGGATCCCCGTGCGCGTGGACGCCGTGGTGCGCGACCCGGACTACTTGCTGGACGGCGGCGCCGAGCCGGCCACCGTGCGCGTGCGCTTTCGCGGCCCCGGCCGCGAGCTGTGGGAGCTGGCGCTGGAGCGCCCCACGCTGGTGCTGGCCGTCCGCAACGTGGGGAACGCACGCACCTTCGCGCTGGACCCCAACATGGTGCGCGTTCCCGAGGGGCTGCGCGGGGTGGAGGCCACCGACGTGCGCCCCGGCGTGGTCCGCCTGGACCTGCAGCGGCAGGTGACGCGCTCGGTGCCGGTCCGCGCCCGCATCGGGGCGCGGTCGGCGGAGCGCTTCGTGCTGCAGGGCCGCCCCAGCGTCACCCCGTCCACCGTGGACCTCACCGGCCCCGAGGCGGCGCTCTCGGCGGTCGAGGAGGTGCGCACGCGCGCCTTCGAGATCGTGCGCGACGACAGCACCTTCAGCCAGCGGGTCAACCTCGACACCACCGGCCTGCACGGCATCCGCGTCTCCACCCAGGAGGTGCGCGTCTCGGGGCGCGTGGACCGCCGCAGCGACCGCGCGTTCGCGGTGATGGCGGTGGCGGTGCCGCCCGGCTACGTCGCCACGCCGGCCCAGGTGGAGGTGCACGTCTCCGGCGCCGAGCCCGTCGTCGCCCGGCTGACCCCGCGCGAGGTGCGCGCCGTGGTCTCGGTCGATTCCATCCCGCACGACCTTCCGCTCGAGGGCGCCGTCGTTCCCATCTCGATCGTGGGGGTGCCCGCGGGTGCGTCGTCGCGCGCGGTGCCGGGCCGCGTGCGCGTGACCCGCGCGCAGGACGGCGTGCCCGCCGGCGACTCGGCCGCGCGCCTTCCCGCGCCGGCCGGCCGCCCCGCCCCGCCGCCGCAACCGAACCCCGCGGTCCCCGTTCCGCCGACGTCGCCCGCCGCGCAGCCGGCCAGGCCGCGATGACGGCGCCGCTGGTGCTGGGGATCGAGACCAGCTGCGACGAGACTTCGGCCGCGGTGCTGCGGGGGGAGGACGAGCTGCTGGGCCACGTGATCTTCACGCAGGACATCCACCGGCTGTACGGCGGCGTGGTCCCCGAGCTGGCCAGCCGCGCGCACCTCCGCACGCTGGACGACGTGATCGACGGCGCGCTGCGCGAGGCGGGTGTCGGCCTCTCGGAGGTGGACGCGTTCGCGGTGACCGCCGGGCCGGGGCTGATCGGCGCGCTCCTGGTGGGCGTGGCGTGGGCGAAGGCGGCGGCGTGGGCGGAAGGGAAGCCGGTGGTCGGCGTGCACCACATGGAGGCGCACCTCTTCGCCACGCAGCTGGATCACCCCGACGCGAAGCCGCCGTTCGTGGCGCTCCTGGTCAGCGGAGGCCACACGATGCTGCTGTGGGTGCCCGCGTGGGGCGAGTACCACCTGCTGGGCGCCACCCGCGACGACGCGGCGGGCGAGGCGTTCGACAAGGCAGCCAAGATCCTGGGCCTGGACTACCCGGGCGGCCCGTCGATCCAGAAAGCCGCCGCGGAAGGGGATCCGAAGCGCCACCCGCTCCCGCGCCCGCTGCTGAACCGCGGCCAGCGCCCCGGCGAGCCGGCGTACTACGAGATGTCGTTCAGCGGGCTGAAGAACGCGCTGCGACTGCTGGTCCGCGACCTGGAGCAGCAGGGGAGATTGGTCGACGAGGTGCCGCACGTGGCGGCAAGCTTCCAGGCCGCCGTGGTGGACGTGCTGGCCAGCAAGACGATGCGCGCGGTGAAGGAGAAGGGCTGCCGCCGCGTGGTCCTGGGCGGCGGCGTGGCCAACAGCCGCGCGCTGCGGGACGAGCTGAAGCGGCGCCTGGGCCCCGGCGGCGAGCTGTACGCCCCCACCCCGCGCCTCTCCACCGACAACGCCGCCATGATCGCCCGCGCCGGCCTCTTCCGCCTGCAGCGCGGCGAGACCGCCGGGCTGGACCTGAACGCCCGCGCCGACCTGCCGTTCCCCGGGCTGGTGCGGGGCTGACGGACCCTCATCCCCCCGGCCCCCTTCTCCCGAACCGCAGGAGAAGGGCGAGAACGGCAACGGTGGTGTTCTCCGAATGAAGGCAATCGCTTCGTCCGCTCAGGCCGACCGCTGTCCCCTGTCCCCTGTCCCCTGTCCCCTGTCCCCTGAAAGCAGTTGGCACGGCCATCGCATCCTCTGCTCCCGTTCGCGCGGGAAACACGCTGACCCCAGGCCCGGCCGCCGGTTGATCACGCTTCTCCACGTATCGGACCTGCACTTCGGCCCGCCGTACCTGCCGCACGTGGGCGAGGCGGTGCAGAAGTTCGCGGCGAGGCTCGAGCCCACCGCCATCATCGCCTCGGGCGACTTCACGCAGCGCGCCAAGGAAGAGCAGTTCGCCGAGGCACGCGCGTTCCTGGACCGCTTTCCGCGCGTGCCCACCGTGGTCACGCCCGGCAACCACGACGTGCCGCTGTACCGCTTCGCCGAGCGCATGCTCGAGCCGTACAAGCACTACCGCAGGCACATCCAGCAGGAGCTCGACACCGTCACCCGGATCCCCGGCGCCACCATCGCGGCGGTCAACTCCACCGATCCGCACCGGCAGATCACCAACGGGCGCATCCGCCGCACGCAGCTGGAGTTCATCCGCCAGGCGTTCGAGGGCCGGCCCGAAGAGGAGCTGCGCATCGTGGTCACGCACCACAACCTCGCCCCCGCGCCCGACTTCGAGGGCGGCGAGGTGATCCAGAAGGCGCAGCGCACGCTCGACGCGCTCACCGCCATGAAGGTGGACCTGGTGATGAGCGGCCATCTTCACCGCGCCTACATCGGCAGCTCGCTCGACGCGTACGCCGGGGAAGACCGCGAGCACGGCATCGTGATCGTGCAGAGCGGCACCAGCACCTCGCGGCGCGGCCGCGCGCGCGAGCGCGAGAAGAACTCGCTGAACGTGGTGCGGCTGGACGACGCCACCATCCGCGTGACGCACTACATGTACTTCGACGACGCGGGCGACTTCGTGCCCACCAGCCGCCACCTCTTCTTCCGCCGCGGGCGCCCGCCGCTGGACGCCGGGGGCCACTCCGCCGTGGAAGCGATCTTCACCGACGACCGCGCGGAGGCCCGCCGATGAGCGCCCCGCGCCCCGCCTGGATGCGCGTGGCCGCCGCGGGCGCGGTGCTCGCGCTGGGGGCCGCCGCGTCGGTCTACGTCGTCCGCGCGCTGCGCCGGCGCGAGCGCGAGACGGGGACCCGGCCGGGGCCCACCGCCGGGCGCCCGCTCCGGGCGATCCGCGGCGGGGCGGGGGAGGGCTGACGCATGGCGCGCAGGCAGGGGTGGCGGTTGCTGAGCTGGGCGCTGGGGGGGATCCTCCTGGGCGTGGCGCTGGCGTTCCTGGTGGCCAACATCGTCGCGCGCACCCGGCCGGGCCACGAGTGGGTGCTGCGGCAGACGCTCAGGGCGCTGGGCGGGTCCATCAAGGGCGGCAAGCTGGTGGTGGCGCGCGTGGACGGGAACCTGTTCGAGGGCGCCAAGCTCTACGGCGTGTCGCTGGCCGACACGCGGGGCCGCGCCTTCATCCTGGCCGACAGCGCCTACGCCAGGTACGACGTGAAGACGCTGCTGGCGCCGCGCATCGAGATCGACTCGCTCACGCTCTATCACCCGCGCATCTGGGTGTTCCGGATGCCGGGCGACTCGCTCTGGAACTACCAGGCGATCTTCGCCGACACCACGCCGGTCGACACCACGCGCCCGCACCTGGAACGCTCCACGGCGCTCGCCTACGTGCGGATGATCGACGGCACGGTGCGGGTGGAGACGCCGTTCCGCCCCGACAGCACGCTGCCGCCCGCCGCGCGGCAGCGGCAGGTGCGCGCCTTCCTGTCCGACACCGGGACGGTGATCATCCGCCAGGTGCCCGGCGGCTACGTGCGCACGGTGGACCTGACACGGATGTACGGCGTGCTCACCGGCGTCCGCTTCGCCCCGGGAAGCGAGCTGGGCACCACCGCGCGGATCGACACCCTGCGCGGCAGCATCCAGTTCTACCGCCAGCCGATCGACCTGCGCTTCCTGCGCGGCAAGTTCTCCCTCCCCGGGGCGGAGATGGGGAGCACCGGCTACGGGGGCTACGGTGGGCTGAAGACGGGGTTCGCCGAGTTCGACCTTCCCGAGGCGCGGCTGCCGGGCTCGACCATGGCGGTGTCGGGGGTGGTGCGCTTCGACAACTACCCGCGGTGGTTCGACCCCGCGCAGGGGCCGATGTACGATATCGCGCTGCGCGGCGACTCGGTCACCTTCCGCGACTTCCAGTGGCTGTATCCGAAGTTCCCGTCCAACCTGGCCGGGAAGATGAACCTGCTGATCGAGAGCCGGCCGGACGGGCTGATGATCGACACGCGCAACGCCCGGCTGCACGCGCCGGGGACGCGCATCGTGGGGAACTTCGGCTTCATCCTGGGCGACACCATCCAGTTCGTGGACGTGAACGTGGACTCGCGCCCGATCCGCGTCTCGCTGATCGAGCAGATGCTCCCCGACGGCCTGCCGGTGCGCGGCCTGGTGCTGGGCGGCGTCACCCTGCGCGGCAACAACGCCCCCGCCCGCCGCGACTCGCTGGTGATGCCCACGCCCGCCGTGGCGCGCGCATCGTCGCGCCGCGCGGCCGAGCGGGAGGTGGGTGTGGCCGACGCGACCCCCACGCGCGCTGCGAACGCTCCGGCGCCAGGGCGCGAAACCGCCGTCCGCCGCGCGCCCGCGCCCGAGACCCGCCGCGCGCCCGCGCCCGCGCGTCCGCCCGACACCGTCCGCCGCGCGGCCACGCCCGCGCCGCCCCGCCAGGCCGATACCGCCACCGCCGCCCGGATCCGCGCGGGCGGTTCCGTCCCTCCGCCGCGCTGAGGATCGATCGAGTCACGCGACGCGAAAAAGCGCGCCGGAGCGGGATCGCTCCGGCGCGCTTCGCCTGTCTCGAAGCCGATGCCGTCAGTGCATGGCGGCGTGGACGAACGCCACGGGGAAGGGCAGGTCGGCCGACTCGGGCGGGCCGATCACGCGGCGCACCACGTCGCGGATCTTGGAGAGGTCGCACGGCTTGCTCACGTGGCCGGCGAACCCCTCGCGCAGCGAGCGCGACTCGGGCCACGCCAGCACGTCGGCCGTGACGGCCACGATCGGGATGCCGCGCGTGAGCGGGTGGGCGCGCAGCTGGCGGAACGCCTGCTCGCCGTCGATGCGCGGCATGC
>DASSME010000003.1:0-6429 GCA_035689035.1 Longimicrobium sp. | reverse complement strand
CCCGCAACGCGCGCACGCTGCCCTCGCATGGCGACGCTCTCCGTCACCCCCGAAGCCGAATCCGTCGCGGCGCCCGCCGGTCCGCCGGCCGCCATCGCCGTTCCCGCCATCGCCGCGGAGACGTGTCCCTCGTGCGGCGCGCCGGTGGCGGGCGAATGGTGCGCGCGTTGCGGCGAGCGGCTGCTGCGCGAGGAGGACTTCTCGGCGCGGCACTTCTTCCGCGAGGTCCGCGGGGACGTGCTGGACCTGGACGGCCGCTGGCTGCGTTCGCTCTGGCTGGTGGTGACCCGGCCCGGGTTCCTTACGCTGGAGGCGTTCCAGGGGCGGCGCAGGCTGTACCTGGGCGCGTTCCGGATGTACCTGGCCGTGTTCGCGCTGCTCACGCTGGTGTCGCCGCTGATGACCTCGCAGGCCGAGCAGCGCGAGCAGAGCGCCGACGCGCTGACCCGGCGCTTCGCGCGGCTGGTGCACGAGATCGCGGTGCGCACCCACACGGGCGACGCCCAGGCCAAGCGGGCGCTGCTCGAGACGACCATGCAGCACGAGTCGTGGATCTCGTTCACCATCCCGCTGCTCTTCGCCGTCCTCCTGTTCGCGCTCTTCCGCCGGCGCCGCCGCTGGTTCGGCGAGCACCTGCTGTTCGCCACGCACTGGGCCACCTTCAACTACCTGTTCGGCCTGCTGATCTTCCCGCTGCAATACGCCGATCGCCTGGTGGGTGGCGGGGTGCCGGGGAAGGCGGCCGTGGCGGTGATCTACCTGGCCACCACGGGGCTGCTGGTGGGGTACATGGCCGTCGCCTTCCGCCGCGTCTACGGGGGCGGCAGGGGCGCGTCGGTGGCGTGGGGGCTGGTGCTGGTCACCTGCTTCTCGGTGGCGCAGCTGGTGGTCGCCGTGATCGCGGTGGGCACCGCGGCGGCGCGGCTGGCGTACCTCTGACCACAGAGGCGTCCGCTCCGGCGGCGCCGCGCCCCCTCCGGCCGACCGAGGCCGTCCACCTCCCCCGTACCAGGAGAGGTTGGCGCGCCCACGCCGGCGCGATCCCGCAGCCTCGCGTGGTTTGCGAGGCTCGAAGACAGAACGAGCCCCGGCGCGCCGCCGGGGCTCGTTTCGCGTGTGGATCGCGGAGGCGCGCCGGCTCAGTACGGCGGCGGGCGCACCGTGCGGCCGGGCGGCGCCATCGGCCGGCGGCGGTCGGGGGGCGGGGCGGGGGTGCGCTGCTGCGGGAGCCGCACGGGCGGCGCCACCGCCGGCGGGCGCCCGCCCAGGACCGGCTTGGGCGGCCGCCGCGCGCCCGGCGGCCGGGCGCCGGGCTGCACGCCCGGCGGCGGCGCGTCGCCCGGCATGGTGGAGTCGGTGCGGGCGGAAAGGTCGGGCTCCACCATCCCCGGCGGGGCGCCCTGCCGGAAGCCGCCCTGGTGGGTGCGCTCGTAGCGCCGCTGCACGCTGTCGGCCACCTCGCGCCAGACGGTGGCCAGGTAGTCGGGGTCGCGGCCGTGCACGCGGACGAAGCGCGCCAGGTCGCGGTCGGTGACGCGGTACTTGCGCAGCGCGGCGGCGCGCAGGCTGTCGCCCGCGGCCGCCGTGTCGGGCACCGAGCGCAGCTCCACGTTCGCCTTCACGAAGCGGTCGCGCGGGATGGCGCCGTGCGCCGTGTTCCCCTCGCACCCCGCCACCGCCGCCGCGGCGAGGGCGGCGGCCGCCCACCATCCTGCCCGCATCCATCCTCCCGGTCGGGTCCCCGATCGTGCCGCGCGGCACCCCCGCGGCGCGCGTGAGGCTACCCGGCACGGCGCACGCTGTCAAGCCGCGTTGCGCGGCCCCATGGCGCGGCGTAAGCTTCGCATTCCAACACTTCGTGGGCACCATCCGTTCCCATCATCCGACCATCCGACGCATGGCACGCACCGTCTTCTCCGGCGCCGCGGCGCTGCTTCCGGCACTGTTCGCCGCCGCGGCGGCCCATGCCCAGCCCGCGCCGCCCAGCCCCGAGCAGGTGCTGGGCTACGCGCTGGGCGAGCGCTTCACCCCCTACGCCGGCGTGCAGCAGTACGCCCGCGCCCTGGCCGCCGCCGCGCCCGACCGCGTGCGCTACCAGCCGTACGGGCAGACGTACGAGGGGCGCGAGCTCTTCCAGCTGGTGATCGCCCGGCCCGACGTGATGCAGCGGCTGGACGCGGTGCTGGCCGCCAACGCCGAGCTCACGCGCCCCGAGACCTCGGCCGCGCGCGCGGCGCAGGTGGCGGCCACGAACCCGGCGGTGGTCTACTTCAGCTACGGCGTGCACGGCAACGAGAGCTCGTCGAGCGAGGCGGCGATGTGGACCGCCTGGGACCTGGCGCGGGGCGCCCCCGAGGTGCGCGGGGTGCTCGACCAGCTCGTCGTGGTGATCGACCCCGTCACCAACCCCGACGGGCGCGACCGCTACGTCAACTGGTACCGCTCCGTCCGCGGCGCGCGTCCCAACCCCGATCCGCAGAGCCGGGAGCACCGCGAGCCGTGGCCGGGCGGGCGCTTCAACCACTACCTGTTCGACCTGAACCGCGACTGGAGCTGGGGCACCCAGCGCGAGACGCGGCAGCGGCTGGCCACCTGGTGGCGGTGGAACCCGCAGGTGCACGTGGACTTCCACGAGATGTTCTTCAACTCGTCGTACTTCTTCTTCCCCGCCACGGCGCCGATCAACCCGATCTACCCCGACTACGTGCTGCGGTGGGGGCGCCGCTTCGGGCAGGCCAACGCGCAGGCGTTCGACCGGCAGGGCTGGAGCTACTACACCGCCGAGGAGTTCGACCTCTTCTACCCCGGGTACGGCGACAGCTGGCCCAGCCTGACCGGCGCCATCGGGATGACCTACGAGCAGGCCGGCCACGGCGCCGCCGGCCAGGCCGTGGCGCGCACCGACGGCGACACGCTCACCCTGCGCGAGCGGGCGATGCACCACTGGACCAGCGGCGAGGCCACCCTCCGCGCCGCCATGGCGGGGAAGACGCAGCTGCTCACCGACTACGCCAGCGCCGCGCGCACCGCCGGCGCCGGCGAGCAGGACTTCCTGCTGGTGCCGGGGACCGATCCCACTCGCGCCCAGGCGCTGGTGGCGCACCTGCGGATGCAGGGCGTGGAGGTGGAGCGCGCCGGCGCGGGCTTCGGCGCGGGGGCGCGGGCGTACGCGGGGTTCCCGCAGCGCGGCCAGTTCCCCGCCGGCACCTACCGCGTCCGGGCGAAGCAGCGGCTGGGCCGCCTCGCGGTCACCCTGCTGCAGCAGGAGACGCCGCTGCGCGCCAACTTCAGCTACGACATCAGCGCCTGGTCGCTCCCCTACGCGTACGGCGTGGCGGCGTACCGCGTGAACCCCGGCGTGGGCGGCGGCTGGCAGCCCGTGGCCGCAGTCTCCGGCGACGCGGGTCCGTCCAGCGTGAACGGACCGGCGCCGGCGTACGGCTATCTCGTCCTTCCCGGGGCGGAGCAGACCGCGGCGGTGATGCGCTTCCTGGACGCGGGCGGCCGGGTGCGCGTGCTGGGGAAGGCGGCCACCTTCGGCGGGCGGAAGTGGCCGGCGGGGACGTGGTTCATCCCCGCGCGCGGCAACGACTCGCTGCAGGCCCGCGCCGCGCGCGCCGGGCTGGGCGCCTTCGCGGTGTCCGTCGCCACCGGGCACAGCGAGGAGGGGATCGACCTGGGGAGCGAGAACGTGCGCGCGGTCAAGCGCCCGCGCCTGGCCGTGGTCAGCGGCGAGGGGGTGGACCCGTCGTCGTTCGGCGCGCTCTGGTTCTTCCTGGACCAGCAGCTGGGGATGAACTTCGACGCCATCGACGCCGCGGACCTGGCCCGCGCCGACCTGGGCCAGTACGACGTGATCGTCCTCCCCGACGCCAGCCCGCGCGCCATCCGCGGCGCGGCCGACACGCTGAGGGCGTTCGTGCAGCGCGGCGGCCGGCTCGTCGCCCTGGCCGGCGCGGCCGAGGCGTTCGCCGAGACGGCGGGGATCAAGACGCGCGAGGCCGCGGCCGACAGCGCGTCGATCCGGGCGCGGTACCTGGTCGGCCGGGAAGAGCGCGAGCGGCAGGAGTTCCGGCAGGAGGTGCCCGGGATGATCACCACCGTCACGCTCGACCCGGCACACCCGCTGGCCTTCGGCGCGGGGCAGGACGGCAACCCGGCGCAGACCTTCGTGCTGCACCAGGGCTCGCTCGTCTTCGAGCCGGGCGAGGGGATCGAGTCGGTGGCCTGGTTCCCCGAGACGCCGCAGCGGCTCTCCGGCGTGATCAGCCCCGAGAACCTGCGGCGGCTGCGGCAGGGCGCCTGGCTGGTGAGCAAGGAGATGGGCCGCGGCAGCGTGGTCCTCTTCGCCGACGACCCGCTCTTCCGCCTCTTCTGGCGCAGCAGCCAGCCGCTGCTGCTGAACGCGATTTTGCTGGGGCCGTGAGATTGGATCGCCCCGGCTGACGTGGGTACGGCAGGGCCCCGGCGGAGTCCTCTCCGCCGGGGCCTTCCGCGTCCGAAGCTGCTCCCTCGCTCATCACCTCGTCACTGGACGATGTCCTTGTTCACACAGGCGCGGTTGTTGGCCAGGTCGCGGTCATCCCTGAGCAGCGCGCAGTTCGTGATCGGCGCCGCGTGCGTACTCAGGTGCACCACGATGGTGACCGGCGGGAGCACGGTCGTGGCCACCACCGGCAACGTGCCTTGGTAGGTGCACGACACCTGCGATCCCACCGTCGAGCAGTTCCACCCGGTTCCGGTGGCCGTGACGAAGGTGACTCCGGGTGGAAGCACGTCGACGAAGGTGGGCCCGGGCGCAGCGCCGGGAACGAATGTACCCTGCGTTACGGTGACCTGGATCCGGAACGACTGGTTGGTGCCCGCCTTCCAGGGCCCGCCCACCGCCTCCTTCCGGATCCCCAGGTCGTACTCGCCCAGGCAGGGCCGGATCGTTGCCTCCACGCAGCTGCGGTTGTTCGCCAGGTTGGCGTCGGGGCCCAGCACCGCGCAGTTCACCACCGTGCCACCGGCCTGCGGGCCTACCACGTTCACGGAGATGGTGACGGGTGGAAGCGGGTGCCCCGCCGGCACCAGCGGGCCGTGGTAGGTGCACGCCACCTGCTGGCCCGCCGCCACGCACGTCCAGTCCGGCGCGCCGGTGAACGAGTGGAAGGTGAGCCCCGCCGGCAGGTTGTCGGTGAAGGTGGGCGCCGGCGCGGTGGACGGGTCGAGGGTTCCCTGTTCCACCGTGGTGACGATCTGGTACTCGCCCATCGTCCCCACCGTCCAGGGCGGGTAGAAGGCGGTCTTGCGGATCGACAGGTCCAGCGAATCCCTGCGGGCCGGGCACGAGTCGCAGGGGCTCTCCGCCAGGGCGTCGCCCAGGCCGACCGAGGCGCTGGCCGTCCACGGCGAGGGGAGCACCACCGGGCCGGTGAACCCGCTGGAGGGAGCGGGGGAGCCGAGCGGGCCGTAGGTGGCGCGGTTGAAGATCTCGCCGCAGCGGTCCACCCTCGCCTGGTAGCAGATCTGCGGCGCCTCGCTGGCCGTGAACTGCACCTCCAGCGCGTACGGCGTCACCAGCGCGTTCGCCGTGGAGTAGGTCGGCGTGTACTCGACGGTGAGGGTGTGGTTGGTGGCGTAGGGGATCGAGGCGATCGAGTAGACGTCGCTGGCGGTCACGGGAATGGTGAGGAGCACGGCCTGCGACGCGGTGTTGCGGACCACGATCGTCCCGCCGGTGAGCGCCGGCGACGTTGGCCGCCCTCTGATCACGATCCGCGACCAGGCGAGCTGGGCCGGCTTCTTCTTGCAGAAGAAGTCCATCGGGTCGCCGGTGGTCTGGTACGTCACCGGGCAGCCGGGGCGCCCGGTCAGGCCGTCGAAGCGGTAGATCTCGTCGGCGTCGCCCAGCGCCAGCACGCACCGGTTCGGGGCCAGCGGGTCGGGCGCGAAGCCGTAGTCGCGCTTCCCGGTCGGCAGGCCAACGCCCCACGACGAGCAGAGCGCTCCGGTCGGCATCTCCAGGCACAGGGGGCTGTTGTTCCAGCGCGCGAAGATGACACGGTTCGCTCCCGCCGCGCTCCCCAGGTTCATCGAGGTGAACGCGACACACTGGGTCTGCGTGCAGAGGGGGAATCCCTGCATCACCGGGAGCGTGGCAGCGTTGCCGCCGGGATCCCAGCAGGCGGGCGCGGGGTTGTTCGCGCTCAGCTTCAGGACCCGTCCGTCCGCCGTATAGAGGCAGACCGCGGCGTGGCCGCCGAACCCGTCCGGCAAGGGGTGCAGGTCATGCCCCTTCTGCGCGTACCCGCTCGGGGTGAACCCCACGTCCACCGCCTGCTTCGGCGACGCCGTCCAGCCGCCGCCGCACAACGCCGGCGACGGGGCGAGCCTCACGCACTGCACGCCGTCGTTGGGGCCGCCCGTGCCCATGCTCACGTACAC
>DASSME010000002.1:0-38055 GCA_035689035.1 Longimicrobium sp. | reverse complement strand
AGCCGACCTTTCGCCACTGTTCGCCAATGGCTATCAAGTGCTTGGGATGTTCCATACACACCCGCACCAGCCAGGAGCGACGCCCCCGCCGAACTGCCACGCGCAGGGAGCGCACTTGCCGGGTGCGACGTTCGGCGATGGTCCGAGCAAACCGGACTACAACGCCGTGAACACAGATGCGTGGAAGATGCCCAGCTACATCGTGGATTTCGGCCACGTTCACCCGTACAAGCCGGGGCAGCACTTCACGACGCACCCCCCGACGGAGAACCGTTCCGCTAACTGCAACTAGAGGGAAAGCCGATATGAGATTGCCATCGACTCTAGCCGCTGCATTCGGGTTCGCACTCCTGCTCGCGCCGAGTGCCGGGGCACAACAGCATCCCGCGCACCCTTCCTGCGGATCGATGAAGGATGCCAACGAGAATCTGGATGCATTCGCTGGATACTTCCGCGATGCACAATACGCAGCGGTGCGAAAGAGCACCGTGCGGCAGCTTCAACCGGGGGAACCGCAGTCGGTCGTTACCAACGTGGGGACCTGCCGCTCAGTCCTCAACGCGGCATTGCGGATGCTGCGCCAATACGAACCCACGTGGCCGCAGGTCGAGCAGCATGGGTACGACTTCACGGTGTTCCAGTACGGACCGTACTACGCGATCCTCATCACCTACGACCACGATCCGAACGTGCCCGGCGGCAGCCCCCCATACCTCCCGTTGCTCATTTTTCAGGCGGAAGGGTTGAAGTATCTGATGGCGGTTCTGACGTAACGCTTCTCGCGCACGGTTCAGGTAGGCACGCCGCTGCGATGATCCGTGCGCCCGATCCCATACGGCAGGCGAGCGGGGGCTTGTCCCCCCGAGCCTGCCGTTCCGATTTTTTGCGTGGAGAGGAAGAGGACCACGGCGCCGGGCGGCGAAGCGCGCCCGCGCCGGTCCAATGGACGAGCGCGCGGGGGGCTTGTCTCCCCCAAGCTCGTCACCCGCAACGGGGTCCGCGCACCGGGCGTGCGGGGTAGGCGTGCGGGAAACCTCCACGGCGCCGGGCGGCGAAGCGCGCCCGCGCCGTCCTGTGGACGAGCGCGTGGGGGGCTTGTCTCCCCCAAGCTTGTCACCCCGCGACGATGGCGCCGCCAACGCACGCCGGGGTTCCGAAACACTGAATGACAGCGCCCGCCGGGGATCCCCTCCGGCGGGCTCTGCTGTCGGTTGCGTTGTCGGTTCCTGCTGCAAGATGCTCAGGCTAGGGCGGAAGGCTGTGCAGGTTGCGCGCGCACACCTAGTAATTCCGCCGTTTCCGTGCATCTTGCTGCATTCGCCTGTCCTAGCATAATCTGCGAGGCTTCCTGTCGTTGTAGGCCGCGGCTTCAGCCGCCCGGTGGGCCCGCAAACGATCTCAAAAAGAAGAGGCGCGGAGACAGGTCGTCCCCGCGCCTCTTCTGTTTCGATGGACGGAAATCTACTGTCGGTCGAAAAGGTAGGTGTTGCCGCGGTCGTCGCGGAGCGTGAGGGAGGCGCCGGACTGCGTGAAGTGGAAGCTGGGGCTGTGCTCGCCGCCCGGCTCGCCGAACGTCAGCACGTCGCCCGCGACGGTGTAGTTGCCCGACATGTGCTCGTCACCCGGCGTGGGCTCCTGGTTGCGGCGGCCGGTGAGGGTGATGGAGAACGTATGGTCGGCGTTCAGCTGCATCACGCCGCGGCTCAGCTCCACGTTCGGCTCCATCGCCGAGGGCGCGGGCAGATCACGGCCGTTCATCTGCCGCAACAGGTACGTGCCCGGAGTCGGCGGCGACACAGCCGCCGCGACCGCAGCGGACGAGGACGCGGCGGTCGATCCGGCTCCGGCCGCCGCGGGCGCGCAGGCGGCCAGTGGCACGAGGAGCACTGCGGCGAGCTTGTGCATCGGTCGATCTCCTTGGTCCAGGGGGAGACTGCGTCACCCGCGACTTGAACAGCCTTCCGCGCACCGCCGTTTCGGCCGCGCCGCCGCCGGTAGTCCGCGCAGGCGGACTTTGTGTGGTCGTTGCAGCGAATTCATTCGCCCCTGACGCACTTCGGGGCGATCCGTCACCCGACGATCGACGGCTTCCCGATCGGCCGCAACTGCTGCATCACCGCCATGGTGGCCAGGATGCGCTCCTCGCCGAACGGCCGGCCGACCACCTGCAGCCCGCACGGCATCCCCGCGCCGTCCAGCCCGGCGGGAACGGAGCCGACGGGGAGCCCGGTCAGGCTCAGCACGAACGTCGGCGCGAGCCAGTCCACGTACGTCTCCATCGCCTGTCCGCCCACCGTCTGCGGATAGTTCTCCACCACGGGGAAGGGCGAGACGGCCATGGTCGGCGTCAGCAGGTGGTCGTAGCGCGAGAACAGCTCCACGAACCGCGCGCGGATCCGCTTGCGCGCCGCCTCGGCCGCGCCCAGCTCCTCGACGGACGTGGCCAGGCCCGCGCGCAGGTTGTTGGCGACGTTGATGCCGAAGCCGTCCAGCTTGTCCAGGTGCGGATTCAGCATCGACACGAACCAGAGCCCGCGCAGCGCCAGGAACGCCTTGCGCCCGTACGCCAGGTCCAGCTCGATCTCGTCCACGGTGGCGCCCGCGTCGCGTAGCGCGAAGGCGGCGTCGCGGCACACCCGCTCCACCTGCGCGTCGATCCCGATCCCCGCGATGTCGCGGCAGTAAGCCACGCGCAGCCCGCGCGCGTCCGCGCCGTTCGCCGCGCCCGCGAAGTCTCGACCCGCCACCGGCTGGCTCAGCGGCGCGTCGGGAAACGGGCCCGCGACCGCCTGCAGCATCAGCCCCACGTCCGCGGCGGTGCGCGCCATCCCGCCGGTCACCTGCAGCGTGTCCCAGGTGTAATCGGTGGGAATGGTCGGCACCAGGCCCACGCTGGGCCGCAGCCCCACCACGCCGCAGAACGACGCGGGGATGCGTAGCGACCCGCCCAGGTCCGTCCCCTCGGCCAGCGCGAACATCCCGGTCGCGAGCCCCGCCGCGCCGCCGCCGGTGCTGCCGCCGGCGCTGCGCTCGGGGTTCCAGGGGTTGCGCGTGCGGCCGAACACCTCGTTCCAGGTGTTGCCGCCCGCCGCGAACTCGGGCGTGTTGGTCTTGCCGACGATCAGAGCGCCCGCCGCGCGCAGCCGCCGCACCACCAGCGCGTCCTCCGGCGGCACGTGGTCGCTGAAGAGCGGCGAGCCGAAGGTGCAGCGCACGCCGCCCACCTGCGTCACGTCCTTGATCCCCACCGGTACCCCCGCGAGCGGACCTACCTCCTCGCCCGCGCCGATGCGCCGCTCCAGCTCGCGCGCCTCGTCCTCGGCGCGCGGATTCGGCGTCACCAGGGCGTTGATCTCCGGATTGACGGCCGCCACCCGGTCCATGCTCGCGCGCAGCACCTCCACCGGGGAGATTTCCTTCGAGCGGACGAGCCGTGCGATCTCGGATGCGGTGAGCTGGGTAGGGTCGGCCATGCGATCGGGTTCGATGGGGAGAAGCGAGGATGATCGGGTCGTGGTGCGCGAATATGCGAGTAAACTCGCCGCTACGACGGCACACAGTCCGCCTTCGCGGCGCCTTCGCGGACTTCAATCGGCGATTGCTTGTGTCGCGCACCGAAGCATCGCCCACACCACAGCCGGTAGTCCGCGAAGGCGGACTTCGTGTAGTCGTTGCCGCGAATTCATTCGCCCGGCCACGCGCGATCCGGAAGACGAAGCTCCATCGGCGGCGGCGCACCGAACCTAATTGCAATGCGGCGGAAGCAATAGGGCGGGGAAACGCGAAACGCCTCCGGACCGTGTGGTCCGGAGGCGTTTCGGTAATAGCGGGGGCGGGATTCGAACCCGCGACCTTCGGGTTATGAGCCCGACGAGCTACCAGGCTGCTCCACCCCGCGACGCGTGGCGACAAGCCAGAGGGAGGGTTTGAAGCCTGATTCTAGGAAGAATCGGTGGGTGGCATCCCCGGCGGTTTCCGCGATGTCGCATCAGGCGACTCCACGTCCACCCCGGGATCAGTCCCCGGCTTCAATGTATCGGCTCAAACACAGAGCCCTCTGTCATGTCGTGCAACCAATTTACTGGAGTGGTAAGTTATTGTCAACCCCAAATTTATAAAAGCGTCCAGCCCCGCCGCGAAGAGCGCGGGCGGGGCCGGAATCCGTCTGTTTCACCCCGGAGGGCCGCCACCCGCCGGAGCGCCGGCCGGAGGCGCGCCGCCCGGAGGCGGACCTTCGCGCTCGCCGGGGCTCGGCAGGTTGAGCATGATGGAGGTGGCGATCAGCACCAGCAGCGCCGCGATCAGCTCGGCGCGCGCGGAGCGGCGGATGGACACCGCGCCCTCCTCGCTGCCGAGGGTGGGCCGCTGCCGGCGCCAGTTCCACGCGCCCAGCCCGAACACCACCGCCACGAAGAAGAGCTTGGTGAGCAGCGCGTAGCCGTACGGCGTGGTCCACAGCAGCGTCAGGTCGCCGCCCAGCTCGCGCCAGGCGGCGATCAGGCCCATCAGCACCACCAGGCCGCCCATCGCCAGCGCCAGCGGGCTGAAGGCGTTCACCATGTCGGCCACCAGCGCGCCGCGCCGGTCCTTCGGCTCGTGCCGCATCACCACCGCGATCCCGGCCACCACCAGCACGAAGAGCGTGCCGATCCACAGCCCGCCCGCCAGCAGGTGCGTGGGGGTGATCAGCCGCCCGAAGTTCCCCACCAGCGCGTTGCGCAGCCCGCCGGCGACCACCCCCACCGCCGCCAGCACCCAGCCGAGATTCACCCGCGCCAGGGCGAGGAGGAAGCCCAGCAGCATCAGCACCGCCATCACCGTCCAGATGGAGGAGGCGTTGTAGCCGGTGAGCAGCTGGCTCACGCTCTGGTGCGCGCGCTGGGCGGCGCGCGGCAGCACCTCCCAGAGGTGCCACAGGTTCACCAGCGCGCCGACCAGCCCGATCGCGGCCGCGCGCCGCCCCGCGATCGCGCGGCTCGACCCCGGGCCGCCGCCGTCCGGCAGCCGGCGCAGCGCCGTAAAGGCGAACCCCACCGCGCCCGACGCCATGAACGCGCCCACGAACTCGACGAGCTCCGAGGCCACTCCCGGCCACTCGATCAGTGCTTCCTGCATCCATCCCCCAGGTCCGCGGTCCGATTCCAAAGACGAGGCCGCCTCCATATACACTCCGGCCCCGCCGCGTGTCGAGTGTCAACACGCGAGCGGGGCCGTTCCTCCCATCCATCCGAGTACTACGGGCGAATGAATTCGCTGCAACGACCACACGAAGTCCGCCTGCGCGGACTACCGGCTCGCTGCCGGCCGCGGCGATCGTGCCCGGGGAGAGGCATCGTCACCCGGAGGCCGTCACGCGGCCGCGTCCACGCCGATCCGGACGGCGATCCCCCAGGGGTCGCGCGCGGTCCATCCGCCGTCCGCGGGCTCCGGCTGGAACCCGGCGGCGCGCAGGCTCTCCGCCACCGCGTCCGCGGCATCCGCGCGGGGGACGAGCAGCTCCCAGTGCAGCAGCCGCGCGTCGTCGTCGGTGGCGACGGGCGAGCCGGCGGCCCAGGTGTTCATCCCCACGTGGTGGTGATAGCCGCCGGCGCTGACGAACAGCGCGCCGGGGTAGCTCCACACCACCAGGTCGAAGCCGAGCCCCTGGTGATAGAAGCGCGCGGCCTCCTCGATGTCGCCCACGTAGTGGTGCACGTGGCCGATGGTGGTGCCGGCGGGCATCCCCGTCCACGGCTGGCCGCCCCCGGCGCGGATTACGGCCTCGCCGTCCAGCGGCTCCGTGGCCATGGCCAGCTCGCGGCCGCGCTGCATCCACGCATCGCGCGGCCGGTCGGCGTACACCTCGATCCCCAGGCCGTCGGGGTCGGTGAGGTAGATGGCCTCGCTCACGAAGTGGTCGCTCATCCCGGCGTAGGCGCCCAGGTCGCGCAGGTGGGCTAGGAAGCGCCCCAGCGACGCCCGGTCCGGCAGCAGCACCGCGAAGTGGTACAGCCCCAGCAGCCCGCGCCGCGGCACCGCGCGCGCGCCGGGCTTCTCCACCAGCTCCACCAGCGGCGTCTCGCTCCCCTGCGCGCCCAGCGCCGCGTACCCGCCCTCGCGCCGCAGCACGCGGAAGCCGAGCACCGTCTGGTAGTAGCCCAGCGAGCGCTCCAGGTCCGCCACCTGCAGCCGCACCCGCCCGATCCGCGCCTCCCCAAGGAGCCGGAACCCCTCGGGCGCGAGCCCGTACTCCCCCGCCTGCGCGGGCTTGGGCGCCGCGTCGGCGGTGGACAGTGCTTCGATGCGGCTCTGCGTGTTCGTGGCCATCTACCGTCTCCAGGTCTCCTGGTTAGTTTGCATGAGAATTATTGTTCAAACAATCTATCGAGATATTTGCTCTGCGTCCAGTGCTGAAGGGTGAATGAATTCGCTGCAACAACTACACGAACTCCGCGTTCGCGCCGCCTTCGCGGACTACTGGCCTTGGGGTGGGTTCGGCACCCGGGTGCCCTCGCATCGCCAGTACTCGGAAGCTCGGCTGCCGCAATCGCTGTTCCGTAGGCGTGGTGGTGCCGCTGGTTCAGCACGTACTCGCGGGCGACCGGCAGGTTGCGCTTCGATACGCTGAACGCGCCGTAGCCGCCCTGCCACCAGCCTCGGCGACAACCAAGGCTGGCTGGTTGGCCGCGCCGGAATCAGGGTTCCTCGCGTCTCTCGAAGTGCTGGTACCCGCCCACGCCGATCGGCCGCCGGTTTCCCTCCGCGTCCGTCCACCACACGCCGTCGCCGCCGGCCACGCGGCCCACGCAGGTCAGGCGCGTGCCGAAGGCGGTCTGGAACGCGTGCACGTGCGGCTCCACCTCGCCCAGCGCGCCGGCAAAGCATAGCTCGTAGTCCTCGCCGCCGGAGATGGCCAGCCGCAGCGCCTCGTCGGTGGTGGCGGCGTGGCGCAGCACGGCGGGGTGGATGGGGATCAGCTCGGGGGAGAGGAGGATCGCCACGCCGCTGGCCGCCGAAAGGTGCGCCACGTCGCCGGCCAGGCCGTCGGACAGGTCGATCATCGCGCGGACCAGGCCGCGCTCGGCCAGCCAGCGCGCCTCGGCGATGCGCGGCACCGGCGCGGCAAAGCGCTCGCGCGCGCGGCGCGAGGGTCGCCAGCCGCCCAGCATCTGCTCCACGAACACGGCGCTGCCGCCCAATTCCCCCGTCACCCACACCTCGTCGCCCATGATCGCGCCCGAGCGGAGCACCGGGTGCGGCGCCTCGCCCACCACGGTGACGTCGATCGTCATCGGCCCCGTGGTGCGCGCCAGGTCGCCGCCCAGCAGCGCGGCGCCCGCTTCGGCGGCGGCGGCGCGGACCCCCTCCATCACCTCCACCGCGGGCTCGCCCGCGTCCGCCGGCGCCACGGCGAGCGAGACCAGCACGCCGATCGGCCGCGCGGCCGTGGCGGCCAGGTCGCTGAGCGCCGCCACCGCCGCGCGCCCGCCGATCTCGCGAAAGCTCAGCCAGTCGCGCCTGAAGTGGATCCCCTCGACCGACATGTCCACCGACAGCGCGATCCCGTCGCCGGCGACCACCGCGCAGTCGTCCCCCGGCCCGACGCGCACGTCGGGGCGGACGGGCCCATGTTTGGGCAGGAAGCGGCGGATCAGGTCGAACTCGGGCCCCGCGGCCAGGCGCGGGCCCTCGGGCGGCACGTGCGAGCGGGGGCGGTCAACGGGCGGTTGCATGGCGGCAGGATACCACCGGTGGCAGGGCGGGGCAAACCCGTGCACGCAGGTCGGGCGAATGTTGGCGAGTGAGGGGCGCTGCTCCGGTCACCCTCCGCCGCGCGTCCGAAGGCGGCGATCGAATCCGGCGCTGCTGGAGCGTTGATCGTCGCCAGGAAACGGGGAACGGATAAGAAGAAATCCGCTCGTTTAGTGTCTTGAAATTTCCGTAGAAGATAAAGCTTGACTACCAATAAACGACAAATTAGCAATGGATGAGAATCCGCGGACCATTTCCGCCACTCGCCCCGGGCTCCACGCGGAGAAGCCGGCGCGGAAGACATCGCAGTGCCACCGATCACCAAGGATTGAGCATCTGTTTCCCGCCCGTGATGCGGGGCGGCGCTCACCGGGGGTTCGCTCTCTCCCGAGACGCAGGTGCAAGCCCGTGGTGCCCGTCAAAGAAGTATCAAAGATCACTTCAGGTCTTTCGATGTAGCTTACTCTGCCGGAGATCCAGATCCGGCTGGCGCCGGGCGGCGTCCGGCGTGCTGGTGACGCTCACCCTTTCCGGAGGCACCGTATGACAGGCAATCGCTCGCTCGTGCGCAGGCTGGCGCTGCTGGCGCTGGTGGTGGCGGCCGCGCCGCTGACCACGCCCACGCGGGCACTCGCGGAAGACTTCTGCGCGTCCGACTACATCGACGGGTGGTCGTGCGCGGGGTGCCGCATCGGCAACTGCTGGGCCGCCGTCTGCACCAACGGCGTGGACGAGGTCAGCGACGGCGGTTGTTCGCCCGCGCCGCCTCGGCCGCAGTACGCCTGAGGTCCTTAACGTCCCCGCGCCCGCATCCGCGTCCCGTCACGCGGGCGCGGGGGCGCCGCTTCCGCCCCCGACCGCGACCGTCGAAGGCCCGCAGTGCCGACACCGCGCCCGGTGCACCCATCATCACCCAAGGAGGACGCGATGAAACTCAACCGCTCACTGACCCGCAGCCTGGTGGTGCTGGGCGTGGTGATGGCGGCCACGCCGCTCACCCGGGCACGGGCGCAGTCGGACATCGAATGCGATGATCCCACCACGGAGGACGGGATCACCTGCGTGGGCTGCTGGGACAACAACAGCAGTTGCGTGGGCGCGGGCTGCACCGACGGGAAGATCACGGTGATCATCGTCGAGTGCTGACCGCGCGGTAGCAGGTAGTGTGGGCGGCCGGCCCCCCGCCGGCCGCCCGGGAACGAACCGGCTTCGGGCGCGGTGTCGGCGACGTTCCAAGGGGGCGGCACTTCTCATCCCCGCGATGCTCCATGAGCAGACGATCCACCTTTCCGATCCCGATCACGCCGCGCGGCCGCGCCGGGGCCGCGGCAGCACTGGCCGGTTGCGCGCTGGCGTGGGCCTGCGCCGCCGGTGACGCGGCGCCCGACGCGGGCGCGCTGGCCCGCCTGCCGGGGGCGGGGCCCGGCTGCACCGCGGCGGCCCGCGGCTCGCGCTGGGCCCACGACGGCTACCGCGCGCGCGCCGCGTACGGGCACGACCCCAACGGCTGGCTGAGCGGCCCGTCCGGGGTGGCCGCCACGCCCGACGGCCGGGTGGCGGTGCTCGACGGCGCGTCGTCACGCGTGGTGGTGCTCGACAGTCTGCTGCACCCGGTGCGCGAGTTCGGCCGGCGCGGCGACGGGCCGGGCGAGCTGCAGCCGGCGCCCCTCATGCGCCTGCAGCGCACGCACCGCAACTTCAACTTCCTGGCGGCCACCGACACCGCGCTCTATGCCTACGACTTCGAGGGCGTGGAGGTGTTCGGGTGGGACGGCCACGTGCGGCGCCACCTGGGCGGGCTGCGCGGCCACGTGCTGCTGCCACACACCCTCCGCGTGCTCACGGCCGAGCCCGGCGAGCTGGTGTACGGCTTCGACTCGCTGGATGCCGACCACGGCCGCCACCGGATGCAGACCTGGGCGGTGGTCGGCGAGCGGCACCGGCTGCTGGGCGAACTGCTGATGCCGCGGCCGCGGGCGCGCGGGTTCGTGGGCCCGCGCGAGGCGCGGGCGCTGTGGGCGGCGCGCGGGCGCTGCGTGGTGATGGCCGACGGCGGCAGCGAGTGGGTGCTGCGGCTGGACCTGGCCAGCGGCCGCGTCGACACCGTGCCGCTCCCCGCCCACGAGGTGCCCGCCTGGCGCGCCTCCGACGACGAGAAGGGGCGTTCGATGCTGGGGCTGCTGCGCGGCCGCGTGCGCGGCTACGACGGCTCGGCGCCGCCGCCGGCCGCGCCCTCGCTGCTGATGCGCTGGACCGAGATGGCGGTGGACCCCGACGGCTGGCTATGGGTGCGGCCGTGGCAGCGCGACGAAGACGAGGGCCCCGTGCAGGTGGTGCGCGTGTCGCTGCAGACCGGGCGTGCCGAGAAGGCCACCGTCCCCGCCTTCCCGCACGCCTTCGGCCCGCCCGGCGTGTTCTACTCGCTGCAGAAGGACCCCGACACCGACGAGGTGATCCTGGTGCGCTACGATGCGGGCGCGGGGCGCTGACGCGCGGCCCGTCCCGTCCCCCTGAACCCTTCCAACCGGGTGACTGCCATGAGCGGCAAGTGGAGCGACCGGCTCAACGTGTTCGTGAACGTGCTGGTGGTGGTGTTCATCTTCTTCCTGCTGCTGCGCCCGGACGGCCTGTTGGGCTCCGAGGTGCGCAGGTGGCGGCAGAGCTCGTCCACCCGGCGCGAGATCCAGAAGGGGTGGGCCGAGCTGGCGGGTTCTGGGCAGCGCGTGTCGGTGGCGGCCGGGCCGGGGCGCACGCTGATCGAGTTCGCGGACTACCAGTGCCCCGCCTGCCGGCAGACGCACGCCGTGCTCCCCGAGCTCACGCGGCAGACGGGCGCCACGCTGCTGTACCGCCACTTCCCGCTCACCACCATCCACCCCTCGGCCGAGGGCGCGGCGCGCGCGGCGATCTGCGCCGAAGAGCAGGGCCGCTTCCCGCAGATGCACGAGCACCTGTACACCACCGAGAGCTGGTTCACCAACCCGAAGTGGGAAGACGAGGCCCGCGCCGTCGGCGTCCCCGATATCCCGCGCTTCACGCGCTGCCTGACGTCGGACGCCACGCGGCGGCGCCTGGCGCAGGACCGCGCGCTGGCCGACCGGCTGGGGATCCACGCCACGCCCACCTTCGTGGCGCGCGGCGGCACCGTCGCCGGCCTCCCCACTGCCGCCGCGCTGCAGCGTATCGTCCGCTGACGGCGGCCGGGCCGCCACCAGGGCCAGCACGACCGACGACGGCGGGGGCGCGGCGGAATCCCATCCGCCGCGCCCCCGCAGTTCCGTACCTCTTACGTCGTACCTCCCGTCGTTCAGTACGTCGGCGGGTCGCTGGCGGGGAAGCTCTCCTGCGCGGCCTCGGTCACCGAGGCGTCGCCGCCCTGGGCCTCGTGGCTCACGGCGCCGGCGGGGACGCCGCCGGGGATCGGCTCGGCCACTTCCTTACCCGAGAGCAGCTGGCGCAGCACGTATTGCAGGATCCCGCCGTGGCGGTAGTACAGCACCTCCTGCGGCGTGTCGATGCGCACCAGCGCGCGGAACTCGGCGGTCGCACCTTCCTCGCCCTCGGCCGGGCGGGCGCGGACGGTGACCTCGCGCGTCCCCAGGTTGCTGGAGATCACCTCGGCCAGGCCGTCGATGTCGAACACCTCGCGGCCGGTGAGCCCCAGCGACTGCGCGTTGCCCCCGTCCAGGAACTGCAGCGGGAGCACGCCCATCCCCACCAGGTTGCTGCGGTGGATGCGCTCGTAGCTCTCCGCGATCACCGCCTTGATCCCCTGCAGGTACGGGCCCTTGGCCGCCCAGTCGCGCGAGCTCCCCGAGCCGTACTCCTTCCCGGCCAGCACGATCAGCGGCGTACCCGCCTCCTGGTAGCGCATGGCCGCGTCGTAGATGGTGGTGATCTCGTCGTCGGGGAAGTAGGTGGTGAAGCCGCCCTCGGTCCCCGGCGCCAGCTGGTTTCGGATGCGCACGTTGGCGAAGGTGCCGCGCACCATCACCTCGTGGTTGCCGCGCCGCGCGCCGTAGCTGTTGAAGTCCTTCACCTCCACGCCGTGCTCCACCAGGTACTTGCCAGCGGGCGAGTCCTTCTTGATGCTCCCCGCGGGCGAGATGTGGTCGGTGGTCACGCTGTCGCCCAGGTAGGCGATGGCGCGCGCGTTCCGGATCTCGCCGACCTCCTGGGGCGCCTCCTTGGGCATGTTCTCGAAGTACGGCGGCTGGCGCACGTACGTCGAATCGTCGGCCCACTCGAAGCGGTCGCCTGGCGGCGTGTCCATGCTCTTCCACCGCTCGTCGCCCTCGAACACGCCGGCGTAGCTCCGGCGGTACATCTCGCTCTCGATGGCGCTCTGGATCGCCGAGTGCACCTCGTTGTTGGTCGGCCAGATGTCCTTCAGGAACACGCTGCGGCCGTCCCGGTCCTCGCCGATCGGCTCGTTGTACGGGTCCCAGTCGATCCGGCCGGCGATGGCGAACGCCACGACCAGCGGGGGCGACATCAGGAAGTTGGCGCGCACGTCGCTGTTGATCCGCCCCTCGAAGTTGCGGTTCCCCGACAGCACCGAGCACGCCACCAGCCCGCCCTTCTGGATCGCGTCGGAGATCTGTTGCGGGAGCGGGCCCGAGTTGCCGATGCAGGTGGTGCAGCCGTAGCCCACCACGTTGAAGCCGAGCTGCTCCAGGAACGGGAGCACCCCCGCCTTCTCGTAGTACGCGGTGACGACCTTCGACCCCGGGGCCAGCGACGTCTTCACCCAGGGGCGACGGGTGAGGCCGCGCTCCACCGCCTTCTTGGCCAGCAGCCCGGCGGCCATCATCACCGCCGGGTTGGAGGTGTTGGTGCAGCTGGTGATGGCGGCGATCACCACGCTGCCGTGGTCCAGCACCATCTCGGCGTCGTCCACCAGCACCTTCTGCGCGTCGGGGCTCTCGGGCGACCCCTCGCCCCACACCCCCACCGCGGCCGGGCCGATGCTGCTGTCCCGGTTGGCCGCCTCCTTCTGCGACGGCAGCTCGCGCTCGGCCGGCGCGCGCCCCGAGGGCATCAGCGAGGGAAGCGCGGCGCGGAACGCCTTCTTCACGTCGCTGAGCGAGATGCGGTCCTGCGGGCGGCGCGGGCCGGCCACGCTGGGCTGCACGGTGTTCAGGTCCAGGTGCAGGGTGTCGGTGAAGAGCGGCTCGGGCGAGTCGGGGGTGTGGAAGAGCCCCTGCTCCTTCATGTACGCCTCCACCAGCGCGATCCGCTCCTCGGGGCGGCCGGTGAAGCGCAGGTAGTCGAGCGTCACCTGGTCGGGCGGGAAGATGGCGCAGGTGGCCCCGTACTCGGGGCTCATGTTGCCGATCGTCGCGCGGTCGGCCAGCGCGAGGCTGGCCACGCCGGGGCCGTAGAACTCCACGAACTTCCCCACCACCCCCTTCTTGCGCAGCATCTCGGTGACGGTGAGCACCAGGTCCGTCGCGGTGGCGCCCTCGGGGAGCTCGCCCTCGAGCCGGAAGCCGATCACCTCGGGGATCAGCATGCTGATCGGCTGGCCCAGCATCGCCGCCTCGGCCTCGATCCCGCCCACGCCCCAGGCCAGGATCCCCAGCCCGTTCACCATCGGCGTGTGGCTGTCGGTGCCCACGCAGGTGTCGGGGTAGGCGAGCGGAAGGCCGCCCTCGTGCTTGAGGCTGGGGTTCTCGTCGGTCGAAAAGACCACGCGCGACAGGTACTCCAGGTTCACCTGGTGCACGATCCCGGTGTTGGGCGGCACCACCTTGAAGTTGTCGAACGCCTGCTGGCCCCAGCGCAGGAAGGCGTAGCGCTCGCGGTTGCGGCCGTAGTCCAGCTCCACGTTCTGCTGGAACGCATCGGCGGTGCCGAACGCGTCCACCTGGATCGAGTGGTCGATGACGAGCTCGACGGGCTGCAGCGGGTTGATCCGGGCCGGGTCGCCGCCCAGGGCCTGCATGGCGTCGCGCATGGCGGCGAGATCGACCACGCACGGCACGCCGGTGAAGTCCTGCAGCACCACGCGGGCGGGCGAGTAGGCGATCTCGCGGTCGGGGGGGCTCGCCGGGTCCCACCGGGCGAGCGCCTCGATGTCGTCGCGGGTGACCGTGACGCCGTCTTCGGTGCGCAGCAGGTTCTCGAGGAGGATGCGCAGGCTGTACGGCAGGCGGCTCACGTTGCCCACCGCGTCCAGCCGGTAGATGATGTATTCGCGCTCGCCGACACGAAGGGTCGAGCGGGCGCCGAAGCTGTCGGACATCAACATCTCCCTTGGGTCCCCGGAGCTTCCGCGATACGCATCCCGCCGGCCCGATCCGGGGGGCACGGTCGTGCGGGCGCGTTGCGCGGGCGAATGTATGCCTTCGCGCCCGCGCGGGAAAGACGCTGATTTGCGCGGCTGCAAGTCGGGTTCCGGCGGGTGGGGCGGGGGATGACGGTGAGGACGCGCGCGGTGCGATGTCGGCCAGCGCCGAGATCGGCCAGGGCGAATGAATTCGCTGCAACAACTACACGAAGTCCGCCTGCGCGGACTACCGGCGGCGCAGGGCGGGATACGGCGCACGCCCGACCGCCTCCGTTCCGGTGCTCACCACGGCCGGGCGCGGACGAGGAGGAACTCCGGCTGGCGCATCAGCCGCTCGTAGGCGTCGGGCTTGGCCGCGCGGAACGCCTCGGTGGGCCGCGGTTCGATGATGCGCTCGATGCCGAACCCCGCGTCCGCCAGCGCGCCGCTGATCGCGGTGAGGGGGCGGCGGTAGAAGCGGACGGTGCCGATGCGCTTCCAGTGGTCCTCTTCCTGGACGACGTCGAAGTAGCTTTCGCCCTCCTTCAGCCGGTAGCCGTCCGCCGCGGGGTGATGGGTGGAGAAGAGGAACCAGCCGCCCGGCTTCAGCACGCGGCGGAACTCGGCGAGCGCGGGGCTCCAGTCGCGCATGTAGTGCATCACCAGCGCGCTCACGATCCCGTCGAAGCTGCCGTCCGCCGCGAAATCCAGCGGCTCGCGCAGGTCCGCCACGCGCACCTCGGCCCGCGCCCGCGCCTCGGGCGCCAGCGTGGCGATGCGGCGGCGCGTGTGCTCCACCAGCGGCGGGCTGGCGTCGAGCGCGGTGACCCGGGCGCCGCGGGACAGCAGCTGCTCGGTGTACCACCCCGGCCCGCACCCCGCCTCCATGATGCACGTCCCCTCCAGCGGTGGCAGCGCGCCGAGCATCGCGGGCCGCTCGTAGTGCGCGTTGTACGGCGCCTCGTCGATGGCTCCCGCGTACCCGTCGGCGATGGAGTCGTAGCTGAACTCGACGTCTGGCTTGCTCATGCGGATGATGAACGAGGGGGAGGGCCGGTGGTGGAGCAGGGGCGGTTGAATTGAAATTCGCCCCCGGCGCTTCCGAGACGCCGCGGACCGGCACCGCCGCCCGGGTGTACGCATTGCGCGGAAGCTACACCTCATCGATGTTCAAGCAAATCGAGAACACACCGAGACGATGTTCTACCTGGAATCGGCCCTGAAGAGCGTGGAAGGCGAGATGAGCCGTGAAGTTCTGGTGGTGGGCGACAAGGTCCTGATCAAGCCCGAAGAGGACAACAGCAAGACGCCGTCGGGCCTCTTCCTTCCCCCCGGCGTGCAGGAGAAGGAAGCGGCGATGGGCGGCCACGTGGTGAACGTGGGCCCCGGCTACCCCACCGTGGAGCCGCTCACCGACGGCGAGCCGTGGACCGGCGGCACGCGGACGGGGATGCGCTACGTCCCGCTGCAGGCGCAGCCCGGCGACTTCGCCATCTTCCTGCGCAGCAACGCCGTGGAAGTCGAGATCGACGGCAGCAAGTACCTGATCGTCCCCCACGCCGCCATCCTCCTCCTGATCCGCGACAAGCTGCCGCTGCCCTGACGGGCGGACGCAAGCCAGGCGGACGACGACGGGCGCGGAGCCATCGCCTGGCTCCGCGCCCGTTCCGCGTGTGGACTGGCGGACGGTCAGGCGTACTGGCAGCAGGGGTACTGGGTGTAGCCGCAGGTCTGCATGCACGACTGGCACGAGTTGTTGTTGCACGTGGGGTAGCCCGGACAGGTGTTGCCGTAATAGGTGGCCGGGTACGCCACTTCCGCCGCGGCCTCGTCCAGGTGCGCGCGCACGGTTCCCACCTCTTCGCGAGGCGCTTCGGACGGGTCGAACGTCTCGACCGCCAGTTCATCCAGCTTCAGGGCGAGCTTCTTCACGGCTGAGTCCTCCGGGGTGTGGTGGATTGTGGCGGAAAGGGAGGATGAACATACCTCTACCTGGCCATCCGCGTCACTCCCCATCCGCCGCCCATCGCGCTGCGAGCCGCCGGAGCGGTGCGCCACCCGTGGCTTCCGGAGCGCAAACGCCGAACGGGCGCGAAGGCTCACCGCCTCCGCGCCCGTCGATCTCGGTCGAGAAGACCGCGCTTACGCCGCCGTCGCCGTCTCCTCCTCGGTCCGCGGCGCGGGGAGCGCCAGGGTCCGCTCGCCCGCGGCGATCAGCTCGGGGATGTGGCGCGCGAAGACGCTCAGCAGCCCGCGGCTGGCATCGAAGATCACGCGGGTCACGTCGCGCGCCAGCAGGCCCAGGCCGAACGCCAGGTCGTATCCCTCGTCGTCGCCGGGGCCCAGGGCGCGCAGCACGGCGGCGCGGTGCTTCATCAGGATCGGGCGGACGTAGCGGACGGGGTTGAAGTCGGGGACGTGGCGCGCGCCCAGCCCCTCGATCAGCGCCACGGCGCGGCCGAAGTACGTCATCTCGCCGGTCAGCACCACGGGCCAGTCGTAGAGCAGGCGCATCACCTCGTCGGCCAGCGCGGCCTGCATCTCGTCCAGCGCGGCGCCGCGCTCGGTCATCTCCAGCAGCAGCGCCACCAGCCGGCGGATCGTCTCGCGGTCGGTGTCGGGCTCCACGATCCCCAGGTTGAAGAAGCCCTCCACCACGCGGTCGGCGTCGCCGCCCACGGCGGCCAGCGCGGTGTGCACCAGGTGCCTGCGCTCCACCGGGTCCACGTCGATCACCATCCCGAAGTCGAGCAGCACCAGCGCGCCGTCGTCGCGCACCAGCAGGTTGCCGGGGTGCGGGTCGGCGTGGAAGATCCCGTCCACCAGCATCATCTGGATGTACGCCTCGACCACCGCGTCCATCACCCGCCCCGGGTCCACGCGCCCGGCCGCGACGAGCGGGCCGATCTGGTCCACCCGCGTGCCCTCCACGAACTCGAGGACCAGGGTGCGCTGGTGCACCATCCCGTCGATCACCTCGGGGACGATCACGCGCGGGTTGCGGGCGAAGCGCTCGCCGATGGCACGGCAGTACGCGGCCTCCTTGCGGAAGTCCATCTCGTCGGCGATGCGGCGCTCGAACTCGTCCACCACCACGTTCAGGCCGCGCAGCTGCGGGTGCGTCCAGCGGCGCTGCACGAACGCCAGCACGCGCCGCACGAAGCGGATGTCGTGCTCCACCACCGCTTCCACGCCGGGGCGCAGCACCTTCACCACCACGCGCCGCCCGTTGAACCAGGCGCGATAGACCTGCCCCAGCGACCCGGCGGCCAGCGGCTCGCGGTCGAAGTTCTCGAACACCGCGTCCACCGGCGCGCCGTACGCCCGCTCCAGCTCGGCCACGATCCGCGCGAAGGGGACGCAGGGCACGCGGTCGGTGAGCGTGCTCAGCGCGCCCAGGTACGGCTCGGGGACCACGTCGGGGCGGGCGCTGAACACCTGGCCGATCTTGACGAAGGTGGGGCCCAGCGTGGGGATGGCCTTCGCCAGCCGGTCCGCGCGGCGGCGGTGGAACGCCTCCGTGCGCCGGGCCGGCGCGCCCCAGAAGAAGTAGCGGCGCCGGTCGCGCGAGAACGACAGCGCGAACAGGAGCAGCCGGAAGAGCAGGAAGAGCGTGCGCATCGAGACCCGTGCGTGAAGAAAAGCGCACCGCGGCGTTGCCGGGTGCGGCGCGGCGTCCTCGTACCCGCGTGTGCGGTGCCGGTTCGCGGCGGGGTGGGATGGAGGGCTGTACGGCTGAGTCAGAACTTCCGTTTCAGCCGGGTGAACGAACTCCTGTGCAAACGGGCCCGGAGGATCGGTCATCCTCCGGGCTCCGTCCGTTTTCAGTGATCGACGGTCAGTCCGCAAGCCCGAGGAGCTCGCGCACGGTGCCGGAGATCCCCGCCTGCTCGTCCGCGCAGTGGAAAGCCAGCATCTGCCCTCTGCGGTCGGCGGTGATGCCGGGAACGCCGATGGCGGCGGCGACGCGGGTGCCGGTGCCGGGCTCGCGGGTGCCGCGCAGCTGGATGGCGTTGGCGCCCAGCTTTCCCGCGCGGCGCTTGGCGGCGCGGACCATCTGTGACTCGGTGGTCACGTCGGCGTCGCCGCGGGTGTCGATGATGGCCAGGCGCTCGCAGCTGGCGGGGATCTCGTCGTCGTCCAGGAAGACGCGCACCTGGTCTTCGGGCACGGGGGCGCGGCGCGGGCCCAGCAGGGTGGCGTTGGCGGTCACGCACGCGCCCAGGGCAAGCGGCGCGATCAGCACGGCGGCAAGGGTGGGGAATCGCATCGGGAGGTGGCTCAGGGACCAGGATGGCGTTCGGCGGGAGCGATGCCCGCCCGCGCCGTCCTGAAGGGCAACGGCCGTTCCCCGGACCGGATGCATCGCTGCCGCGGCCGTAAGTCGTTGCGCGCCATCCGGATGATGCGGCCGACGCCGGATCTCCGGGGCGCGCGGCTCGTCCCCGGTGGGGGAGAATCGGTGTCCTGTCCGGCAGACAGCGCGGCGGGCGCGGAGCCAGGTGGCCCCGCGCCCGCCGCATTCCCATCGTTGCAGCGCTCCAGGATTACGCGCAGTTGCAGGTCTCGTCGCGGCTGCACCAGCACGAATTCCAGCAGGTCAGGCCGCAGGTGTCCTGGCAGGTGTCGATACAGCTCGGCGTGCCGCTGAAGCACTGGTACGGTGCCGAATGCGCCTCCACCGTGCCCCGTTGCGTGGCCTTCTCGCCGCTCACCTCGAACGAATTCACGCTCAGCTCGTCGATCCGCAGCTTCTTCCTCATTGTCCGTACTCCTGGCCTGGGTGGGGACAGCACGCGCGCGGAATTCTCCGCCGCACTCGCCCCACAGTGTACGTCCGCCGAGCGTTCGCCGAAAGCAGGCGGATAAGATGGGTCACGGCGGAGCCAGGCGTCGCGGGCGTCCAGCCGACGGTAAGCGGCGCGGAGCCTGGCCCCGCGCCGCTCGCGATTTCCGCCGTCGACGTTGGTGCTACGACCTGTCGGCTACGCGCAGTTGCACGTCTCCGCGTTGGTCGGGCAGTTCGCCGGCCAGCACGAGGCCCAGCAGGTGAGGCCGCAGGTGTCCTCGCAGGTGCCGAGACACGAATCCACCCCGGACGCGCAGTTGGGCGCCGAGTGCGCCTCCACCGTCCCGCGCGGCGTGGTTTCCTGGGCGCTCACCTCGAACGAGTCCACGCGCAGGTCGTCGATCCGCAGCTTCTTGCTCATGGCCTTGCTCCCCTGGTCACCCGGTGGAAGGCTGCCGCGCCGGAAAACATCCGCCGCGCAATCAGCCACAGCATAGCCCCGGGGGACGATCCGAAGCACCCGGATGGGACGACTCGCGGTGGCGTGGGGCGGGGAGGTACGGCGGCGGGATGAGATGTGATGAGCCGCGATGGTCGATGGATGCAGCGGTGATGCGAAAAACGCAGAGAGTCCGGCACAGAGGCAGAACTGGAGAACACGTGGTTTCTGCGAACTCTGCGGACCCTGCGTGAGGATGCCGTTCAGTCGGGTCGATCCAGCCGGCGCGGCGCGACGAAGCCCAGAATCACCCCCGCCGCCTCGATCGCGGCGAAGAGAAGGATCAGCGGCTCGGCGCCGCCATCGATCAGGATCCCGGTCATCCGCGCCGCCACGATCCCGCCGAACCCCGCCGCCTGCGCGAACAAGGCCGGCCGCAGCCACCCCTCGCGCCGGCACGCGGCGATGAAGAACGCCGCCAGCACGCGCGGATCTCCGTCGCCGCCGCGGGCCGGCCCAGCTCCACGCCGACGATCCCCAGCAGCGACGGCTTCAGCAGCAGCGGCAGACCGAACCCGATCAGCCCCAGCGCGGCCAGGATCAGCGAGAGACGGGCGAATCGCACGCCCGTGTTCCTTCGCGACAGTGCCCGGGGCCGTTCTCACCGAGTGCAATCCCGCGCCGGGCCGCCACCTTGCGCACGAGTGCGGGCGAGTCGATCAGCTCGCGCAACAGCGTGTCGGCCGGCCCGCTGGGGCTGACCGTTCCGCGCTCCCAGCGGCCGACCGTCTTTGGCCCGGCGTTGATGAGGTGCTCGAGGGCCGCCTGCGAGAGACTGTACCGCTCACGGAATCCCAAGATGTCGGAGGGCGCGAGAAGACCTTCCTCCCGGCGGACGAGCTCGGCGGCGGCGCGCTGAAACTCACGCATCTGGCCGGCGCGGTAGAACCGTTCGCCGCACTCGACACATTGCATGAACTCGCCTTCGACGGTGACGGTCCGGTCACCCGCACGAACCTCCCTGAAGCCGCGCACGAGTTCGGCGCGTCCCGCGCAGACGACGCACGTGTCAGTCATGGAGAGGTATTTCGCTTGAACGAGATGACGAGCGCCTGGCGGTCGCCGACAACAGCCATCTTGATGAACGACTCGTAGCCGTGCCGACGCGGCTTGTAGACATCGTGAAAAGTGCCGGGCCGATCCCGGCTCTCGTACGACTGCTCGAAGTCTTCAGCGGCACTGAGCGAGAGGACGCACTCCACGATGTCGTCTTCGTCCCAGTAAATGTCTTCGGCGCCCGCGAACGAGGTCACCTCGCAAGCCGATGTGTTTCCGGGCGGAAAGTAATCATCGTGTGTGTCTCTACGCCAGTGGCAGCGACACGATTGGTGGCAGGAAAGCGTACGAGGTGCAGGACCGCGCCAGGGTTCAGCAGCCCAGCGCGGCGCAGTCCAGCTCCTTGAAGCCGCGGGGCTCGATCTGCACGGTCAGGTGGTGCAGGCCGAAGCGCTGGTGCAGCAGGTGGTGCACGTCGGCCAGGATCTCGCCGCTGAAGCGGCGCTCGTCGCGGCCGCCCACCACCACGTGGCAGCTCAGCGCTTCGAGCCCGCTGGTGATGGTCCACACGTGCAGGTCGTGCACGGCCTCCACGTCGGGCACCTCGAGCAGGGCGGCGCGCACGGCCTCCACGTCGATGTGCGGCGGGGTGCCCTCCAGCAGCACGCCCACCGAGTCGCGCAGCAGGTGCCAGCTGCTCCAGATCACCAGCGCGCCGATCAGCACCGACACCGCCGGGTCGGCCCACAGCCACCCGAACGCCCACACCAGCACCCCCCCCGCGATCACCCCCACGTTTCCCAGCGCGTCGGTGAGCAGGTGCAGCCAGGCGCCGCGCAGGTTCAGGGAGTGCTCGCTCCCCGCGTGCAGCAGCCACGCGCCGATCCCGTTCACCAGCAGCCCGCCGATCGCGATCCAGATCACCAGCATCCCCTCCACCGTCTGCGGACGCTGGAAGCGGTGCCACGCCTCGACGAAGATGTAGAGCGAGATGGCGATCAGCGCGGCGGCGTTGGCCAGGGCGGCCAGGATCTCGGTGCGGAAGTAGCCGTAGGTGCGGCGGTCGGTGGCCGGGCGGCGGGCGATCCACACGGCGAACATCGACAGCGCCAGCGCGGCCACGTCGGAGAGCATGTGCCCCGCGTCGGCCAGCAGCGCCAGCGAGTTGGCCATGTATCCGCCCACCACCTCGGCGCCCAGGTACCCCACCTGCAGCACCAGCGTGAGCGCCAGCCGCCGCATGGTGTCGCGCCCCGCCGCCGGCGCGTGCGAATGCCCGTGCGCGTGCCCGTGTCCGTGGTGGTGATGGTGGTGCCCGGCGCCCATGCGGATCGATCGGCGAAGTTGTGTTCAGCGGAGGATGACGGAACCCGGCGCCGCGCGCGGCAGCATCGGCAGGCCGGATGCCGGTAGTCCGCGCAAGCGGACTTCGTGTGGTCGTCGCCGCGGATTCATCCGCCCGACGGATACCGCGGGCCCGCTACGAGGCCGCCGCGTCCAGTGGTTCGGAGTCCGCCCCGGCGTGATCACCCGGCTCGTGCCGCCGCGCCAGCCGGATTCCGCGCACCAGCAGCGCGATCCCGGCGACCACCAGGCACAGGCTCAGCACCTGGCCCATGGTCAGCGGCCCCAGCACGGTGCCCAGGTCGTCGTTCGGGCCGCGGAACTGCGCGTCGGGCTGGCGGAAGAGCTCCAGGAACGTCCGCACGGCGCCGTAGCAGACCAGGAAGACGCCGCCGTACGCCCCGTCGCCCCAGCGCACGCCACGGCTCCGGTTCCAGCGGTACACCAGCCAGACCACGATCCCGGTCAGCAGCCCCTCGCCCAGCGCCTCGTACAGCTGCGAGGGATGCCGCAGCGGCACCTGCGGGGCGATGCGTTCCCACTCGCCGCTGCGGTACATCTCCTGGATGGCGCGCTCCCTGCCGCGCAGCCCGCCCGTGGCGCCGATCCGCCGCAGCGCCTCGGGGTCGGTGGGGAAGCGCATCGCCCACGGCACGCTCGCGTCGGCCACCCGCCCGTACAGCTCGCCGTTGATGAAGTTCGCTACCCGCACGGCGAAGATCCCGGGGGCGACCCCCAGCGCCAGCGCGTCGCCCACGTTCAGCCAGCTCACGCGGTGCCTGCGCGCGAACCAGGCCCCCGCCGCCACCGCGCCCACCAGCCCGCCGTGGAACGAGAGCCCGCCCTGCCAGATCTCCAGGATCTTGAGCGGGTGCGCGGCGAAGTCGGCGAACTCGTAGAACAGCACGTACCCGATGCGCCCGCCCACGATCACGCCCATGATCAGCGCGAAGACCAGGTCGCCCACGGCCTCGGGGTCCAGGCGCAGGAAGCCGCGGCGGGCCAGCGCGCGCAGGATCAGGTACCCGGCGCCGAAGCCCAGCAGGTAGCCCAGCCCGTACCACCGCACGTCCAGCGGGCCGGGAAGGTCGATGGCGACCGGGTCTATGTGGGGATAGGGGATCTCCAGGAGGGCCGGGGCGGCCGTGGCGAGCAGCCCGGTCACGCGTTCCCCCGGCCCGGAGACAAACGTACGGAGGGGGTTACTTCGCCGCGGGGGCCAGGCCGGCGCGGGCCTGGGCCTCGGCCAGGTGCAGCTCCACGATCTGGCGCTCGCCGGTGCCCTTGTCGAGCCCGTCCAGCATCTGAGTGTAGACCTCGGCGGCGCCCTTCCAGTCGTTGGCCTGCTCGCGCAGCAGCGCCACCTGGTTCAGCGCGTCGCGCTTGAGGTAGCCGAGCTTGGCGTCGTTGGCCAGGTCCTGGTAGGTGTCGATCGCCTCCTGGCGCTTGCCGGCCTGGGCCAGCGCGGCGCCCAGCACGTAGCGCGCCTGCACCGAGACCGGCGTGCCGCCGTCGGCGGCGGGGCGCACGGCGGTGACGGCGCGGGCGGCGTCACCCTTGGCCAGCAGGATCTGCGCGGTGGCGATGCGCGCCTCGTCGGCCTCGGTGGTGCCGGGGTACTGGCTGGTGAAGCTCTGCAGGGCGCGGATCGCCTGCGTGGTGTCGTTGGGGAGCCCCGCCTGCAGCTGCAGGTACGCCGTGGCCGCGCGCTCGGCCCGCTGCGACTTGTACACGTTGTAGTAAAGCACGCCGACCACCGCCAGCAGCACCGCGGCCGTGGTGTACATCACCGCCCGCGCGTTCTTGCGCGCCCACTCCGCCAGCTCGGCGGCGCGCATCATGACCACGTCGTCGGTCTCGATCTCGTGGCGGGGGGCCCGGCGGGCAACGGAGGGCGAAGCCATGCAGTCCTCGGACAGGGGTTAGGCGGCGCCGACATCGGGCGCCGGCGCTTGAGCGTGCGGCAAGGGGAAACGCCGACAGGTGCGCCGCACCATTCACGCGGGCGCACAAGCGGGTAAAGCTACCGCCTTGCTTGGAGATATGTCAACCGGGCGGGGTGTGCCGGATGTGCGGTTGAGGGAGTTCTAATCCGGCGTCGGAGCAGGGAGGGATGGCGGGGGCCCACCCGCATCGCAACCGGGCGGCTGAAGCCGCGGTCTACAACCACAGGAAGCCTCGCAAACCGCGCGAGGCCTTGGGAGCGGCATCCGGTCGAGCGGTGACGGTCAGGATGCACACCGATGTCCGCGTGGGAGTCCGCGAAGGCGGACTTCGGGCGTGGTTGCCGCGGATTCATCCGCCCGGTTCCCCTCCGGGTGACGCTTCGGCGCTCGCCAGGCTCGCCTTGTACACCCGCCGCGCGTCGTTCACCAGCTGGTGGGCGCGGCGCGTGGTCTCGGGCTGGCGGAAGCGGGTGAGGCGCAGGATCAGCTGGACGGCGGTGTCCAGGTCCATCCGGTGCCCCACGGAGACGTAGACGGGGTTGCAGCGGTCGCGCGTGCGCAGCGCCACGCCGACCACTTCGCCCTTGTCCACGATCTCCGCAGTCGATCCGCGCGCTTCGCCCAGCGGCCCGTGCTCGCCCACGAACATCGTCTTGGCGCAGCCGATGGAGGGGAGGTCCAGCAGCACGCCTCCGTGGCAGGCGACGCCGAACCGGCGCGGATGGGCGTAGCCGTGCGCGTCGAACACCACCACGTCGGGGCGGTGCTCCAGCTTTTCCCACGCGGCGGCCAGCGCCGGCAGCTCGCGGAAGGAGAGGTAGCCGGGGACGTACGGAAAGCGAAGCTCCACCCGCGCGCTCGCCGCTTCGACCGTCTCGAACGTCTCCAGGCCGACGGTCACCACGCCCGCGAACCCCACGCGGCTGAAGCGGTCGGCCGACACGTCCGCGCCGGCCGCCAGCCGCGGCGCGAAACCGGGCGGCGGCTCGCGCACCAGGCGCTCGCGGAGGGCGATCTGCACCTCGCGCGCGTCCGCGACCTTCAGGTCCCACGGGTGAAGCGGCCGGAATCCTTCCATCGCCGGTCTCTTTCGAAGAGCGCATCGCTAGAGCAGCACGTCCCTCACCACGTTCGCGGGGTCCCGCGGCACGGTGACGAAGGAGATCGCCACGGACGGCGCCGTGCCGGTGTTCTTGAGCGCGTGCGCCACGCCGGGCGGGATGGTGAAGCGATACGCGGCGCCCGCCGGGACCTCGGTGTCGGCGACCCGGTCCCCCTCGCGGCAGCGGAAGAGGGCGGGGCCGTGGATCACCAGCGTCTCGGTGCCGCGCGGATGCAGGTGGTTGCCGCGCACGGCACCGGGCTCCGTCACCACCACGTGCACGTTGCGCTGCCCCGGGAGCACGTCCGCCGCCAGCGGCTCGAACACGCTCCCGCGGGCGTCGGCGTGGACGGTCAGGGGTTCGATGGTGACGCGGGGCATGCGATCCGCAATCGGGGGAGCTGTGTCCGGCAAGCGGCGCGGCGATCCGGGATCGTACGAACGGGCCTGGGCGGCGTGCAAGATGTGAACGACGAGCCGGCCGCCAGGGCGAACGACCCGCCCGCCTTCCCCGGACTCCCACCGGAAGATGCTGCTGGCCCGGACGAACCAGGCCGCGCCTCGATATCAGATGAGGTGCGGCCTGGTATCTTTCGTTTTCCAAACGATTTGCAGCGCATCACCTCACGTCCAACATAGCCGGGCTAGCCCCCTCCTGTGCCGTCCGGAGCCCGGTGCGATGCGCGTGCCGCGCTTCAATGCGTGGCGTTGTAGCGGTCGATCCGGGCGTTCAGCGCCGCGAGCGCGCCGCTGTACTCGGTCGTCCGGCGCTGCAGCTCCGCCCGGTTGTCGTTGTAATCGTCGACCAGTCCGTTGTGGTGGTCGACGAGCCGGCGGTAGCGCGTGTACTCGCCCTGGGGGATCGTGCTGCCACTCGCGCCGCTTTCCATCGTGGAGATCTGCCCCGCGAGCTCGTCGATCGCGCGGACCAGGGAGTCCTGGCGGCTTTCCAGGCGCTGGATCTGCCACTCCATCCCTTTCACGCGCAGGCGCTCGCCCTCGATGCTCACGCGCTGGCCATCGCCGCCGACGGGCGCCGCCGACGGCGTGGGCGCCACGAAGGTGTTGGCGAACCCCGTGTCGGTGGGCGTCGCGCCGTAATCGCTCCCCGCGTACGTCCCCGTACCGGAACCGTACGACGAGCCGTCCGTGGCGGGGGTGAGCGCCACCGTCAGGCAGAAGATGAACAGCACCGAGAGCGAGCACGCCAGGTGGATCTTGTTCCCGCGCGAGAACGGCACCTTGCCCAGGAAGCGCCACGACCGGCCGCCGTCGTGGATCACGCGGTAGCAGGCGAGCGGGATGAGAGGGATGAAGAGACCCACGAAGTAGAGCGTGGCCACGTGCGACCGGGTCTCTCCGTCGGGGTCGCGCTCGCCGTACAGCATGGTGCCGAAGCCGTTGAGCGTGAAGAGCGGAGGCACGCCCCCGAGCGGCTTCATCCCGCCGAAGACGCGCAGGTCCGAGCAGTGCTTGCGGATCGCCTGGTTGAGGCCGGCCAGCCGCCCCTCGCCCCAGAAGCAGGGGTGCGTCCGCAGCATCTGCTGGGCTTCCTCGTGCTGCTTCTGGCTCAGCAGCGACGCCACCTGCACCAGCGAGCGGAAGTCGCTGTCCGTGGGCTTCAGCTCGCTCCCCGCGCGGCCGACCGCCGCCGCCAGCGTGAACGCCCCCGCCGCCACCAGCTCGGCCGCGAGCGACGCCAGCTTCCACGAGGTGTAGTCGCGCTGCTGCTCGTCCCGCGCGACCACCTTGATGCGGTAGAGCACGGCGTTGACGCGCGCGGCGTCGTTGCGCAGGAGCTGCACCTCGAGGAGCTTGGTGAAGTACTGCAGGTCCTCGAAATCCACCTGGCCGTCGTGCCGGATCGCCTTCTCCAGCACCTGCTCGGCGGCGTCGAAGTTCTTGTGCTCCACGTACAGGTCGGCCAGCGCCACGTAGTAGCCGGTCACGTCCTCGCCCCCGGCGTCGGCGGCCACGATCGCGCGGCGGAACATGCTCTCCGCGTCGGCGAAGCGCCGCAGCCGCGCGCAGGCGTGCCCCGCGTTGGCGAACCATGCCGGCGCCGGCTCGTCGCGCTGCAGCAGCTGCTCGAACAGCGGCAGCGCCTGCTCGGGCTTCTGCTGGTAGAGCAGGCAGAGCCCCAGCCAGTTGCGCGCGTAGTCGAGCGTGGAGTCCTCGGCCAGCACCTGCCTCAGGTGCTGCTCGGCCTCGGGGTACCCCTGCGCGTCCATGGCGGCCGAGGCCATGCGCAGCAGCCGCTGCACGGCGGCGCTCGGCGCGCGGTCGTACTCCGCCCGCGAGGCCGGGTCGTTCAGCGTCTCGTACGCCTCGCGGATGCGCTTGAACTCCTCGGGCGCGCGCTCGGGCGGATACACGCGCAGGAGGGCGCGGTAGGCGGCGCGCACCTGGTCGCGGCTCGCGTCGCGCTCGATCCCCAGGCGCTCGTAGAGGTCGTCGGCGTGGATGGTGGTGGGGGACATCTGCATCGCTCCCGGGGGGGTTAGTCCAGCTCGAAGAGGGCGTCGATCAGTTCCTGCTCCCGCGCCGCCACCCGCTCCGCGTCGCCCGCGGCCAGCGCGGCCTTCAGCTCGCTGGTCAGGTGGTCCACCCGCGCCCTGGCGCCGCCCGAGAGCTGCGACAACCGGCCGTCGGCGTGCCGCAGGAGCGCGGCGACCTTGCCGTAGAGCGGCGAGTCCTTCCACTCCGCGCCGCTGGCGGGCTCCACCGGCGGGGCGGCCGCCATCGCCGGCGCCGCGCCGGGGAGCGACGCGGCGTCCATCCGGGCGCGGGCGCGCACCTTCTCCTCGTCCGACATCACCGCCCGGTCGGGCTGCAGCCGGAGCCCCGACTCCTTGCCGCGGACGTCGCGCGCGACCACCTCGATGATCCCGTTCAGGTTGTACGACATGCGGATCTCGATCGGCTGCCCCTCGGGCCCGGGCGCCGAGATCTCGTGCCTGAAGTCGCCCACCGGGGTGTTGTCGCGGCAGAGCGGCGCGTCGCCCTGGAAGAGCTTCACGTGCACCTGGCGCTGGAAGTCGGCCGAGGTGTAGTACGTCTCGGTGCGCGTGCAGGGGATGGTGGTGTTGCGGCGGATGATGGGGCTGAAGACGCCGCCCACGATCTGCCCGCCCTCGTGGCTCAGCACCTCCACGCCGAAGGTGAAGGCCGACACGTCGGTGATCACCACCTCGCCGGGGTCGATCTGGCGCGACTCGATCCCCGACAGCACCGCGGCGCCGAGCGCCACCGCCTCGTCGGGGCTCACCTCGGTGCGCAGGGTGCGGCCGCCGAAGTATTCGCTCACGAAGCGGCGCACCAGCGGGGTGCGGGTGGAGCCGCCCACCATCAGCACGGTGTCGATCTCGTCGGGGCGCAGCCCCTTCTCGGCGAGCGCCTGGTCCAGCTGCGAGCGGGTCGATTCCACCAGCTCGCCGACCAGCCCCTCGTACTCGGCGCGGGTGAGGGCGCGCTCGAAGTCGACCGGGTCGCCGTCGGGGGTCATCCCCGCGTTCTCGATCATCACCTGCACCGACTCGACCGACGACAGCTCTTCCTTGGCGTGCCTGGCGGCGGCCTTCAGCTTCTGCCGGTTGCGCGGGGTGGCGAACAGGTCCACCCCCGCGGCGCGCATGCACTCGCGGCGCAGGAAGTCCATCAGCCGCTCGTCGAAGTCCTTGCCGCCCAGCTCGGCGTTGCCGGTGCTGGCCAGCACGTCGAGGTACCCCTCGCTCAGCTCCAGCACGGTCACGTCCAGGGTGCCGCCGCCCAGGTCGTACACCACGATCTTCTCCTCCACCCCGGGGCGCTCGATGCCGTACGCCAGCGCGGCCGCGGTGGGCTCGTTGATCAGGCGCCGGCAGCGCAGCCCGGCGATGTCGGCGGCGTCCTGGGTGGCGCGGCGCTGCCGGTCGTTGAAGTACGCGGGGACGGTGATCACCGCCTCGGTCACCGGCTGGCCCAGGTACTTCTCGGCCTCCTGCTTCAGGTGGCGGAGGATGCGGGCGGAGATCTCCTGCGGGGTGAACTCCTCGGCGCCCAGGGTCACGCGCTCCTCGCTCCCCATCTTCCGCTTCACCTCCTGCACCGCGCGGTCGGGCTTGGGGATCAGCAGCCGTTCGGCGCTCTCGCCGACGCGCAGCTGGCCGTCGGACTCCACGGCCACCACGGAGGGGAGGATCCCCTGCGCCGACCCGGCGACTTCGCGCAGCAGCAGCGGCCTGCCGTTCTTCAGCACGGCCACCTCCGAGGTGGAGGTGCCCAGGTCGATCCCGACGATCATCGCGGACCTTTCGTCAGCGGGTGGTGATCACTTCGGCGCGGCGCAGCACGGCGCCGTTGTAGCGAAAGCCGCGGCGGATGACCTGCACCACCTGGTAGGGGGCCTGGTCGCCGTGGCGCTCGGCGGTGTCCAGCGCGTCGTGCTCCTCGGCGTCGAACGCCTCGCCCAGCGCGGGGATCTCGGTGAGCCCCACCTGCTCCAGCACCCGCAGCGCCCTGGTGATGAACCGCTCCAGGTGCGCCAGCCACTTGGGGTCGCCGATCTGCCGGGCCAGCACGGCCACGTCGTCGAGGGTGTCGACCAGCTCCAGGAGCTTGCGGGCGGTGGCGGCCGCCTGCTCGCGCAGCCGCCCGGCCTCGCGGCGGTGCTCGTCGCCGCGCTCGCGCGCCTCGGCCAGCTGCGTCTCGAGCAGCTCCACCGTCTGGTTGATGCGCAGCTGCTGCTTGCCCAGCCGCGCCAGGTTGCGGGTGACCTCGTCCCACTGCCCGGCCACCCCGTCGTCGGGCGGCCCATCGTCCGCGGCGCCGTCCAGGTCGATGGCGGTGAGCCGCGCGATCTCGTCGCGCGGGGAGAAGGCGGGAGCACGGGCGGTCATTCGGTCCCCTGCGTGGCGATGCGACGGGTGACGCGGTTGGCGAAGATCGAGGCGGGATGGTCGGCCAGGAGGAGCGCGGCCGTGGCGCGGGCGTCGTCGCGGCGGGCGGCGCGGGCCTGGGCGCGGGCCAGCAGGTAGAGCGCGTCGTCGCGGTAGTAGGCGCCGGCGGGCGCCGCCGCGGCGCCGGACAATGCTTCGCTCGCCCGCTGCCACTCTCCCCGCGCGAAGGCCTCGCGCCCATGCCGGTACGCCGCGAAGTCGAAGGGCGCGGCGGGCGCCGTCCGCGGGGCGGAGGCGGGCGCCGGGGCAGGGGCGGGCGCGGCGGTGGCGGCGGGGCGCGAGGCGGAGGGCGGCGGGAGGACGGCCGGCGCGGTGTGATCTCCCAGCATGCGCGTCAGGACGACCGCGCCGGCCACCGAGGCGGCCCACAACCCGGGGACGGTGAAGCGGCGCCGGGGAGCGCGGCCGGGAGCACGCTCGGGAGGAGCGACGGCCGCCGGAGCGTCGGCGGGCGCAAGGGACGCGAGGCAGCGCCGCAGCACCCGGTCGTCACGGCAGAGCGCCAGTCCGGCCTCGCACGCGGCGCGCGCGCCCGGGGTGTCGCCGCGCTCCGCCGCCAGCAGCGCGTTCAGCCGGTGCGCGGGGACCAGGTCGGGGAGGTGGTCGAGCGCCTCGCCCACCCGCGCCCGGGCCGCTTCGCCGTTCCCGGCACGCGCTTCGGCGAGCGCCTCGTTGTACAGGCGCAGGGAGTCGCGGACGGAATCGGAGTCCAGCAGCGCGGGTGTCTCGGCGCCCGCGCGGCGCTCGGTCCATGCGGCGACCCCGGTCTCGCCCAGGCAGAGCGCGACCAGCCCCAGCACCCGCGCCGCGCGCTCGTCCAGCGGCGCGAGCACGGCCGCCCGCCGCAGCAGCGAAAGCGAGCGGTGCAGCTCCCCCTCGCGCGCGGCCGCGAGCCCGGCGCGCTGGAGCGCCGCCGCGCGGTCACGCAACGCGCCGCCGATGCGCGCGCACCCGCACTCACCCGCGGGCGCGCCGCACGCGGGGCACGCCTCCGGCCGCTCACCGGCGATCGTCAGACCGGAAAGGGATGTCACGTCGGCAAAGGTGTCCAACGATCGGCGGGGTGAAAAGGTTCGATCGACATCCGGGGAGATTTCGTTGCCGCCCTTGCGAGCGGCGATGCTTCTGGCGGGAACCGCGGAGCGGAAAACGGCGGGTCTTCAGACGGGGCTGCTCTCCGGCCCGTGGGGACCGGGGTAGCGACGCCAAGAATATATCGATCCGGAGCGCGCCAAGAAAGTGCGTCGATGCGGGGCGCCGCTCCGCGGGAGGGAAACGCTTGTATCCGGATGCGCGGCGCGCGTTTGCCTGTCGTTTGGGCGGGATCGGAACCAGTAGAACGCGGCGAGCGCGGGTCGCGGCGGGGCGAGGGTCGCCCGGTTCGTCGCTTCCGCCGGCTGGTCAGGCGAGCAGCTTCCGGAAGAAGTGCCGCGAGAAGCCGGGCGGGTACTCGTCGAGCCGCCCGAATTCCTCGTAGCCGAGCTTGCGGTAGAAGTCCGGCGCCTGGAAAGTGAAGGTGTCGAGCCAGATGCCGGTGCAGCCGAGCTCGCGGGCCGCCGCCTCCGCGCGCCCCATCAGCTCCGCGCCCAGGCCGCGGCCGCGCAGGCGTTCGTCCAGCCAGAGGATCTTCACGAACGTCCAGCCGAAGTAGACGTCGGCGATCAGCCCGCCGGTGACCGCCCCGGTTTCGTCGCGAACGAACAGCCGGAGCGGCGCGTAGCCGTGGTCACCGGCGCGCGCCTCGTTGAAGCCGTCCAGCCCCGCACCCACGGCCTGCACGTCGGCCGCGGGCGCATGGTCGTCACGCGTGATCGTCGGGTTCACCGAGCTCCCAGGTGGGCTGGATGGTTTGCCCCCGCCCGCGGGAAACACGGAACTTTCCAGCAGCGGCGGGGGCTGGCTCCAGGAATCTATTCGTACCCAACGGCCCGAGAAAGCAGGTTGGGGAGCCGCCCCGCGAGAACGGGAATGCTTGCATTCCGCCCGACCGCGTGCGCATGATGGGCGTTCGGGCGCGAACGGGTCGCGACCGGAGTATCCCCGAACGGTGAAGGAGGGGCCGATGAAGAAGCTGCGGCTGGATCCGGAAAAGCTCTCGGTCGAGGCCTTCGAGGTGGAGGCGGCGGAAGAGGCCGGCGGAACCGTGCTGGGCGCCGACGCATCGTCGCCACGCAACTGCACGGGGCCGGACGTGAGCTGCGGTTACCCGTACACCTGCGGCGGCACGAGCTGCCCCAGCGGCTACCCCCTCTGCCACGCCCCCTGCAGCTAGCCAGCTTCGGAGGGAAGGAAACGCGAAGGCGGGGCAGCGGACGGTCTCCGCTGCCCCGCCTCGTTCCCCGTCCGCCTGTGGATCCGTGCCGCTTCGACGACCCGGGCGGTGACGAGCCACGGGGGACCGGCTCCAGCGCACAGTCGATCCTGCAAGCCGGTATCACTGCGCGGCGCCCAGCATCTCCTTCATCTTGTTGAAGAAGTTGGCCTTCAGCTCCTTGCTGTCCTCCTCGCTCAGCGAGGTGCGCTTGCCGGTGCGGTACTCCAGCAGGTCGGGCGGCACCTCCTTCAGGAAGCGCGAGGGCTGGCGCGGGACCGGCTCGCCGCGCTGGCGCCGGGTGGCGCAGCCGGAAAGCGTCAGGCGGTGCCGCGCGCGCGTTATCCCCACGTAGAACAGGCGCCGCTCCTCGGCGATCGGGTCCGTCCCCAGCTCGCTGACGGCCTCCACGCTGCGGGTGTGCGGGAGGATCTCTTCTTCCAGCCCCACGATGAAGACGTGCGTGAACTCCAGCCCCTTGGCGGCGTGGAGCGTCATCAGCGTCACCCGGTTCGGCTCCTCGTCCTTGTCGTCCTTCTTCTCGTCTTCCTCGACCAGCGAGATCTTCTCCAGGAACGAGCGCAGCGTGGGCGGCTCCCAGTCGTCCTCTTCGTCGGGGAGCGGCTGCTGCGTCCAGACGCGGTCCTCGTAGGTGCCGATCGAGGCGATGAAGTCGCGCAGGATGTCGACGCGGACCTCGGCGGCGCGCTCGCTCTTGGCGTTGTCGGCGCGCACGGCTTCCTCCAGGCGCACGCGGCCGATCACCCCCTTCGCGAACGCGAGCAGGGTGCGGTCCGTCTGCCCGGCGGCGAGGGAGGCCTCGGTGGCGGTGTACTCGTGCCGCAGCTCGTCCATCATCTCCACGAAGTGGCGGATCGGCTCGACCTGCGCCTTGCTGACCCCCTCGACCTCGTGGATGCGGCGCAGCATCTCGAACATGCTCACGCCATGGGCCCGCGCCGCCTCGAGGACCTTCAGCTGCGTGGTGCGCCCGATCCCCCGCAGCGGGTAGTTGAGGATGCGCCGCAGCGCCACCTCGTCGCGCGGGTTGATGAGGGTCTTCAGGTAGGCCACCGCGTCCGCCACCTCCTTGCGGTCGAAGTAGCTCTGCCCGCCGACCACGCGGTAGGGGATGTTCTGCGTGCGGAGCGCCTCTTCGAGCGGCCTGGCCTGCAGGTTGGTGCGGTAGAGCACGGCGAAGTCGGCCCACTGCACGTTCTCGGTCAGGCGGCGGATGCTGATCTCGCGCGCCACCATCTCGGCCTCCTGCTCCTCGGCCGTCCGGGCGCCGTCGTCCAGGAACTCCCAGTAGTCGAGCTTGGGCCCCGGCCCGTTGCTGGTCCTGAGCGTCTTCTCGCGGCGCGACGTGTTGTTGACCACCACCGCGTTCGCCGCGTCCAGGATGCGCTGCGTGGAGCGGTAGTTCTCTTCCAGGACGACGACGCGCGCGCCGCCGAAGTGGCGCTCGAAGTCGAGGATGTTGCGGACGTCGGCGCCGCGCCAGGCGTAGATCGACTGGTCGTCGTCGCCCACCACGCACAGGTTCTTGCGCGGGCCGGCCAGCAGCCGCGCCATCTCGAGCTGGGCGCCGTTGGTGTCCTGGTACTCGTCGATCATCAGGTAATGCCAGCGCCGCCAGTACCCCTCGCGCACCTCGGCGTGGTCGCGCAGGAGCTGCACGGGAAGGAGCAGCAGGTCGTCGAAGTCGCACGCCCCGGCGGCCCGCAGCGCCTGCTCGTAGCGGGGGTAGACGTCGGCCGCCATCACCGCGTAGTCGTCGTTGCGGTTCCCCTTCACCGGCCCGGCCGCCACCTCCTCGGCCGCCTGCCGGGGTGAGAACAGGCGGTTCTTCCACTCGCTGATCTTGTAGAGGACGCGCTTGGCGTCCCAGTTCTCCTCGCCGGCGCTGGCCTGGACGTGCACCTCGGCGTCGATGATGCGCTTGACCACGGCGCCCTGGTCGGCCGTGCCGTAGATGGAGAACTCCTTCGGAAGGCCGAGCTTGTCGCCGTGCTCGCGCAGGATGCGGGCGCCCAGCGAGTGGAAGGTGGAGAGGAGCACGCCCTTCGCGTCCTTCCCCACGATCTTCGCCACGCGCTCGCGCATCTCGGCCGCGGCCTTGTTGGTGAAGGTGACCGCCATCACGCGCCGTGGGTCGACCCCGCGGTCGCGGACCAGGTAGGCGATGCGGTAGACGATGGTGCGCGTCTTCCCCGAGCCGGCGCCGGCCAGGATCAGCACCGGCCCCTCGGTGGCCAGCGCCGCCTCGCGCTGTTCGGGGTTGAGCTCGCGGAGGTATTGGGGGATGAACTGCAAGGTTCTGCGGTCGCGCGAGGACGGCTTGGGAAAACGGGTGCGCTAGTGCGTGAGTGCGCTAGTGCGTGAACGGCTGAACCGCAACGGGTGCGCGGGTGCGTGAACGACGGGTGCGCCCGTGAGTCGGGCTGCGGCGGAGCCCGGCGGCCGCGCGGAGTGAAACGCACTCACGCACCTGTTCGTTCCGCACTCACGCACCCGTTCGCGGCGCCGCCGACGGGCGGCGTGCCCACCTCCCCCCCTCGCCGCGCGCCGCCTCGAAACTACCCGAAAACCCGCACCGGGTCAAAGTTTGACGGGCTTCGGCGCGGGAGCTATGTTTCTGCCCGAACCTGCCCGGCGACGGCCACCCTTACGGAGGATGCATGACGTTACGAGACCGCTTCACGGGGCTCTCGGTCGCGGACGCGTTAGCGGCGCGCGCCAAGGACGACCCCCGGCGGCCGTTCGTCGTGTTCGGGGACCGGCGCTGCACCTACGCGCAGATCGACCACCAGAGCAGCGCCCTGGCGGCCGCCCTGCACGAGCTGGGCATCGAGGCGGGCGACCGCATGGCGCTCACCCTTCCCAACTGGCCCGAGTTCATCGTGGCCACCTTCGCGGCGGCCAAGCTCGGCGCCGTGATCGTCCCGCTCAACCCGCGCTTCACCACCCCCGAGCTGCAGTACATGCTGCGGCACTCCGAGACGGCGGTGGTGGTCACGGCCGAGAACTGGGAAGGGGTGGACTACCTGGCTCGCTACGAGGCGTTCCTGGCCACCCTCCCCGACCTGCAGTACGTGGTGAGCGTGGGCGAGGAAGACCTGTGGTACGACGACCGCATCCACCAGTTCGAAGACCTGGTCTCCAGCGGCGAGGGGCGTGACTTTCCGCGCCACCAGGGGAGCGCCGACGAGCTGTTCGCCATCCTCTACACCTCGGGCACCATGGGGAAGCCCAAGGGGGTGGCGCTCACGCACGGCAACCTGCTCACCACCGCCGCGGGCTCGGCCGACGCGCTGGCGCTGTCCAGCTCCGACGTGGTGTTCGGGCTCAACTCGCTCTTCAACGTCTTCGGGCTCAGCACCGGCGTGCTGGGGACGATGATGGCGGGCGGGACGCTCGTGCTGCAGGACCACGACGACACCGTGCAGGCGCTGGAGCTGGTGGAGCGCGAAAAGGTCACCGTCTACCACGGCGTCCCCACCAACTTCGTGCTCGCGCTGCGGGCCGAGGAGCGGGCGGACATCGACCTGTCGTCGCTGCGCACGGGGATCGTGGCCGGGGCGCCGGCGCCGGAAGAGCTGGTCGCCCGGGTGCGGCGCGAGCTGGTGCCGGACCTGCGCATCGGCTACGGGCTCACCGAGACCAGCGAGACGGTGGCGCTCACCCTGGGGGGCGACCCGCCGGGAAAGAGCCTCACCACCGTGGGCCGCCCCCTTCCCGGGGTGGACATCCGCGTGCTGGACGTGGACGGCAGCGTGCTCCCGGTGGAGAGCGTGGGCGAGATCGCCGTGCGTGGCCCCTGCGTGATGCAGGGGTACTACCGCCAGCCGGGCGAAACCGGGCTGGCGTTCACGCGCGACGGCTACTTCCTCACCGGCGACCTGGGGATGCTGGACGAGGAGGGGTACCTCCACGTGCTGGGCCGCCGCAAGGAGATGATCATCCGCGGCGGGTTCAACGTGTACCCGCGCGAGGTGGAAGACCGGCTGCACGCGCACCCCGCCGTTCTCGACGTGGCCGTGGTCGGCCTTCCGGACGAGATCCTGGGCGAGGTGAGCTGCGCCTGCATCGTTCCCGTCGAGGGGGCGATCGTCACGGGCGAAGAGATCAAGGACTTCTGCCGTGAGGTGCTGGCGGACTACAAGGTGCCCGACCTGGTCCGCTTTCTCGACAGCTTCCCCATGACGGGGAGCGGCAAGGTGCGCCGCGTGGAGCTCGCGCGCATGATCAGCGCCGAGGAGAGCAGCCGCCGGCCGTGAGTGGATTCTGAATTGCGGAGAGGACTTCTCCGACTGTCGCCCGGAGGGTGCCAGGGCACGAGAGTGCGAAGGTGCGTATGCGGGCCGCGCGTGTGAGCGCGGGTCCCGGCGTGCTTCCGCACTCGGTTGCTTTCGCGCCTCCCGCCGAAGCGGAGAGGGGTCCCGCCCGCGTAACCGAAACGTGAGCGACTGATGAACATGATGCAGCGGAGCCCGCACCTGTACGGGGTGCAGCAGAACGACCCGGGCGCGCGGAACGCCGCCCTCCTGATCGACTTCGACAACATCACCCTCGGCGTGAGGAGCGACCTGGGCAAGGAGCTCAAGACGCTGCTCAACTCCGAGATCTTCCGCGGCAAGGTGGCGGTGCGCCGCGCCTACGCCGACTGGCGGCGCTACCCCAACTACGTGGTGCCGCTCACCGAGGCGAGCATCGACCTGATCTTCGCCCCCGCCTACGGCACCTCCAAGAAGAACGCCACCGACCTGCGCATGGCGGTGGACGCCATCGAGCTGGCCTTCCAGCGCCCCGAGATCGGCACCTACATCCTGCTCACCGGCGACAGCGACTTCTCGAGCTGCGTGATCAAGCTCAAGGAGTACGGCAAGTACGTGATCGGCGTGGGGATGCGCGACTCGTCCAGCGACCTGCTGATCCAGAACTGCGACGAGTACTACAGCTACCACGCGCTCAGCGGGCTGGTGCGCGAGGGCGAGCAGAGCGCCATGCGCCGCGACCCGTGGCTGCTGGTGCGCGAGGCGGCGCAGAAGATGGCCGCCTCGGGCGACAGCATGCGCACCGACCGGCTGAAGCAGGTGATGATCGACCTGGACCCCAACTTCGACGAGAAGGACGAGGGGTACAGCAAGTTCAGCAAGTTCGTGCAGGTGGCCGCCGAGAAGGGGCTGATCCGCCTGCACAAGGTGGAGAACGGCCAGTTCGAGGTCGCCCCGGTCGAGGAAGACGACGAGGGCGAGGCCGCCGCCGAGCGCTTCGAGCCGCGCGCCGAGCGCTGGGGCCGCGACCGCGACGGCCGTCGCGACCGCGAGCGGGGCCGCGGGCGCGACCGCGACCGTGACCGGGGCCGCGGGCGCGACCGCGACCGCGACCGGGACCGGGATCGTGACCGCGAGCGTCCCGCCGCCGCCGCGGCCGAGCCGCCGCTGCGCCTGCACCGCGACGACGAGCCGGCCGAGGCGCCCGCCGCCGCCGCGTCGGCCGCCGAGGGCGAGAGCGAGTCGCTGGCCGCCGCCTTCCCCGTCGGCGCCGCCGAGCCCGAGATCGTGGCCGAGCCGCGGCGCGAGCGCGCCGCCGAGCCGGCGCGCGGGCCCGCGCAGGATCCGCGCGCTTACGCCTACTCGCTGCTGCAGCACGCCGTCCGCTCGCTGGTGAGCCGCCAGGGCCAGACCGCGCGCGACGGCGACGTGAAGCGGAAGATGCTGGAGATGGACGCGGGCTTCGACGAGCACGCGCTGGGCTTCAGCAAGTTCACCCGCTTCCTGCGCCAGGCCCACGAAGACCAGGTGGTGGACGTGCGCCGCCTGGCCGAGGGGCGCTACGAGGTGGCGCTCCCCGCCAGCGGCACCAAGCTCCCCGCGCCCACGCTCACCGGCGCGCCGCGCCCGCAGCCGATCCACGTGGACGAGGCGCGCGGCGAAGCCGCCGACACCGCCGCCGCGCCGCCGCGCGAGGGTGGCCGTGGCGGCCGCGGCCGTCGTGGCCGCGGCGGCGCCGAGGGCTCGCCCACGCTCCGCCCCGGCCAGGTGGTGGGCCAGCCGGGCGAGCCCGCCGCCCCCGCGGCCGAAGCGCCGGCCGCGCAGCAGCCCGCCGCGTCCGCGCCCGAGCGCC
>DASSME010000001.1:0-23177 GCA_035689035.1 Longimicrobium sp. | reverse complement strand
TGTCCCCTGTCCCCTGTCCCCTGTCCCCTGTCCCCTGTCCCCTGTCCCCTGTCCCCCGTCCCCTGTCAGATCGACGAGCCGCCGGACGGGTGCACCAGGCGAAGGAACTCCTCGCGGGTGCGGATGTCGTCCAGGAACACGCCCTTCATGGCGCTGGTGATGGTGCGCGAGTTCTGCTTCTCCACCCCGCGCATCATCATGCACAGGTGCGCGGCCTCGACCACCACGCCCACGCCCTCGGGCCGCAGCACCTCCATGATGGCGCTGGCCACCTGCTCGGTGAGCCGCTCCTGCACCTGCAGCCGCCGCGCGAACACCTCCACCACGCGCGGGATCTTGCTGAGCCCCACGATCCGCCCGTTGGGGATGTACGCCACGTGCACCTTGCCGTAGAACGGCAGCAGGTGGTGCTCGCAGAGCGAATACATCTCGATGTCCTTGACGATGACCATGTTGTGGTGGTCTTCGTCGAAGATCGCCCCGCGGATCACGTCTTCCACGCACAGGTCGTAACCGCGGGTGAGCCAGCGCATGGCTTTCTCCACCCGCTCGGGGGTGCGGCGCAGGCCGTCGCGCCGCGGGTCCTCGCCGAGCAGCGCCAGCTGCTCGCGCACCAGCTCGCGGTAGCGGTGCTGCCCCGGCTCGTCGTCCACCGCGCGCCCCTCCAGCCGGTCGTGCACCACGTCGTGGGTCTTCGTGCTCATCGCGGACACCCTCTCATTCGCCCCGGTATTCCGCCCAGTTGCGCGGAGTCTCGTACAGTACCAGCCGCGCCAGCCGCCCGCGCGGGATGCGCGGCGCCAGCTGCCGCCACAGCGCCACCACCAGGTTCTCGGTGCTGGGGATGATCCCCTGCAGCCAGGGAACGTCCAGGTTCAGGTTGCGGTGGTCCACGTCCTTCAGCACCTCTTCGGCCGCGTCGCGCACCTGCCCCAGGTCCACCAGGTAGCCGGTGGCGGGGTCGGGCTCGCCCTCGACGGTGATGTCGAGCTCGTAGTTGTGCCCGTGCCAGTTGGGGTGGTTGCACGGGCCGAAGATGCGGCGGTTCTCCTCGTCGGAGAACGCGGGGTTGTGCAGGCGGTGCGCCGCGTTGAAGTGCACCCGCCGGGTCACGCGGACGGTCGGCACGCCGTTCTCTCCTTGCGGCTGGCGTGTGAAAAAGGCCAGCCCCGAGTGTGAATCGAGGCCGGCCTGGGTCGGAAACAGCGGGGAGGATTCTGAAGCCGTGTTGTAAACACGTTGGGTGCCAACCCCGCGAGCTTCCGCCTTCCCGCTAGGGGCGTGACGTTGGCCGTAGAAGAAGGCCCCTGCCTCGGAACTGTCGGCTCAGAGATGGTTCTCCCCGCCACTTCCGGTGTGCGGGGAAGATACCACCCACCCCCGGCGGGGTCAAGAAGAAGCGGCCAGTTCGTCCACCCATCTTCCATCAAGACTATGGACGCGGGGGATGGACGACATATATTGTCGCTTCGTTTATGTCTGCGGCGTAGCCATTCGATGTTTCTCTCCCTTGCTTCCGCAGGATCGTTTCCGTGCCTGAGAACCCCGCCGAGATCCTCGAACGGCTGTCCAAGGACGGCCACCGGATCACCAGCAGCCGCCGCGCGGTGATCCACGCCCTGCACGCGGCCGGCGGCGCCGTCACCGTGCGCGACCTGCACGGGGCCGTGGGGCGCGACGCCGACCTGGTGACGGTGTACCGCACGCTCGGGTGGCTGGCCGGGCTGGGCGTGGCGCGGCAGGTGGCCACCGGCGGCGCGGCCGAGCGCTTCGAGCTGGCCGGCGAGGGCCAGGACGCGCACCACCTGCACTGCCGTTCGTGCGACCGCGTGTTCACCGTCCCCGCCCGCGGGCTGGACCCGAACGTCTTCACCGAGATCCGCCGCGAGCACGGCTTCACCGTCTCGGACCACACCCTCACCTTCCACGGCACCTGCGGCGACTGCGCGGGGGGGTGACGGGGTCGCGTCCCGCCGGATGTCCGGACCCCGCACCGAGCGAATCAGGACGGGCCCTTCGCATCCGCATCGTTCCCTCCGCGCCGAGGATCAAAACGTTTCGTGCAGCCGTGTGGCCTGGGAGCACGAGGCTGTACGCACGTCATCGCGCAGGTCCACGCGGCCGCTGGCCCGGACGCGCCATCCTCCCGGCATGCGCGGTCCCCCCGATCGAAGCAGTTCGCCGTTCGGACACCCTGTCGTGAGCGGTCGCGTGCCGCACATCCTCGCGTGCGTGCGCCGGGATTTCTCGCCGGGGGCGGCACCCTCAACTGCGTCGATCGGGTGGAGCTCTCCTCGATCGGGTGGCGAGGGGAGAGATGTCCACTTTAAAAAATTTCGATCACTCAGCTCATTCCGAAGCTGCAGCCGCGGACCGCCGGCGGAGAAGCGGACGACGCGCCGCTGAATGGCCGGTCGATCCCGGGTGGAAGCGGTTCAGCGGATTCGAGGGAACCGGTATTTCGAGGGACCGGTATCCCATGCAAACGCCCCCGCCTCGCTCGAACGGGCAGGGGCGTCTGCGTTCCGGCGGGCCGAGGCGGTGCGGCCGCGCTACCGGCCGCGGGAGCCGTCGTACAGATCGTCGGCCAGGTGCTCGATCAGCGCCCGGCGCGCCAGCCGGGCGCGCCACCCGGCCGGGATCGCCTCCACGCCGTAGACGGCGCCCGCGAGCTGGCCGTAGATGGCGGCGGTGGTGTCGGCGTCGTTCCCCAGGTTGGCGGCGGCCAGGCACCCGGACTCGAACGAATCCGTCGTGGCGAAGGCCCACAGCGCCGCCTCGAGCGACTTCACCACGTAGCCCGACCCGATGATCTCGGGCGGCGACTTGGCCCGGAACGCGCCGCGCGCCACTTCGTCGATCTCGGGGCAGAGCGGGTGCGCTTCCCAATATCCGTCGACCGGCGCGTACATCTCCCCCAGCAACTCGTTCTTCGCCACACCCCTGACGGCGCCCGCCAGCAGCCCGCCGAAGTAGCGGCACGCGTCCACCGCGGCCGCCGCCCCGTGCGTGGTGCGCGAGCTTTCACCGCTGCGCTCGATGGCCGCCGCCGGGTCGGTTGCGAAGAAGAGCGGGACGGGCGCCAGCCGCATCAGCGATCCGTTGCCGGCGGAGTGCGGGTCCGTCGACCCGGCGAAGGGGTTCCCGGACGACTGGAAGCGCTCCAGGGCTCCGCGCACGGTGATGCCGATGTCGAAGCAGCTCCCCGTGCTGCTCAGGTATCCCTCGCGGTACCAGCGGACGTAGCGCTCCATCTGGTCGCGCGCGTCGAAGCCCCGCCGCTCCACCAGGCTCTCGGCCAGGCACAGCGCCATCGACGTGTCGTCCGTCCATTCGCCCGGCCGCTGCCCGAACGGCCCGCCGCCCACCATGTCGGTCAGCGGCGGAAAGGTGCCGGGCGGGCTGAACTCGGCGGTGGTGCCCACCGCGTCGCCCGCGGCCAGGCCGGCCAGGGCGCCGCGGTAGCGGTCGCGCGTGCTCACGTCAGGCATTGCGGCCGCGATGCTCATCCGGGATGCTGGGATCTTGCTGGAAAGGAGAACGATCATCATACGGAACCCGCCGCTTCGTCAACCTCTCGCCGACCCCCGGTCCGCGCTCCGGCGGATACACGCCGTCCCATGCCGATGGCGGCGGATGGGCCGCTCGCATCGGCCGAGCGCGGCGGCATCACTCGCGCCCCCTTCCCCACCCTTGTAGATTGGCGGCCTTTCCCAGGACCCGCGTGGCACCCGAAACGAGACACGGAGCGATGGCGGACAAGTTCAAGAACTTCATCGGCGGCGAGTGGGTGGAGCCGTCTACCGGGCAGTACTTCGAGAACCGCAACCCGGCGCGGAACAGCGACCTGATCGGCCTGTGGCCTCGGTCGGGGAAGGAAGACGTGGACCGCGCGGCCAGGGCGGCCAGGGCGGCGTTCGACGGCTGGCGGCTTACCCCGGCGCCCGCGCGCGGCGACATCCTGCGCCGCGTGGGCGAGATCCTGGTGGCCCGCAAGGACGAGATCGCCCGCGCCGCCACCCGCGAGATGGGGAAGGTGTGGGCCGAGACCAAGGGCGACGTGCAGGAGGGGATCGACACCGCCTTCTACGCGGCCACCATGGGGCGCCAGCTCTGGGGAAAGACCGTCCCCAGCGAGCTCGCCAGCAAGTGGGCGATGAGTGTGCGCCGCCCGATCGGCGTGGCGGGGCTGATCACCCCCTTCAACTTCCCGCTGGCGATCCCCACCTGGAAGATGTTTCCCGCCCTGGTCTGCGGGAACACGGTGGTGATCAAGCCGGGCGAAGACGTGCCGCACACCGTCAGCCTCCTGGTCGAGGTGCTGGAAGAAGCGGGGATCCCCAAGGGCGTGGTGAACCTGGTGCACGGCTACGGCGCCGAGGTGGGCGCGCACATCGTCGCCCACCCCGACATCCCGGTGATCTCGTTCACTGGCAGCACCGCCACGGGGAGCGAGATCGGCCGCGTCTGCGGCGAGCTGCACAAGCGGCTTTCGCTGGAGATGGGCGGCAAGAACGCGCAGATCGTGATGGCCGACGCCGACCTGGACCTGGCCCTGGACGGCGTCCTCTGGGGCGCCTTCGGCACCACCGGCCAGCGCTGCACCGCCACCAGCCGGCTGCTGCTGCACGACCAGATCCACGACAGCTTCGTGGAGCGGCTCGTCGAGCGCGCCAAGGAGCTGAAGCTGGGCTACGGCAACGACGACGGGGTGGACGTGGGCCCGCTGATCAACCAGCGCGCGCTGGAGAAGGTGCAGAAGTACGTGGAGATCGGGAAGCAGGAGGGCACGCTGGTGCTGGGCGGCGAGCGCGCGACGGGGGATGGGCTGGACGACGGCTACTTCTTCCAGCCCACCATCTTCACCGGGATCCAGGCCGGCTCGCGGATGGCCACCGAGGAGATCTTCGGGCCGGTGCTCTCGGTGATCCGCTTCAGCGAGGCCGACGAGGCGTTCCGCATCAACAACGAGGTGAAGTACGGGCTCAGCAGCTCGCTCTACACGCGCGACGTGAACCTGAGCTTCCGCGCCTTCCAGGACCTGGACAACGGCATCACCTACGTCAACGCGCCCACCATCGGCGCCGAGGCGCACCTGCCGTTCGGCGGCGTGAAGCAGACCGGCAACGGCCACCGTGAGGGCGGCTGGGAGGTCTACGAGTTCTACAGCGAGACCAAGGTCTGCTACGCCGACTACAGCGGCAAGCTGCAGCGCGCGCAGATCGACAACTACGAGGCGAGCCCGTACTGATCGAACGGCGAAACGGGTGCGTGAGCGCGTGAGTGCGCGAGTGCGTTCTGGCACTCGCGCACTTTGCGTCGGCGCGCCGCACCGCGTTGCGCCGGCTCGGCGGACGGGTCACCACGGAGCAGCGGAGTGCAACGCGGAGCAGCGGAGAACTGCACGAGAATCCGGCGCAGTTCTCCGCTGCTCGTTCTCCTCCGCTGCTCGTGTGACGCCTTCAGCCGTGTGATCCAACCACTGTAGATCCGGATCGGTATTGCTGGTGTCCCGGATCCGGCATTGCTTCATATGTTTCCAACGCGGTGCTATCTTCCACGCGTGGTTCGATCGATCTCTCCCCGCCTGTCATTCCGATGCGCATCAGGACGTTTCTTCTCGTGGCGGCGGTGATTACGCCGTCGATGGCGGGCGCGCAGCGCGCCACGCGGGCGCCGGCGTGGGCGCTGATCACGCGCACCAGCGAGCTCGCCTGGTACGTGGACACCGCGCGGATCGCCACCGCCGGGCCGGTGACCAACGTCTGGCTCCGCTACGACTACCCCGCGCCGCAACCGGTGCCGTCGAACCCCGCGCGGCACTTCTCGCGCGTGGAGATTCGCACGGGGCTCGACTGCGCGGCGCGGCGGGCCACCGACCTCGATTTCCGGGCGCTGAACGCGCCGGGAACCCGGCTCGTGGCCGAGGACCCTTCGGTGCGCGGGCGGACCCGCACCTTCGCGCTGCACCCGCTGGGGCAGATGTTCGGCACCACCTGCGACATCCTGGAGGCGCGCCGGCGCGGGCAGCTGCGGGAGATGCTCCAGACGCTGCAGCGCGCGCCGGTGCCGGGGCGCATCGGGGCGGCACCCGCGGGGCGTCCGTCCGGCGCTCCGGCCGCCTGACGCCGCGTCCGTTCGCCCGCGCGGCGCGTCCGTTCGCCGCGCGTTCCACGCCGCTCGCGGCGCGGGGCTTGGCGAAGCGGCGGGGGTTCCGTTACCGTTGAGCATGGCCGGATCGCGCACGCCCACCCCTGCGCCGGCCCCGCGGCCCCGGAACGGGCACCCGATTCGCGTGTACGTCTCCCGGGGCGCGTAACCCCGCGCCCCGCAACGTAGTACCTCTTGCCCCTGCCGCCGATGCACGACCCGCACGCCGACCAGACCGTGCTCCTTCCCGAGCCGCGCCGCCTGCGCCTTTCGGCCGAGCGCGTGGACGAGGAGCGCCGCAAGACCGCCGGCGAGGCGCGGGGCTCCATCAGCACCGGCCGATGGATGTGGGAGTGGACCAAGGCGATCAGCACGGCCATCGTGCTCTTCCTGGTGATCCGCACCTTCCTCTTCGAGGCGTTCAAGATCCCCACCGGCAGCATGGAAGGCACGCTGATGGTGGGCGACTTCCTGCTGGTGAACAAGGCGGTGTACGGCGCCGAGATCCCGGGCACCCACCAGCACCTGCCGGCGTTCAGCGCGCCCAAGCGGGGCGACGTGATCGTCTTTCTCCCGCCGCACGACCCGCACAGGAACTACGTGAAGCGGATCGTGGGGGTGAGCGGCGACACGCTGGAGATGCGCGACAAGGTGCTGTACCTGGACGGGCACCCGCAGGTTGAGCCGTACACGCGCCACACCGACCCGCTGACCGACCCCACCAGCGACGACATGCTGTGGCAGCTGCAGTACCTGGCGCACCGGCCGTCGCACTGGAGCGACTACCGCCCCAGCCGCGACAACTGGGGCCCGGTGGTGGTGCCGCCGGGCAAGTTCTTCGCGCTGGGCGACAACCGCGACAACAGCGAGGACTCGCGCTTCTGGGGCTTCCTGGACGGCACCGCCATCAAGGGGCGCCCGATCTTCGTGTACTACTCGTACGAAAAGGACAGTCTGTCGCCCTTCTCGTGGCTCAGCGGGGTCCGCTGGAACCGCATCGGCGAGCTGGTGCACTGACCCGCCCCGTATCCTGATGACGCCGCCACGCCCGGCGCCGCACCTTCCGCGGCGCCGGGCGTTTCGCGTTGACGGTCGGGGCGATCATCGCCACGACAGCATGCGCGGGCTTTCACGCGGGGATCCCGGTGACGCAGAGGAAACGACGACCGCGGTACTCCGCGTCTTAGTGTGATGCAGGTCAGCCGAACCGCGCCGGAAGCGGCCCCTCCCGACGCAGCTGCCGCGGCCGTCAAAGATTGGTACCCATGAAAAAAGATTCGGATGCCGAACAGGGTTCGGTATTCCGTAGTCCATGCCCGAGTGCAATCGCGGTCGGCGGCAGGGGGAAAACCGTGGCACGCCGGGCGGCGCGTGGGGTGCGAAAGGAGCGGCGCAGCAGCACTTTGCGAGCGGTGGCGGGCATCCTGGGAGCGGCGCGGAGAAAACGTCCGGAGGGGGGCTTGACACCCCGTAGGCGCCCTGTCATACTCCAGCCGTGGCCCGTGATGAACGATCCACGACCCTCCCTCAGCGCCAAGCGCAAACAGTGGCTCGCCCCCGCCGTACCGGCGCAGCCTACTTGAAGTTCTGAAAGCCCCTCCATCTGGCCGCCATCCGGCGGAATACCGACCCGTTCCGCTGAACCGGAGCCCCCCATGTCGTTCAGCACCGCCAAGAAGATCGCCTCCGAGTCCGAGTCGCTCGACCAGTACCTGCGCGAGATCAGCGCGTATCCGCTGATCGACCGCGACGAGGAGGCGCGGCTCGCCCGGCGCATCCGCGAGGGCGAGAACGAGGCACTGGAGACGCTGGTCCGCTCCAACCTGCGCTTCGTGGTGGCGGTGGCGAAGAAGTACCAGAACCAGGGCGTGTCGCTGGCCGACCTGATCAACGAGGGGAACATCGGCCTGATCCGCGCCGCGCGGAAGTTCGACGAGACCAAGGGGATCAAGTTCATCTCCTACGCGGTGTGGTGGATCCGGCAGGCGATCTTGCAGGCGCTGGCCGAGCAGAGCCGCATCGTGCGGGTTCCCCTTTCGCGCGCGGGCGCGGTGCACCGCATCGGCCGGCGCAGCAGCGCGATGACGCAGGAGCTGGGGCGCGAGCCCACCCTGCAGGAGATCGCGGTGGAGCTCGAGGTGCCCGAGGACGAGATCAGCCACGCGCTGGCCATGAGCCAGGTGTACCTCTCCCTCGACGCCCCCCTGGTCCCCGGCGAAGACGGCCAGCTCCTGGACTACCTGCACGACCAGCTCTCCCCCGGCCCCGACGACGACGTCTACGAGGGCGCCCTCAAGCGAACCATCGAAGAAGCGCTGAGCACGCTCACCGAGCGCGAGGCCAAGGTGCTGCGCCTGTACTTCGGGCTGGGCGACACCGAGCCGCTCACGCTGGAGCAGATCGGCGAAAGCTTCGGCATCACCCGCGAGCGCGTGCGGCAGATCAAGGAGAAGGCGCTTCTGCGCCTGCGCCACCAGTCGCGGGCCCGCTTCCTGGAGACTTTCCTGCAGTAGCCGTTTCGGCCGTACACCGGTCAAGATCGACATCGACATCGGGCCGCGGTTCCACGAGTGCTGGAACCGCGGTTTGTTTTGGGGGCGTGCCCCTCCGCCGCGCGGACGACGGCGGGTTGAAACCCGCCGCTGGAACATCGGAAAGTCCGCCTTCGCGGACTCCACGCGAGTATCGGTGCCGGGCGCAAGTATCCTCCCGCAATGGAGTTTTCCCCTCCCCGCGCGGCACGGCGCATCCCACCATCCCTCCCTCGCACCGTCCTTGCGTCGGACCTCTGCGCGTAGCCGGGGTGTACTGTTCTGCACTGAACCCCTTGGGGACGGGCTTCAACCGCACGTCCCGGGAGCCATAAAATGATTCGAAACCGAGTGCTGGGCCTGCTGATCCCCGTTCTCGCCGCCGCCACGCCGGCCGCGGCGCAGACGGTGGACCAGGGCACCTTCCGCGTATACGTGGGTGACCGCGAGGTAGGGACCGAGACTTTCACCATCACCCAGGCCGGCACCGGCGCGGGCGCCGTGACCACGGCCAGCGGCCGCGTGGACCTGCGCCTTGCGGAGGGGAGCCTGTCGCTGGCCCCGCGCCTGCGCGCGCAGGGCGTGGGCGCCGACCCCGTGCAGTACCAGGTGGACGTGAGCGGCGACGCCCCCAAGCGCATCGTGGGCACCATCGCCGAGGGGCGGGTGAGCCAGAAGATCGTGACCGGCGCGGGCGAGCAGCTGCGCGAGTACGTCGCCAGCGCCGGCGCCGTCGTCCTGGACGAGGGGGTGGCCCACCACTACTACTTCCTGGCCCAGCGCACCCACGCCGGGCGGGTGCCCGTGATCGTCCCCCGCGAGAACAAGCAGGTGGTGGCCACGGTGACCAACCGCGGCGAGGAGCCGGTGCAGGTGGCCGGCCGCACCGTGCGCCTCTTCCACCTGGTGGTGCAGGCGCAGGGCGCCGCCGCAGCCGACGTGTGGGTGGACGACCTCAACCGCGTGATCCGCGTCGAGGTGCCCGCGCGCCAGTACCGCGCCGTGCGCACCGAGCTGCCGCGCTGAAGCGTCGGGAAAGCGCAGGCGCCGGGAAAGCGCGGGCACCGACGCCGTCCGCGGGCGCCGGAGGGCTTCGGGCCTTCCGGCGCCCGCGCGCGTCCGGGCCCGCCGCCCAAGTGACGGCGGCTCCGCCCCTTATCCTCACGACGCGCGTTTACACGTCCCCTTCGCGCGGTTAGATTTCCGTCCTCCCCCTCCCCCCGGGGCCGTCCCCGGCGCGCGCCACGGAAATAGACCCATTTGAGCGCCCATGAGCACCCCCGTCCTCCAATCGGCCGCGCCCGCGGCGCCGCCCCGGGCCCCGCCGCGACCCGCGCCGCCGGCGTCCAGGGTCGCCGACACCTTCTCCACCCCCATGCGCCGGCGATCCGGTTCGTCTTGCGGCTGGGGATGCTCACCTTCTTCGCGCCTGGCACGGAGCTGCTGAAGGCCCGCGCCGCCGGATGAAACCTTTCGGGAAGCAGGCCGTACTCCCCCCCCGGGCACGGCTCGCCCCCTCTCTGCACAACCCGCTGAACCGACCCATGAACCGCTCTCGTCCGCGGCGCGCAGGCGCCGCCCTTGCGCTTGCCCTTGCCGCGGCGGCCCCCGCCGCCGCGCAGCAGACCACGCCCGCCACCCCGCCCCCTCCGCCGGCGCTGCAGCAGCCGCAGGGGCCGCCGCTCACCATGGAGCAGGCGGTGGCCACCGCGCGCGAGGCCAACCCCGACCTGCTGCAGCAGCAGAACGACACCCGCACCGCGCGGGCGGCCGTGCGGCAGGCGCGGGCCGACTTCATCCCCTCCGCGAGCGTGAGCGGGTCGCTGGGGTACGTGGCCGGCGGCACGCGCCGTTCGGGAACGGTGACCATCGCCGAGCAGCCGGCGGTGTACTCGTCGGGGTACGGGCTCGATTTCTCCTACCAGATGAGCGGCTCCAAGCTGATGCAGCCGCGGCTCATGCGGGCGCAGGAGCGGGCGACCGTGCAGCGCGTGGCGGGGTACGAGGCCAACCTGGTGAGCCAGGTGCGGCAGCAGTACCTCACCGCGCTGCAGGCGTGGGAGCAGGCCGAGCAGGCGCAGCGTGAGCTGGGGCGCACCCAGGAGCACGAGCGGCTGGCGCGCGCCCGCCTGGAGGTGGGCGCCGGGACGCCGCTGGACCTGCGCCGCGCCGAGGTGGAGCGCGGCCAGGCCGAGGTGAACGTGCTGCAGCGCCGCAACACCTACCAGACCGAGCTGCTCCGCCTGGGCCTCGCCATGGGCCGCGAGATCCCCGCCGACACCCGCCTGGCTTCGACCTTCAACCTCTTCGAGCCCACCTGGACGGTGGACCAGCTCGAGCAGCAGGCGCTGCAGGGCAACCCCAACCTCCTGTCGGCCCGCGCCACCGCGCAGGCGGCGCGCACGGGCGTGCGCGTGGCGCGCAGCCAGTACCTGCCCACGCTCAGCATGCAGGTGGGCTTCGGGGGATCGGTGAACGCGGTGCGCGACCTGTCGCCCGGGTACGCGCGGGCGCTGAGCAACACGGCCAGCCAGTTCAACGACTGCACCTACCGGAACCAGCTGGCCCCGCTGATCGGCGCGAGCCTCGAGAACTGCGCGCCCTTCAACGTGAGCAGCCCGGTGGTCGCCGACAGCGTGCGCTCGGTGGTGCGTGCCGGGAACCCGTCGTTCCCCTTCGGCTTCCGCGGCGACCCGATGGCGGCGCGGCTCTCCCTGTCGCTCCCGCTGTTCAACGGGCTGGCCCGCGAGCGGCAGGTGGAAGAGGCGCGGGTGCAGGAAGAAGACGCACGGCTGGCGGTGCGCTCGCAGGAGCTCAAGCTGCGCAGCGACCTGGGCGCGGCGCTGCTGGGGCTGCAGACCGCCTTCCGCGTGGCCCAGCTGCAGGACCAGGTGGTCTCCAAGGCGACCGAGGAGCTGCGCCTGGCGCAGGAGCGCTTCCGCTTCGGCGTGGCCAGCAGCGTGGAGGTGACCGACGCGCAGACCTCGCTGTCGCTGGCCGAGCAGGCGCGCATCGACGCCGTGTACAACTACCACAAGTCACTCGCGGCGCTCGAGGCCCTGGTGGGCCGCCCGCTGCGCTGACCCCGCATCCCGGCATGGAACGGTGAGCAAGATGAAGAAGCTCCTGATCGCCCTGGGGGTGGTCGTGGTGGTGGTGGGGGTGGGCTTCGCGGCCATGGCCGGCAAGGGGAAGGGCGCCGGCCGCGAGGTGCGCACCGAGGCGGTGGCGCGCCGCGACCTGGTGGCGCTGGTCACCGCCAGCGGAAAGATCCAGCCCAAGCGCAAGGTCGACATCAGCGCCGACATCAGCGGCCGCGTGATCCAGCTCGCCGTGGAAGAGGGCCAGTGGGTGAACCGCGGCGACCTGCTGCTGCGCATCGACCCCAGCCAGTACGAGGCGGCGGTGCGCCAGGCCGAGGCCGGCGTGGCCCAGAACCGCGCCCGCCAGGCCGAGGCCCGCGCGCAGCAGCTGAAGGCCGAGGCCGACCAGCGCCGCGCCGAGCAGCTGGCCCAGGGGCGCGACCTGATCGCCGCGCAGGAGGTGGACAACGCCCGCACCCAGGCGCAGGTCGCCGCGGCCACCGTGCAGGCCGCGCAGTACGCGGTGCAGCAGGCCCAGGCCAACCTCTCGCAGGCGCGCGACAACCTCCGCAAGACCACCATCGTGGCGCCGATGAGCGGCCGCGTGACCCGGCTCAACATCCACGAGGGCGAAACCGCGATCATCGGCACGATGAACAACCCGGGCTCGCTCCTGCTCACCGTGGCCGACCTGTCGGTGATGGAGGCCAAGGTGAAGGTCGACGAGACCGAGGTCCCCCGCCTGGCCGTGGGCGACAGCGCGCTGCTGCGCATCGACGCCTTCCCCGGGCAGGTCTTCACCGGCAAGGTCACGCGCATCGGCAACAGCGCGGCGCAGCAGACCGGGCTGGCCTCGTCCACCGGGAGCGGGGGCGAGCAGGCGGTGGACTTCGAGGTGATCGTCACCCTGGACCATCCCCCCGCCGAGCTGCGCCCCGACCTTTCGGCCACCGCCGACATCGTGACCGACCAGCGCCCGCACACCCTCTCGGTGCCGATCCTGGCGGTGACCGTGCGCGACCGGCAGGGGAAGAAGTTCAAGGGCGAGCAGCAGCCCGGCGCCGACGCCGCCACCGACGCGCCGCAGGCCGACGCGCACCGCAAGGCCGACGAGGTGGAGGGCGTGTTCGTGATGCGCGACGGCAAGGCGGTGTGGACGCCGGTGGAGGTGGGCGTGGCCGGCGAGCAGTACTTCGAGGTGAAGCGCGGGGTGAGGGAGGGCGAGCAGGTGGTGTCGGGCCCCTTCGACGCCATCCGCGAGCTGGAGGCCGACGCGCCGGTGCACGTGGCCCCCGCGCCCAGGGGCCGGCAGGGGGTGGGCAACGGAAAGGCGGCGTCGTGAGCACCGCGCCGGGTGCGCCGGTGATCCAGGTGCGCGGCCTGGAGAAGCACTACGACGTGGGCGCCGAGACGGTGCGCGCGCTGCGCGGGGTGGACCTGGTGATCGAGCGCAACGAGTACGTGGCGATCATGGGGCCCTCGGGGTCGGGAAAGTCGACCTTCATGAACCTGATCGGCTGCCTGGACACGCCCACGGCGGGCGAGTACGTGCTGAACGGCCACTCGGTGGCGGCGCTGGACGACGACCACCTGGCCCGCGTGCGCAACCGCGAGATCGGCTTCGTCTTCCAGACCTTCAACCTCCTCCCCCGCTCCACCGCGCTGGAGAACGTGGAGCTGCCGCTGGTCTACGGCGGGCTGGGGAAGAAGGAGCGCCGGCAGCGCGCCACCGAGGCGCTGAAGGCGGTGGACCTGGGCGACCGGCTGGACCACCGCCCCAACCAGCTCTCGGGCGGGCAGCGGCAGCGCGTGGCCATCGCCCGCGCGCTGGTCACGCGGCCCTCCATCATCCTGGCCGACGAGCCCACCGGGAACCTCGACTCGCGGACCAGCGAGGAGATCATGGGTCTCTTCGCGCGACTGCACGACGAGGGGCAGACCATCATCATGGTGACCCACGAGCCCGACATCGCCGCGCACGCCGAGCGCGTGGTGATGCTGCGCGACGGGGTGATCGAGAGCGACCGCCGCCAGGTGCCGGTCCCCGCCGGCACCGAGTGGATCGGCGCGCGGGCCGCGACCGCGGCGGCGCTGTCGGAGGGGTAGGATGGACATCCGCGAGGCGGTGGTCATCGCGCTGGCGATGATCCGCGCCAACAAGCTGCGGGCCTTCTTCACGGTGCTGGGCACCGTGGTGGGCGTCACCTTCCTGATCGCGGTGATCACCGTGCTGAAGGGGATGGACGCCTACATGAAGGAGGACTTCGCGGGGAAGATGTTCGGCTACAACACCGTCACCGTCCGCCGCGTCCCGCAGGAGGGAGGCTTCAACGACGACGCCCGGCGCCGCGCCTGGCGCCGCCGCCCGCGCCTGCAGGTGGCCGACGCCGAGTGGCTGCGCGAGCGGCTGCAGACGCCCGGCACGCTCGCCTACAACTCCAACGGCGTCGCCCCCGTGGGCAACGCGGCGGGAAAGAGCGTCAAGAACGCGTGGATCGTGGGCTCGTCGGCCTCCTTCTTCCGCATCCGTGACTACGAGCTGGCCGAGGGGCGCCCCTTCAGCGAGCAGGAGGCCGAGCGCGGCGTCCCCGTGGTGGTGCTGGGGCACGACGTGGTGCGGCGCCTGTTCCCGGGCGTGCGCTCGCTGGGGAAGACGGTGCGCATCGGCGGCTACCCGTACCGCGTGATCGGCGTGCTGGAGAAGCAGGGGACGGTGTTCGGGCAGTCGGTGGACAACTTCGTGGTGGCTCCCTTCCGCTCGCCGATCAACGGCTCGATGTACCGCTACGACGTGGCCGAGGAGATCAGCTTCAAGGTGCCGGGCCAGAACCTGGTCCCCGTCGCCATGAGCGAGATGGAGGGGCTGATGCGCATCCGCCACCGGCTGCGCCCGGGAGCCGAGAGCGACTTCGCGGTGGAGACCAGCGAGAGCGTGCTGGGCTTCTGGAACAAGATCTCCAGGTTCCTGATCATCGCCCTTCCCTTCCTGGTGGGCGTGTCGCTGGTGGTGGGCGCGGTGGTGATCATGAACATCATGCTGGTGTCGGTGAGCGAGCGCACCCGCGAGATCGGGGTGCGCAAGAGCCTGGGCGCGCGCCGGCGCGACATCCTGGTGCAGTTCATCATCGAGTCGGCCACCCTTTCCGGCGCCGGCGGGGTGATCGGGATCGGGCTGGGGCTGCTGCTGGCGGCGCTGGTGACCGCGGTGTCGCCGCTCCCCGCGCGGGTGTCGCCGGGGTCGATCGTGCTGGGGCTGGGGCTGGGGATCGGCGTCGGCCTGGCGGCGGGCGTGTACCCCGCGTGGCGTGCGGCGCGGCTGGACCCGATCGTGGCGCTGCGGAGCGAGTGAGGAGCCCGATGAACCTGACCTCGACCTTCGAAGGGGTGGGGATCGCGCTCGACGCGCTCCGCTCGAACAAGGTGCGCGCCGCGCTCACCATCCTGGGGATCGTGATCGGCGTCACCGTCGTGATCACCATGGCGGCGGCGATCGGCGGCCTGCGCGGCACGGTGCTGGAGCAGGTGGAAGCGATCGGGCCCAAGAACTTCATCGTGGACCGCTTCGACAACACCGCCATCCGGGTGGACGACGGCACCGAGAAGCCGCCCTGGGCCGGCAAGCCGCCGATCACCTTCGCCGAGGCCGACCTGCTCTCCCGCCTTCCCGCGGTGCACGCGGTGGCGGCCGCCATCGACACGCAGGCCGACGTGAAGTGGGGGTCCAAGAGCGTCCTCAACATCCCGGTGCTGGGGCGCGGCTGGCGCTGGGTGGAGTACATCGACGGCGAGTTCCTGCGCGGCCGCAACTACGTGGAGAGCGACGAGGCGCACGCCGCGCCGGCGGGGGTGATCTCCGAGCACCTTGCCGGCGAGCTGTTCGGCGAGCGCGATCCCGTCGGCCGCCAGGTGCGCGTGGGGCGCGAGCTGATCACGGTGGTGGGGGTGTTCCGCCAGACGCCCAACCTGTTCTCCAGCCAGTTCAAGGACTGGGTGATCATGCCCGCGCAGACGCTGCACCGGCGGCTGGGGGTCACCACCGACTTCATGCAGCTGCTGGTGGTCACCGCGAGCGGCGCCACGCAGGAAGAGGCGATGGACCAGGTGACCGCGGCGCTGCGCATCTCGCGCGGGATCCGGCCGGGCGCCGACAACACCTTCGTGCTCACCAGGCCCGAGCAGTTCACCGAGGTGTTCAACAAGGTGACCGGCGTGTTCTTCGCGGTGATGCTGGTGCTGTCGGGGATCGGGCTGATCGTGGGCGGGGTGGGGGTGATCGGGATCATGATGATCTCGGTGACCGAGCGCACCCGCGAGATCGGCGTGCGCAAGGCGCTGGGCGCCACCCGCCGTGAGATCCTGTGGCAGTTCCTGGTCGAGTCGGTCACGGTGACGGTGGTGGGCGGGGGGATCGGCATCCTGCTGGCCTCCTTCTTCGCCTGGATGCTGCGCACGGTCACCCCCGTCCCCGCCCAGGTGCCGCTGTGGGCGGTGGCCGCGTCGATCGGGATGGCGGCGTTCGCGGGGATCGTCTTCGGCCTCTACCCCGCGGCCAAGGCAGCGCGGCTGGACCCGGTGGAGGCGCTGCGGTACGAGTAGCGCCGGCGCCGTCTCCCCGGCTGGCACGATCGATCGTTCCCCCCTTTTCGTACCGCGCGGATGGGTTTCCTGGCAGACCCGGAGTTCTGGGAGAAGGTGGCGCTGCTGGTGGCGGGCGCGGTGCTCACCGGCCTGCTGGCGCCCTGGATCAAGGCGCGGCTCGACGACGGCACCGCCCGGCGCAAGGCGCTGGAAGAGGCGCGGCTGGCGCGGCAGGCCGAGGTGATCGCCTCGCAGATCCGCCTGCTGGAGCAGTTCTCCACCCTGGCGTGGAAGTACCTCTTCTCGGCCTTCAAGGTCTCGTACGGCTACGCCGCCCCCGAGCCGCAGGCGCAGCAGCGGGCCGCGTGCGACGAGTTCGCGTCCGCCTCGTGGCAGCTGCTGATGGAGCTGCGCTCGGTGCTGAGCCTGGCCACGCGGCTGGCGAGCCCGCAAACGCAGGCGGTGCTCCGCGCCACGTACGAGTGGATGGTGACGTTCGACCAGGAGATCTGGCACAACGTCCGCCCGGCCTCGCAGCTTTCCACCGCCGAGTGGTACGCGTTCCACGAAGCGCGCTTCACCGACGGAGGCGAGCGGGTGGACCGTGCCATCGAGGCGCTCGCCCGCGACCTGCGGCTGGCGTCGGCGCAGAGCACGGCCGGGCCCGCGGAATCCTGACCGGGCGCTCCGCCTCGGCGGGAGATCGACCGAGGTCCGCCGCCCCCGCTCCCACGCGCTCGTTGCGCGGGGGGCGGGGGTTCCGCATCTTGGCGGCCTTTTCCGGCGTGGGGGCACGATCCGTCCCGCGCCTCGCGCCCGCCCCCGACCGCCGACCTGACGTGACCGACGCGACCGAACCGCTCGCCCCGCCGGTGGACCTGCTGGCCATCGCCGCGCACCGGGACGACGTGGAGCTGCTGGTGGGCGGCACCATGGCGCGCGCGGCGGCGCAGGGGCACCGCACGGGGATCCTGGACCTGACCATGGGCGAGCGCGGCACCGACGGCAGCGCCGAGCTGCGCGGGCGCGAGGCCGACGCCGCGGCGAAGGTGCTGGGCGTGCTGGCGCGCCGCAACGCCGGCCTCCCCGACGCGGGGCTGGCGAACAACGACCAGACGCGGCAGCTGGTGGCCGGCTACATCCGCGCCTTCCGGCCGCGCGTGGTGATCCTCCCCTATACCGCCGGCCGCCACCCGGACCACCGCATCGCCACGCAGCTGGCCTACGACGCGTGCTTCCTGGCGGGGCTGTCGAAGTACCCCGCGCCCGGCGCGCCGCACCGCCCGCACAAGCTGCTGTACGCGCTCACCTACCGCGAAGACGCGGTGAAGCCCAGCTTCGTGGTCGACGTCACCGACTTCATCGAGACCAAGATGGAGGCGGTGCGCTGCTACTCGTCGCAGTTCGACGGGAAGACGTGGGGCGGCGAGGTGTTCCCCGGCGGCGACCGGCCGCTGTACGACCAGGTGCGCATGCACGCCGCCCGCTACGGCTCGCTGATCCGCCGGGAGTACGGCGAGCCCTTCTTCGTCCACGAAACGATGGAGGTGGACGACGTGGTCACCCTCCCCGTCCGCAGCATCTGATCACGCTGCGATCCGCACCACCCGCGGGCGTCCAGGAATTCCCGGTGCCTGCACGGGGCGGCGGAGACGCGGAGAAGTGCCGCGCCTTCGCTGCCGTGCGTTCCCGCCGGCTTCCCGGCAGATGTCCATGTTCTTCAAAGTTGATCATTTTGAGCCATGGCGCTTGACGATGGAGAGGGGGATGATTAGCGTTGACTCGCTTACTTTGTTGGCTTTGATCGGGGCTGAGCGGGAGGAGGGGGCATGCTGAGCGTGCGGAAGGTGGCGGAGTATTTCCTGGCCAAGGCCGACGACACCGTCGGTGACGGGATCACCAACCTCAAGCTGCAGAAGCTGGTGTACTACGCGCAGGGCTACCACCTCGCGCTGCACGGCACGCCGCTCTTCCGCGAGCGCATCGAGGCGTGGGAGCACGGGCCGGTGGTGCCCGAGCTGTACCGCCAGTACAGGCAGTGGGGCTCGGGGCACATCCCCTCCCCCGCCAACCTCGACATCGAAAGCTATGAGCCCGCCGCGGCGCAGCTGCTCGACGAGGTGTACGACGTGTTCGGCCAGTACTCGGCGTGGAAGCTGCGCAACATGACGCACGAAGACCGCCCCTGGATCGACGCGTACCAGAACGGCGACCGCAACCGCGTGATCACCCACGCGGCGCTGCGCGACTACTTCAAGGACTACGTCACGGTCTGACGGTGCGCCGTGGCCCGCTTCGTCAGCCCGCACGCCAAGAACCGCGGCGAGCGCATCACGCCGCGCGAGAGCGGCACGGGCTCCACCGACGGGCTGACGCCGATCTTCTGCCTGCGCTACCTGGCTCCGCCGTTCTGCGTGACCAGCTGTGAGCGGCACGAGCAGGCCGCATTCGCGCTCACGCTCAAGCGGCTGTCGGCGATGACGTGGGCACAGATCCGCAACTCGCCGCGGCACGGGCTGGGCTCCGAGAAGATCGGCCGCGCCTCGATCCGGGCACCGATCCCGGCGGGGATCACCGACGACGTGGACTTCATCGCCATCCGCTTCAGCGGGATGGCGCCGCTGGTGGGGTTCCGCAGCAACCAGGTGCTGCACGTAGTGTGGCTCGACCGTGCATTCACCCTCTACCAGCACTGAATGCGCTCGGCCGGCGGACGAGACGGCGTAACGACAGCGGCGGTGCGCTGCTCCAGGTGAGGGGTTGCCCCGGAGGGTCCCAAAGCAAAACCGGCCCGCTTTGGCTATATTCAGGCCGCCGACGTGTCGGCGCAGTGGACTTCGATCAGCAGGCGCTTCCAGCTGGGCGCGTCGGGGCCGCGCACCTTCACGGCGGTGGCGGTGGCGGAACCGCCGCGCAGCAGCCAGGGCGCCAGCCACCGGTTCACCTCGGGGGGGAGGTGGCCCAGCGGGTCGCCGCCCGCCATGTGCACCCACACCTCGGGGTCGTCTTCCATCGGCGGGTCGGGGATGAGCAGCAGCGTGTCACCGGGCTCCACCTCGCCCACGTGCGCCGCGCGGTCGCCGAAGACGGTGCCGTGCACGGTGGTACGGAACACCGGCGGCTGGGCGGTGGGGAGGGGTGGGATCATGGGGACCTCGGGCGGGGAGAATCGGCTGCGCACCCCGCAATGTATCACGGTGAACAGGATGCCTCAAGCCTTTCGTAAGCGTTTGATGGGATTGAAGATGAACCGCTTCGGGCGGCATCGTTGCACACAGGTTGGACGGTGGGGCGCGCGATGACGGACACGGGCATCTACCTGGACTACGCGGCCTCGGCGCCCGTGCGCCCCGAGGCGCGCGAGGCCATGCTCCCGTTCCTGGAAGGCCGCTTCGGCAACCCGTCCAGCATCCACCGCTACGGCCGCGAAGCGCGGGCCGCGCTCGAGGAGGCGCGGGCGCGGCTGGCGGCCGTGATCGGCGCGTCGCCGCAGGAGATCGTCTTCACCCGCGCGGGGACGGAGGCCGACGGCGTGGCGGTCCTGGGGCGCGCCCGGCAGGTGCGCGGCGCGCCGGTCGCGGTGTCGGCCATCGAGCACAAGGCGGTGCTGGCCAGTGCCCACGCGGCGGAAGAAGAGGGCGCGCGCGTGATCGTCCTCCCCGTGGACGGGAACGGCGTGGTCCGGCTCGGCGCGGTGGACGAGGCGCTGGCGCGGCGGCCGGCGGTGGTCTCGGTGATGTGGGCGAACAACGAGGTGGGCGCGCTGCAGCCGGTGGGCGAGATCGGCGCGCGCTGCCGCGCGGCGGGGGTGGTGTTCCACTCCGACGCGGTGCAGGCGCTGGGGAAGGTGCCCGTGCGCGCCGACCAGGCCGCCGTGGACCTGCTGGCCTTCAGCGCGCACAAGGTGGGTGGGCCCAAGGGGATCGGCGCGCTGTACGTGCGGCGGGGCACCGCGCTCAAGCCGCTCCTCTTCGGCGGCGGGCAGGAGCGGGGCCTGAGGCCGGGCACCGAGGACGTGGCGGGCGCCGTGGGCTTCGCCGCCGCCGCGTACGCGGCGGAAGCCGAGCGCGAGCAGGCGATGGCACGCATCGGCGCGCTGCGCGGCCGGCTGGAGGCGGGGCTGCGCGAGCGGGTGCCCGGCCTGGTGGTCAACGCCGCGGGCGCGCCCCGGCTCCCCACGGTGAGCAACGTCTCCGTCCCCGGCGCGGACCCCGAGGCGCTGCTGATGTCGCTGGACCTGGAGGGGATCGCCGCGTCGTCGGGGTCGGCGTGCTCCAGCGGCGCGGTGGAGCCGTCGCACGTGCTCACCGCGATGGGGATCGCCCGCGAGATCGCCGGCCCGTCGGTGCGCTTCTCGCTGGGCTGGGGAACCACGGACGCGGAGATCGGCCGCGTGCTGGAGGTGTTCCCCGCGATCGTCGAACGCGTCCGGGAATCGGGCGGCTCTGCGTAGCCGACGAAAAACATCCGCCGAATCGATTCCTCCATCCCACCGGGGAGACCCTCATGCCGCGCAGCACCGCATCCACCGTCGACGAGTACCTGGCCGAGCTCCCCGAAGAGCGGCGCCAGGTCGTATCCGCCGTGCGCGACGCGGTGCTGCGGCACCTGCCGGAGGGGTACCGCGAGGCGATGGCGTACGGGATGATCGGCTACGGCGTGCCGCTGGAGCGGTATCCCCACACCTACAACAACCAGCCGCTCTCGTTCGCCGCCATCGCGGCGCAGAAGAACTACTACGCGCTGTACCTCACCTGCGTCTACGGCAACCCCGACCTCGAGCGCGAGTTGCGCGAGGCGTTCGCGGCGGCGGGAAAGAGGCTCGACATGGGGAAGAGCTGCATCCATTTCCGCTCTGTCGACGACTTGCCGCTGGACGCGATCGGCCGCATCATCGCCCGCACGCCGCCCGAGGCGCTGATCGCCCGGCACGAAGCCGTACACGGCCGCCACTGACCGGCGCCAGTTGAACGCACCCGGACGCCGCAGCGGGGTACATCTTCGCTCCGGAACCGATTACGACGACGTGAGAGAAGCGCAGGGTGATGGAGAAGAAGACCGTCCTGGTGGCGATGTCAGGCGGGGTGGACAGCTCGGTGGCGGCAGCGCTGCTGGTGCGGCAGGGCCACCGCGTGATCGGCGTGACCATGAAGACCTTCTGCTACCAGGAGGCCGAGGCCGAGCTCACCGGCCCCACCCGCAGCTGCTGCGGCCTGGACGGGATCATGGACGCGCGCGCCGTGGCCAACCGGCTGGGGATCGCGCACTACGTGTTCGACGTGGAGCGCGAGTTCACGCGCGACGTGATCGACGACTTCGTGCAGGAGTACGCCGCCGGGCGCACCCCCAACCCATGCGTGCGCTGCAACGGCAACACCAAGTTCCGCGACCTGCTGCGCCGCGGGAAGATGCTGGGGTGCGACGCCATCGCCACCGGCCACTATGCGCGGATGGGGGCGGACGGCGAGGGGCGGCCGGTCCTTCTCCGCGGGGTGGACGCCAACAAGGACCAGAGCTACTTCCTGTGGGCGCTCCCGCCCGAGATGCTCCCGCAGCTGATGTTCCCCCTGGGCGAGCTGACCAAGCCCGAGGTCCGCGCGATCGCCCGTGAGCTGGGGCTGGAGACGGCCGACAAGCCCGAGAGCATGGAGATCTGCTTCGTGCCCGATGGCGACTACCCCCGCTTCCTGGGCAAGCGGCTGGGGGCGGACCACGCGGCGCTCGCCCCCGGCGAGCTGGTGACCACCACCGGCGAGGTGATCGGCCGGCACGACGGCTACGCGCGCTACACCGTGGGCCAGCGCAAGGGGCTGGGCGGCGGGCGCCCGCTGCCGCTGTACGTGATCGGAACCCGCCCCGAGCGCCGCGAGGTGGTGGTGGGCACGGCGGACGAGCTGCACCGCGCGGATGTCGAGATCGGCGAGCTGAGCTGGCTCTCCACGCCGCCCGCCGCGGGTGACGCGGTGCAGGTGCAGATCCGCCACCGCGCACCCGCCGTGGACGCCACGGTTGCCGCGATCGAGGGCGGCGCCATCCGGCTGGAGTTCGCGAAGCCGCAGCGGGCCGTCACCCCCGGCCAGAGCGCCGTCATCTTCCGTGGCGACGTGGTGCTGGGCGGCGGGCGGATCGCGTCCTGAAGCTCCGCGCGGGCGCCCAAACGCAGAACTGGCCCGGTCCGCCATCACGGCGGGGCCGGGCCTTTCCCTGGTCGATCCTGACGCGCGGTGATCGGCCCCACCTGCCGCATCGCCGCGCCGGGCGTAGATTGACGCGCGGATGGCACACACCACGTCCACACCTGCCCCCACCGGCAAAGGCTCGATGACCTCACCCAAGCGTGGGCTGCTCCCCTTCCTGGTCGGCGGGGCGGCCGTGGTGGTGATCACCGCCGGGCTGCGCGCCTCGTCCGGGTGGCTGAACCCGGTGCTGATGGCCGGCTTCCTGGCCTTGCTCCTTCAGCCGTTGACCCGCCGACTGCGCCACCACGTGGCCGGCGGCGTGGCGGTGGCGCTGGTGGTGTTCGTGGTGGTGATCAGCGGTCTTGCGCTGGTGGGGTTCGTAGGCGTGTCGCTGCGCCAGCTGGCGATCGAGATCCCCACCTACAGCAAGGAGCTGGAGGCGATGGCCGACTCGGTGGCGCGGATGCTGGCCACGCGCGGCATCGACGCGGCCGCGTACGTGGAGCAGGCGCTGCGTGGGCCGCAGGTGGGGCGTACGGTGCTCAACCTGACCGGCGCGGTGGCGGGGGCGTTTGGGAACGGGGTGCTCACCCTCTTCATCTTCGCCTTCATGCTGGGCGGGATGTGGGAGATGGAGCGCCGCGCGCGGAAGGGCG